>JBILOZ010000023.1:0-20507 GCA_044374245.1 Sphingorhabdus sp. | reverse complement strand
GGCGGCCAAGGATCCGGCGCGCGTGGCGGAACTGCGCAAGTTAATTGAGGCGCAAAATGCCGGTTTGCCCAAGCCCCTTTGGCCCGGCTTGCTTGAAGGCGCGATCCGCATTGATGTTCCGTTGAATGCCGCATGGAAAAAAGATCAGGAATATGTCTATTGGGCCAACTGATCGTGCAGTGATGTTTGCGGAAATTCAGCCTATGCCAGTCTGCATCGCAAAAGCATTTTGCAATGCATCCAACACAGGGTCAGGCCCGCCATTTTTGAGCGTGATTGCGCTTACGTCATAGCGTGCCGCATAGCTTGGGTGCATCGGCACGACCGTCAGGTTGAGCGCACGTGCGTCCCTATGGGCGAAGGAAGCTGGCAATAATGTAATCATGTCGCTGTCGGCGACCAACGCCAAGCACGAGACGAGACTGAGAACGCGGTAATGCGGGAAACCGGCGTTGCGATATTTTTCTTCTATGTCCGTCGGAATGGCCGAGCGGTAAATTTTCCCATAGCCGGGAATGGCCCATTTATATCGCAGCATCTCATCAATGCTAAAGTCGCGGTGCGACGCGGGATGGTCCTGACGCATAACCGCGACATAGGGCTCGTCGATTATCCCGCTTATCTGAAACAACCGCTTTTCGGGAATGGCGCTAACGGTCGTTGAATGGAAAAGCAGCAAGTCCGCTTCCCGTTGGCGCAACCGTGCTGCGGCCATGTCGAGAGGAAGGGTTTCCGCCGTCACGCGAATGTTCGGATGCGACCTGTAAAATGCAGCAAGTGCTGGCGCCAATGATGCTTCGATGACCGCAGGGCCCGCAACCAGCCGAAGATGTCGGCTACCCGTTAAGACCTCATCGCCAATTTGGTCCGCTAGCGCCAAAAGTTCCTCAGCCCTTTGCGCAAGACGGTTGCCGGCGTCGGTGGGGACAACGCTGCGCGTGGTCCGGTTGAACAATTCTGCGCCCAATTCTTGTTCAAGCAATTGCACCGATTTGGTCAATGCCGAATGCGTCATGCCAAGCTCGCTGGCGGCGCGGCTGAAACTCTTGTGGCGATAAACCGCGACGAACCGGGACAGTCTGTTCAAATTAATATTCATGTTCCAATAATTACATAATATGTATTTATTATTCAATTTTTTATATCATCAACCAGACTATTCCTTGCATTAATCGCGGGGGAGAATTTTGTGACAGTTACGCAGCTCATCAACCAAAATTGGTTCGTTATATCGCTTGCCGCTTTTGGGCTGGGCATCTTGCTTGAACTCGGCGCCATTCGCTTCCTCAAACGTGCGGGCAAGGTACCGGCCAAAGACTCCTTGCTGTCCATATTTCTGGGGCTCGCAAGTGATCCGGTAAATGCCATCTTTGCCTTCATCACCACCGCCGCATTGTTTGCAGCGGCGCCCTTTGCCATTGGTGAAATACCGATCACATGGGGATCGTTCTTATTGTGCTTCGTGCTCGATGATCTGCGATTTTACGTGCACCACCGCATATGCCACCGCGTCCGTTGGGGTTGGGCGATGCATGTGGTCCATCATTCATCCACCAATTTCAACATGCCCATTGCGCTGCGCCAAAGTTGGATGAAGCACTTTACCGGAACGATGATGCTCAAAATTCCGCTGATTTTAATTGGCTTTGATCCGGTATTGGTTGTTTTTTGCGGGATCCTTAACGCAACCTACCAATTCTTCCTGCACACCGAAACGATCGACCGTTTGCCACGGTGGTTTGAGTATATTTTCAACACGCCGAGCCACCACAGGGTGCACCATGGCCGAAATCCAGAATATCTGGATGCGAATTTCGCCGGTACTTTGATCATCTGGGATCGCATGTTCGGCACATTTGTCGAGGAAGACCGCGCCGTGCCGGTTGACTATGGCTTGGTCAAAAACCTTGAAACGTTTAATCCGTTCACGATCTTAACCCACGAATATGTCGGCATAGTGCAAGATGCGTCGCAGCGCGGGCTGAGCCTGTGGCAACGCTTTTGTTACATTTTTGCGCCGCCAGGGTGGAGCCATGATGGCTCACGATTGACATCCGAAGACATTAAACGGGAGGCTGGTTTGCTCCCTGAAACCACCACGCCAATAACGCTTACGAGAACATGATGCCCGCCCATTATGCTTTATCCGACGCGGCCATTGTATTGGTCACGATTTTTGCTGGCAATGCGCTCTGGCGAAACGGCCGACATTTACCGGCATTTGCAATGGCCTGCTTTGGCGTTGCGGCCTTCATCGGCGTGGTGCGTTTTGGGGCTGGTTTGCAGGATGCGCTCGCCGCTTTGCATGCCGGTGCGTCTCAATTGTTCGGCCTTGCGGGGGCCGTGGCCATATTATCCAGCTATCTGTTCCGTCCCGCGGATAGACACATAATATCGATAATCGCGCTCATCCTGTGCGCCGCGACCGCGATCTTTTTGTTAGCGCAACCGCTGCTCGGCCCTGTGTTCCTGTTGGCCTTGGTGATCGTATTTCTTGCTTCAATCGTGCGACCCGGCGCGTCGGGGCGGACGTGGCTTGTGCCAATTGGTTGCGCCGTGATGCTTGCAAATACGTTGTTCATCCGACGCGCAGCGTGGCTTGATGAGGCTGTGTCTTGGCACATATATCATGTGCTCATCGCCTTGGCGCTGGCTGCACTCGCCAAGGGTTTGATGTCCACCGAACGGGACGCGCACTGATCCAGCGTCGTTCGATGTGCGCAGAAATGGTCTATAATTGACGCGCAATCTCGAGCAGATCCGCTTCGCTTGGCGTCCAACCGCTCGCCATTATGCCGCCCGCACTGAACAAGGCGGCAGATATGCCATGTGCCCCTGCTTGGGCCCATGTTGCTTTCAAAACCTCTGCCAAAGGATCATCGACAAAGCCATTGTCGCCGCGAATATGGCATAGCCATCCGCTGATGGCGGTCAGGATGGACGGGCATCGTTTCCCCCTCGCCTGTTGGCTGGCCAGCGTTGCCAACCAGCGCTGGGGGATTTTCTGGCTGCCATCCATCGCAATTTGAATGAGCCGGTGGTTGAGCGCGGGGTTTTGAAACCGCGCGATCAATGCGTCGGCATATGCATTCAGGTCTTGTCCCGGCGCGGGCTCCAGACTGGTCGCTGCTTCATCGCGCATCAAGTTGTTTGCCAATGCCGCCAATTCAGGATCAGCGATGGCCTGATGCACAAATTCATGGCCGCGCTTCAAACCCAAATAGGCGAGCGCAGAATGCGCACCGTTTAGCAAACGCAGCTTTGCCTCTTCATAAGCGTGAACGTTGGATGTCATCAACGCGCCATGTTTTTCCCAAGCTGGCCGAGGCCCGGCAAAATTGTCTTCAATCACCCATTGGCTGAACGGCTCTGTCACCACCATCGCATCATCGCGCAGGCCCATAAGCGCTTCGGTCCGCGCCCGATCAGCTTCGGTGGTTGCCGGAACGATGCGGTCGACCATCGTCGATGGGCACGCACATTTTTCCTCGAACCAGCTGGCAAGCTCCGGCGCATGACGATGGAGATATGCAGTCATCAGTCGCTTCAACTGCGCGCCATTTCCCGCAAGATTGTCGCAGCTCATCAACGTCAGGCCGGGTGATCCGGCCTCACGCCGCTGCCGGAATGCTTCAGTTAGATAGGCATACACCGAACCTTTATCCGCGACATTAAAGTCGATTGCGCCGTCCGGCGCGCGGCAATAGCCTTTTTCGGTGATGGTGAAGCTGACGATATGGGTCGCTGGATTGGCCAAGGCAGCAATAAGCCGGTCCCGTTCCTCCGCAGCGACGATCACATCTGCAACCGAACCGATGACGCGGACCTTGCTGCCATCTGCGCTGTGTTCAACGAGTGCATAGAGGCCGCCTTGTGGGCGCATTTGCTCGCGCACATTGCCCGAACGCAGCGACACGCCCAAGATGCGCCAATCGCCGCTTTCTGCGGCCATGGCATCGTCGGTATAAACGGCCTGATGCGCGCGATGAAACGCGCCGATACCGAAATGCACAATGCCAACGCCCCGCGCATCGCGGTCATATGCTGGTCTCATAACCGCCACGGCCAAATGCGCGAGATTGGCGTCAGAAAGCCTCATAATTTATACGCTGCTTTTGCCAGATTATAGCTCAGGTCCACCGCGAGCTCAGCTGCTTCCCATTCTTCCATGCGGTGTTCGGCAACCAATTGCGCCAGAAAACCGCAATCAATCCGGCGGGCGACATCGTGGCGCGCCGGTATCGACAAGAATGCGCGGGTGTCATCATTGAAGCCGACCGTATTATAAAAACCGGCGGTTTCCGTCATCTGGTTGCGGAAGCGGCGCATCCCTTCTGGGCTGTCATGGAACCACCATGCGAGCCCAAGCCTCAGCGCTGGATAGTGCCCCGCCAACGGTGCCAATTCGCGCGCGTACGCGGTCTCGTCGAGCGTAAAGAGAATGATTGTCAGGTCGGCATTATTGCCATGCTTGGCCAGCAATGGGTGCAGTTCATGCACATAGCCAGTCGACGTCGGAATATCCGCGCCCTTGTCGCGTCCGAATTGATGGAACAGCGATGGATTGTGGTTGCGGAACGCACCGGGATGGATTTGCATGACCAAGCCGTCGTCAACGCTCATGCCCGCCATTTCGGTCAACATCTGCGCGCGGAACAATTCTGCATCCGCGGCGGAGCATGATCCACGCACGACACGGGCGAACAGCGCCTCTGCGTCGGCCGGCGACAAATCCGCCGTACGCGCGGTCGGGTGACCATGATCAGTGGACGTCGCCCCCATCGACGCAAAGAAGGCGCGGCGCTGGCGGTGCGCAGCCAGATACCCCGTCCAGCTAAAACAATCCTCACCGGTCAATGCCGAAAGGGTTTTCAGATTATCGACAAAGCCTTCGAATTCGGGGTCGATAACCGGATCGGGGCGATAGGCGGTAATAACCCGACCTGACCAACCACTATCGCGGATCGCTTGATGGTGGCGCAAATCGTCGAGGGGGTTCTCGGTTGTGGCGATAACCTCAATATTATAGCGTTCGAACAATGCTCGCGGCCGGAAGGCGCTGGTTGCGAGCTTTGCGGTAATCGCGTCATAATAATGGTCTGACGTGTCTGCCGATAACAGAACGTCCAAGCCAAAGCTTTCCGCAAAGACCCAGTCGAGCCACATACGCGACGGCGTTCCCCGAAACAGATGATAGCGTTCTGCGAACAGCCGCCAGCTTTCGCGTGGGTCCGCATCGGCATTGCGGATGCCCAGCGCCTCAAGCGGAACACCTTGCGAATATAGCATGCGCAGGATGTAATGATCGGGATGCAGCAGCAATTCCGTAGCATTGCCAAAAGACGCATCGGTCGCCCACCATTCGGGATCGGTATGGCCATGTGGGCTGATAATCGGCAAGCCGGCCACGTCGGCATATAGCCGGCGGGCGATATCCCGAACGGCAGAATCCGTCGGGAAAAGCCGGTCAGGATGAAGTTTCAGGGGCGTAGTCACGTTAAAGCCTCATAGGTAAAATTGCGAAAGCGGACTTCGCCTTGTCCGGCGGCATAGAGCGCTGGACGCAGCGAAAGGAAATCATAAGCGACATTATGGTGATAGCCCGATACTTCCATTTGGACGTCGAACTTGCGCCATGTCTTGCGGCCATCATCGCTGGTGTGAATGGTCAGGATGTTGCGGTCGTTGGTCAGACGGATCGACAGTTTTGACACCGCGCTGCCGCCGGGGTCACGTTGGCCGGGAATGGCGCCGCGCGGCCGTTGCAGGCCATAGCGATGCATGACAAGGCCCTTACTGCCAAAACCCAATCCTGCATAAAGGCGGCGATTGTAGAACAGCAATATACCGCCTTCCGCTCCGGGATCGGCTTCAATATCCACAATGACGCGATACGCCTGATCGCCTGCCAACGCACATAAGGGCGAGCAATCTGACGGCGTCTTGCCCTTGGCCGCCATATGCAAGGTGCCGCCAACCCGTTTCAGCCTATTGGCTTCTTCATTGGCGGGGTCATAAAACGCCCATTGCGTGCCCATTTTGTCCGTCGAAAAGTCATCCGATAATGGCGCACCATGGGGTTGAGGGCCAATGTCCCGCGGCTTCTTTATCGGGCGGGACAAATCACCCCCCAATGGACGCGGCCAGCCATCGGCGTCCCATTTTACGGGCTCAAGCAGTGTCTGCCGTCCCAAGGTCCAATAGCCATTTTCATAGCCATGATACATCATCCAATATGTGCCGCCCGGGCCTTCGAACAATGTCGCATGGCCGCGCGACCACCATTTTTCACGCGCGGAAAGGGTGCGGATTAACGGATTGCGTGGACAATTTTCCCATGGACCAGCCAGCGATTTGCTGCGCGCCATGATGACCATATGGCCAGTGGGCGGGCCAGCGGTGCCGCCCACCGCAGTCGTCATATACCAATAGTCGCCGCGCTTGGTAATCTTCGGGCCTTCGGGCGCGAATGTTTCAACCACCCATTCTTCGGGATAACGCCACGGGTCGTAGACATGCTCGACATCGCCGACGGTCGATAAGCCGTCTATTGATAGCTGAACGCGGTCTCCACCGGACAGGAACAGCCAACGCGTGCCGTCATCGTCTGCGACATGTGCGGGGTCGATATGCAGGGGCAAATTCAGGTCAACCGGGTCGCTCCACGGCCCTTCGATCTTATCCGCGGTGATGACGTAGATCGATTTCTTTTCGGGTGTCCGCGCCGGAATATAGCAATAGAAACGGCCCTCATGTTTCACCAGATCTGGTGCCCACACTGAACCAATTGGTTTTGTCAGTGCGGCAGTAACGGGTCGCCAGTTCACAAGGTCTCGGCTGTGCCAAATGACAATGCCGGGATATGCGTCAAAGGTGGAGAAAGTGAGATAATAATCCTCTCCGTCACACACCAATGACGGATCGGGATGATCGCCTGCAAAAATGGGGTTGAGGAAACGACCATTGCCCAAATCTGCACGGCGTTGGCCTTCGAACCCCTTCGCCCAACGCATCGCTGCATGTGGATCAAGGCTGGAGGTAGCGGCCGACCCTTGCGCGCGGGCTGCGTAAGGCAGCAGTGGCGTGGAACCCAAAAGCAAAAGGCTCGTGCGGCGGCTGATCATCGCTTCATTCCTTTGTGGGTTGCCCAAGGTAACCGGTGTCATTCACACTTTGCTGTGAAGACCTCTGCCTGTCAATGGAACACCGCATGAAGATCTGGTTCCAAGCCTCAGATGGGTTCAAGCGGCCTCGGTTGCTGTGGCATCGGCCAGTGGCAGTTCAATAATGAACCGTGCGCCTTTGCGGCTCGATTTGGCGCGCAACACCCCGCCCATGTCGCGGATGATGCCATAGCTAATCGATAGTCCAAGCCCGGTCCCTTCCTTGGGTGGCTTAGTCGTAAAGAAGGGTTCGAATATCTTGGGCAAGACATCTGGGGGGATACCGGGGCCGTTGTCCGCCACAGTGATCACCGCCGACCGCTCATTGCGATCAATGGTGATTTTTATCTCACCTTCTGCGCTATCGCCAGCATCATGCCGGCTATGAATGGCGTCATTGGCATTGATGAACAGGTTCAGGAGCACCTGCTCCAGCATCACGGGCAACGCCCGGACGTAGATGTCGGATGCCTTCACTTCGGTAATCAGTTGTGTCCCGTCGAGCTCCATCTGTGGTTCGGCCATTAAGATGGCCGCTTCAACCGTATGTTGGATATTGATGGCCGACGGTGCTTCCTTCGACGTCCGGCCAAATATCCGCATCTGCAGCAATATGGCAGAGGCCCGTTCGACCTGCGCCAGAACATTTTCAAGCTTGGGAATGAACTTTTCCGCTTCCAAGCGCCCCCGAACCGCGTTTTCACGCAAGTTTGATGCTGCCATTTTGATAAAGTTCAACGGCTGGTTTAGCTCATGCGCGGTACCGGAAATCATCCGGCCAAGGCTTGCCATCTTGTCCGATTGCAAAAGCTGATCCTCGGATGCCTTTCGTTCGGAAATATCCATGATGATGCCAACGGCTTCTTGCTCTGCCCCCTGCGCCGTCGGCTCAACCGATAGCGTGTCATATACCCATACATAGTGGCCGTTTTTGTGCCGGAGGCGGTATTCAGCCGCGTACACTTTTCCCGGCTCCAAATGTCTAAACGCAGCCATGCAGTACTCATAGTCGTCCGGATGAATGGAACTGCTCCACCATTTGTCCGTCAAACCTTCGGCCGTCGAATAGCCCAGCATTTGTTCGAGTGACGGGCTGACATAGGTCATGTCCGTCCCTTCCCCATTGGCGACGTCAACGGCATAAACGATGATCGGAGCATGCTGCGCGATGCTGTTCAGCCGGCGTTGATAGCTTGCCAACGCGCCACGCTCGCGTCCGAACGAAGCCGCTGCCATCGCTATAGTTCCCGAAATTTCGCTAACTTCTTCAATAAATATGTGGTCGGACGAAGGTTGCGATCTCCCGAACTGCGTAAGGTCCGCGGCTGATTGCGACACACGCCGTAATACATTTGACGCCTTCAGGCTCATATGCGATGCCAACAGCCCAATCAGAAAAACGAATGTGATGACCGCAAGAAAATGCAGCAGTTGTACCGCGCGCGCTTTCAGAACCGCCGGTTCAAGCGGAAGCACTGAAGCGACCTGCCATTGCGGAAGAGCAGCGATGGGGTTCAGACGAACGATTTGCGTGTCACGCAGATGGGACGTGATTGCACGATCATAATCGACGTCACTTAAAAGAACGGGTTTTGTAAAAGCCGTCGCCTGCTGACTTTGGGACATGGAACCGACAAGAGTGCGCACATGTGCGGTGACATGCGTCAGCGCGAATGTCCCTTGGGCAGGACTGATGAAAAAGATATTGTCCATGCCGTGCTGGCCGGGTTTTTCGACAAGATCATGCAAGGTTTTCGGACGTAATATGGCGACAATATCGTCCGCTTGGCCGTTTCGAGCATGCGGAACGACCAATGCAAAATCGACATTAGATCGCGCTGGCCCAAGATTTAACGCGACCAAGCGCGCCCGCTTGTCCGTTGAAGGCGATAGATCGGCTTTGGCCGACGTTGCTCCGATAACCGAGCCACCTTCCGCCGATACAAACTCCGCCAGGCTTTGATTGGGGGCCAAGAAAGCAATTTTCTGAAATTCAGCCGCAAATTCCTTCGGCAAACGAACATCGGACTGGCCGCGGGGCAGCTCATCATTATCTGCATAGCCGCGCAGCAGCATAGTTCGTGAATCGACCCATGCACTCAACTTCGCGTCCGCGACGCGCATACGCGTTTCAACATTTCGGTTAACCTCTTCCATCGCGGCACGTTCACGCGACGGCCTCTCCAGCGCCATATACACCGTCGCCGGGATCAGCACCGTTCCCATGAATAACATGACCGTAAAGCATTCAACCATGAGCTTTGGCCAATGCCCGAATTTTCCGAACGGATTTCGGCTCAAAATGGCAACATAGATGATCTCACCAATAACAACGTTCAATATTCCGTTGGCGATTTGCTTTGCGACCACGAGGGCAACCGACAGCTGATCCAGTTTCAGGATGCCGCCATAGAATAAGAACAATAACGGCGCGCCTGCCACTATCCAGTAAAGAACGACGCTGCGTACTGGCGATGAGCGGGGCGCAACAAGGGCGATAAACACCGCTTCGCATGCCGACACGATCCAACCCCATGGGTGGTTCCACAAGATGATCGACCCGATGCTTGACACCGAAACCGCAAGCACCAGCGACTGCGGAGCCAACACGCGCACAAACACATATACCAGCGCGTTGCCGAGTAAAAAGTTCGTGCCCCAGCCAAGCTTGAGCTCGAAAATATTCAGAAAAAGCCCTGTAGCACCGAGCAATAGGGCCATCAGAAGTTCTGTTTTGGGAATATCCCGGATCGCCGGGAATCCGGTCCAGCGGCGGCTCAACACGCCAATACCGTGCGGATAGCCGCGACCAATGCGTCCGTGTCCGCTGGCTTCAGAAAGATGGGAATGTCTGCCAAATCATCGCCTAGCTGCGTGCTGGCGTCGCCCGTCAGAATCATGAAGTTAACATGACGTCCTTCCGGAAGGGCAGCGCGCACGCCATTAATCATGCTGATGCCATCCAGATGCGCCATGCGCAGGTCGGTGATGACAACCGCAATATCCGGCATTTCCAGAATCATAGCCATGCCTTGTACGGGATCAGCACAGGTGAAGGTTCTAAACCCCGCGAGTTCGAAAAACTCCTGATATTCGGGCAGAATTTCGTGCTCGTCATCGATAAGCAAAATGCTTGAGGACGAGAGAAATGGTTGGGCACCAACCCCTTTCAGCAGTGAATTCATGAAGCATCCCAACTATGCATTTTCTGCTAGTGTATATGCATAGCTGATTTCAACCTGTTTTGCATCTAAAACAGGCATCGGAGCGCAAGCGGCGCTCGCGTTTTAGGGTTTCCTTTGTTTACCCTTTGATATTCGGAGAAAACTGCCAGCCGATGCCGAAACGCCACATGATCACATTCGAATAGACTTGCCCAGGACGAAGAACAATTGAAGCAAAAGCGGGCTGGTTGAGCGCGTCCGGAAACATTTGCGGCTCAAGCGCGATCGCATCGCCGATTCGATAGCTTTTGCCTGCCTTTCCCGACGTCGTTCCATCAAAGAAATTGCCAGAGTAAAACTGCAACCCCGGCTGGTTGGACAGCAACGTCATCGTCCGGCCGGACACGGGATCTTCCAAATGTGCCATCAATCGGGGTTCACGCGTGACTTCCTCATCAACCACCCAATTATGGTCATATCCGCTGCCATAGGTCAGTTGAATGTCGGAGTTGCTGCGAACATATTTGCTAATCGGCATGGGTTCACGAAAATCAAATGGCGTGGCAACGACGCTGCGGCGTTCACCCGTTGGGATAAGCGTCGCATCAACCGGTAGATATTGTTCGGCGGCGATCGTCAGCACATGGTCCATCGCATCATAGGCAGCCCCCTCACCGCCCAAATGCCAATATGCATGGTTTGTCAGGTTCACGCAGGTCGGCGCATCGGTGACGGCTTGGTAATGCACCGACAGCGCATTGTCGGGATGCAATTGATATGTTGCGGTAACCGTCAATATGCCCGGATATCCTTGGTCACCATCGGGGCTAATATGCGCGAGCGTCACCGATAACGCCTCTTCATCACACGCCGTGATCGTCCAGTTCACCTTGTCGAACCCGACATAGCCCCCGTGCAGCGCATGCATGCCGTCATTGGCGGGAACGCTGTAGACCTTGCCATCAAGTTCAAAACGCGCACCGGCGATACGGTTGGCGACCCGGCCGACGGTCGCGCCGAAATACTGCCGCTGTGCGACATATTCCGCAACATCGGCGTAGCCCGTTG
The DNA here is from genome assembly GCA_044374245.1 of Sphingorhabdus sp. GTDB lineage: Bacteria > Pseudomonadota > Alphaproteobacteria > Sphingomonadales > Sphingomonadaceae > Sphingorhabdus_B. The sequence goes on along the minus strand of JBILOZ010000023.1, from coordinate 9,112 downwards.
TGACGTCCGCAAAGTTACCCTTGGCGTCGGGCACACAGACCGACTGGATAGACGCGCCGTAGCTGATAATCCTGACCAACATGCCCGCAGCATTGGTCAGCGTCACCGCGTGGACAGCTTCACCACTGGCCAGCGTTCCAAAAATCGCGCGCTGTAAGCTGGATTGGGTCACGCCGTTTTCCTGTACATATCGTGGGCAATCGATAGCGACCCGCGTTTACATTATTGCGGGATTACACAGCCTGACCATTTTCGGCGGCATTATCATAGCGTATTTCAAGATACCGGCCACGCACCGCTAATTTGTCGAGCTCGCCGCGCGAAATCTGGCCGGTCATCGTCTCGATTTCGCGGTCTATGGTCTTCAGGCCATCGACCAACTGCTGCGCAGGTGTCTTTCCGGCATGCTCTTTGTGGCGAAGGCTATCGGGAATGCGCTTATAGCCGTTAATCAGCTCAGGCAGATGTTCACCAACAAGTTTCCGGACTTCACGGGCCGCAGGATCATTGTCGTCGAGCGTTTGCAGTTGCGGCGCAAGCTGGTCCAACCGGACGCCGATATCTTGCATCAACGTCACCGCAGGCGCGGGCAATGCAGGGCGCTGCGTCTCAAGCCAAATCTCTGTTTTTCCTGCCAATGTGCCCAGATCGGTGATCTTTAGACTCTCCGCCGTGGGCATCGGCATTTGCGGAAAACGCATCAGGACATAGGCCGCGGTTGTCATCAGCAGGGCTGTGATCATCACGCCCCAAAAACCGATGCCGCCAATGATTCCGCCGATGATGCCTGCGCCAATTAAAACAGCACCGACCGCCATTGTCGCTTTGCTGAGTTTGCCCCAGAAATGTGCGCGGCGCAGCGCCTGCGACTTTGTCCCGATGGGGGCAAAGCGGACATTGCGCAGCGACCGTGCCGCGGCGTTCAGGGTGTCGTCGGAATTGGATGCGGGGCTGTTCATATTGTACCTTGATGTACACACCGTAGTGCTGAGCTTGTCGAAGCACGCCCAGCCGCCAAGCGCCCTTCGACGGGCTCAGGGCTACGGTGAAATATCGTCACGATACCTCAAGTGACAGCAAGCCGCTGTCCTGCACCGACTTGGTCGCCTGCGCCTGCCCTTCGGCCCGCGCGATATAGCCCTTGGACTTTTCGACTTCCTTCTCAAGCGCCTCGGACGTTTGCTTCATACTGTCGAGCGCCTTCATCTTGAAGGTGTCGATGGCGTCCATCGTGTCATAAATATTCTGGAACGCACGGCTCAATGTTTCCAACGGGATGGTGGCGCCGGCGGCTTGTTCATGAATAAGGCCCGTATTGTCGCGCAGCAACTGACCGGTGCTGTCGATGATATTCGCAGTCGTCGTGTTGAGCGCGGTAATCTGGTCCAAAACGAGCCTCTGGTTGGTCATCGCCTGCGCCACGGTAACGGCCGTGCGCAATGCGCCAACGGTGGTGGTCGATGCGCGGTCGACACCTTTGACCAGTTCGACATTGTTCTTTTTGACCAGATCAAGCGCAAGATAACCCTGCACCGTCACCGCCATTTGCGTCAGCAAATCCTGCGTACGCTGGCGCACATAGAACAACGCGCTTTCCTTAATCGCGCGCGCCTTGGCGGGGTCGGACAGTTCAAGCTCAGCGGCTTTTTCTTCCAGTTTCGTGTCCAACTGCTTGGACATGACAATCATCTGTTCCAGCTTGCCCATGGCAACCCACAGATTCTGCCGCTCAACGTCGATCGCGGCATTGTCCATCAACAGCTCGTCCTTGCCATTGCCAAGACGCGCGAGAACCGAACTGATATGCGTTTGCGAACTTTGATAGCTGTCGAAATAATTGCGCAGCTTGTTGCCAAAGGGAATGATGCCAAACAGCTTTTGCTTGGTCATCAAATTGCCCTTTTTGGAAGGGTCGAGATCTTCAACAACGCGGCGCAATTCGGCGAGATCCGCGCCGACGCCGGAGCTTTCGTCCATGCGGCGAATGGGCTTGTCGAGGAAGCGGTTCGACTGCGCCGATGCTTCCATAATTTCCTTGCGACCCATGTTGGTCAATTGGTCCACGCGCTTGCCGAATTCGGGGCTGTTCACATCCTGCGCGACCAAGTCAGCGACATAGGCTTCAACGCGCTGCGCAAGCTTGCTTTGCTGTTCATCGGTCACCGGAACCAAGCCCATCGCCTGTTGCGGCGCGACGGTTGGCACGGGGTCGGGCGGCGTCAGCTTCAGCTCTGGTACGGTTTGGGTAACGGTTTCAGTCGACATCGCTAAATCCCTCTGTCCTTCGATAGCATAACAAATGGAGCGAGTGCCTGACCATTTCAAGCTCTTAGCGCCCCCAGCTGTATTATTTTTCTAATACAGCGTAGCCTTATTCCTTCAAAGCAGCTTCGACCAGCGGCGATAATCCTTCGACGACCCGCGATACCCCTTTGGCATTGGGATGGATGTTATCGGGCAGCATCAGCGCGCCATCGGTCACCACGCCTTCAAGGAAAAATGGATATAATGGCGCGTCATATTGCTTTGCGAGTTGCGGGAATATCGCATTGAAAGCATTGCCATAATCCTGACCCAGGTTCGGCGCGGCTATCATACCGGTTAGCATAACGGGAATTTCGCGCCGCTTAAGTTCGTCTAACATCGCGACCATATTTGCTCTGGTTTCTGCAGGCTTGATACCGCGCAACATGTCGTTGCCGCCAAGGCCAAGCACGACCAGATCAGGCTTGCGGTCCAGATTATCCAGCACAAATGCCAGCCGCGTTTTTCCCGCCGCTGTTGTGTCGCCTGATACGCCAGCATTGTGGACCCGCGCATGTATGCCATCGGCCTGCAACGCCGCCTGCAATTGCGGCGCGAGTCCTTCATTGGGGGCAAGTCGATAACCTGCGTACAGACTATCCCCAAAGGCCACGACCAGCCGGTCATATGCCTGAACCTTCGCCGCCTCCTGCGCTTGCGCCTTATTTTCGGCTACAGGGTTAGACCCGCATGCACCCAGCCCTTGGATTGCGACAATAAGCGCACCATATAGCCAAAAACCTCTATTCATAAGGATGCTTCCTTGCACGCTCCGGTTAACATGAAAACGGATATGGCAATCCGTGCGGCAAATGTCACCCTCAGCCTTGGTTCCAACGATGCCGCGGTGTCGATTTTACGCGGCGTCGACCTTGAGGTGCCGTATGACAGCAGCGTTGCATTGCTTGGCCCATCGGGGTCGGGCAAGTCGTCGCTCATGGCGGTTTTGGCGGGGCTTGAGCAAGCCACTGGCGGCACTGTTCTGGTCGACGGCCTCGACTTTACGAAACTGGATGAAGACGCGCTGGCACGCGCACGGCGTGGGCGTATCGGCATTGTGCTGCAGGCATTTCACCTGTTGCCAACGATGACCGCGCTCGAAAATGTCGCAATCCCGATGGAATTGGCTGGAATGGATGATCCGTTCGGCCGCGCAAAGGCCGAGTTGGAAGCGGTTGGCCTTGGCCATCGGTTGACGCATTATCCATCGCAACTGTCGGGCGGCGAGCAGCAACGCGTGGCCATCGCTCGCGCCATGGCAGCGGGCCCGAAAATCATATTTGCCGACGAACCGACGGGCAATTTGGACGGATCGACCGGCACGTCGATCGTCGACCTATTATTCGCCCGCCGTGCAGCATTGGGCGCAACGCTACTGATCATAACGCATGACCCCGAACTCGCACGCAAATGCGACCGCGTCATTGTGATGCAAGATGGCCATGTGGCGGAGCGTGTAGGTTGAGCCTACCCCTCGCCGCGATTTGGCGCATATCGCGCCGTGATCTGTCCGCACGCATTCGCGGGCTTCGGCTGCTCGCGATTTGCCTGTTTCTGGGCGTCGCGACATTGGCGGCGATTGGCAGCCTGACGGCCGGGATTTCGGACGAGCTTTCGCGGCGCGGCCAGACGATCCTGGGCGGGGATATTGAGATCGGCATTGCACAGCGCGAAGCCAACGCCGCCGAAATGGCGGCGATGCGCAAGGCGGGTGCGGTTTCCGAAACCATTCGCTTGCGCGCAATGGCGATTGGCAACGATAGCCTGCTTGCGGAACTCAAGGCCATCGACAGTGCCTATCCGCATTATGGCGTGCTGAAATTGCGCGAAGGCGGCCCGGCCAAAGCTCCCGCAAAGGGTGAAATCTACATCGGACCAACCTTGTCCGAACGGCTTGATATCGCAACCGGCGGCAGCGTCCGTTTTGGCGAAGCAACGTTCAAGGTGGCAGGCATCATCACAGAAGAGCCCGACCGCTTGGGCGAAGGCTTCACGCTTGGGCCAGTCGCCATTATCAACATGGCGTCGCTGCCGGACACTGGCCTCATCCAGCCGGGCAGCATGTATGAGAGCAAATACCGCATCAAGTTGGGGCCTCAGGAAGATGCCGCAGCCGTCGCCAAAACGCTTGAGGCCCAATTTCCCTCCGCGGGCTGGGATATCACCGACCGGTCAAACGGCGCGCCGGGAACACGGCGCTTCATTGAGCGCATGGGGCAATTCCTGACACTTGTCGGCCTCGCCGCATTGGTGATCGCCGGTATCGGCGTCGGCAATGGCGTGGGCAGCTATCTTGCCAGCAAACGCGCCAGCATCGCGACATTGAAGGTCACTGGCGCGGACAGCCAGACGATATTCCGCATTTATATGCTACAAATCCTTGTGGTCGCGTCCGTCGCGATATTGGTTGGCCTTGGCGTCGGCAGCGTCATGCCGATGGCGATTGGTTGGGTCGCTGGCCACATCCTGCCCGTTGCGCCGGGCTTCAATGTGCATCCGCTCCCCTTGGCGGTCAGTGCGATCTTCGGCTTACTCATTGCACTCGCCTTTGCCCTGCCCCCGCTTGCGCGTGCCCGCACGGTACCTGCAGCCGGCCTGTTCCGCGCGATCGTCGAAGGCAACAGCCGCATCGACCGCAAAAGCAGCATCTGGGTCGTTGGTGCGATTTCCGCAATTGTGGCGCTGGCTGTCGTCACAGCACGCGAGCCGATGTTCTCGCTGGCTTTCATTGGCGCGGCGTTCGGGTTATTGCTTTTGCTCACCGGCATAGCATTTCTGCTGCGCTTCATTGCCATTCGCCTGCCCCGTCCAAAGGCCCCGCTGCCCCGGTTGGCGCTCGCCAACTTGCATAGGCCAGGCGCGCAGACCCAGGCGCTCGTCGTCGCCTTGGGCCTTGGGCTGACCTTATTCGTCACACTTGCGGCGATTCAGACCAGCATCAATAACGAGATAAAGAACAGCGTTCCCGAACGCGCACCAAGCTTTTTCGTGCTCGATATCCCGCGCGAAGGCGCTGGCACGTTCACGCGCATGGTCAAAGACGCAGACCCTGCCGCTACGATCAACCTCATCCCCGCGCTGCGGGGTACGATCATCGAATATGGCGGCCAACGCGTCGATCAATTGGAAGAACTGCCAGAAGGCGCATGGGTGCTCAATGGCGACCGTGGCCTGACCTACAGCGCGACGGTGCCAAAAGGCAGCGAGATCGTGGAGGGCAAATGGTGGCCAGCCAATTATAAAGGGCCAGCGTTGGTGAGCCTTGATGCCGAAATCGCTAAAGTGCTCGACGTTGGCATTGGCGATAGCCTGACCATCAGCCTACTTGGCGTCGAAGTCCCCGCCAAAATTGCGTCACTGCGCACCGTCAATTGGGAGAATTTCGGCCTCAATTATGTGATGGTGTTTTCACCCGGCAGCCTCGACGCCGCGCCGCACAATATGGTGGCGACGTTGACGGTGTCAAAGGACGCCGAGCGCGTCTTGGCCAAATCCTTACCGCCCGCATTTCCGTCATCCTCCCTCATTGAGGTTGGCGAGGTCACCGCGCAGATCACCAATTTGCTGAGCCAGATGGCGCAAGCCATCGCCGCGGCGGCTTCCATCGCGATATTGGCGGGTATCGCTGTTCTGGTCGGTGCCATCGCCGCTGCGCGCCAATCGCGCATCTATGACGCAGTGATCACCAAGATGCTGGGCGGCACACGCCGCCAGATACTCGGCGCACAGGCGATGGAATATGGCATCTTGGCCGTTGTGCTCGGATTGCTGTCCCTCGCGCTTGGCATGGGTGCGGCATATTATGTCGTCGTGCACATCTTCGATTTCAGCTTCGCGCCCGATTATGGCATATTGGCACTGACGTTGGTCGGTGGCGCTGGCCTGACATTCATACTCGGCATTGTCGGCTCATTGCCGATATTGGCCGCGCGGCCATCGGAGGCGCTCAGGAGCCTTTAAATATTCACCGTGGAACTACGGTTTTTGATCTCCAGCCAAATGCGTCGCCATGGGTGCAGACAATATCAACTGGGCCATATGGTACGCCAGCGTCGGTAACAGCACCATGCCAGCAATCGCTGGTGGGAATATCGTGGCGGCCAGCGGCGCGCCAATGGCGATGCTTTTCTGCCCGCCTGAAAACAGCATGGTAATCCGGTCACCGCGCGGCAGTTTCATGATCCCGCCCAGCACCCACGCACCGCCAAAGCCGATGACCAGCATGATCGACAGCGCCACCGCCAACCAAGCCAGCTCATCGCCGCGCACAATGCTCCAGATACCTGCAACGACTGCGCCAGAAAATGCGACATAGACCGCAATCGCAATCGATATGCGGTCCATCCATGTCGCGAGCGACTTGTGCCCATCAACCCATGGCTTGAACCAACGCTGCATCATCTGGCCAAGTGCAAAGGGCAGCAGCAAGATCAATGCAATCCGTCCCACGGCTTCCCCCGACACGCTGCCTTCGCCCACATGCGCGAGCACAGCGAACAGCACGGGCGAAAGGACCACGCCGACAAGGTTAATCAACGCGGCAGCCACCACCGATGCTGCAACATTGCCTTTGGCCAATGCGCAATAGGCGGCGGCCGACTGCACCGTTGATGGTAAAATGCCGGTGAACAATATCCCGAGCGCCAGCGTAGCCGGTAGGACATTGTCGAAAATATGCGACAGCATTAATCCAGCGGCGGACATCACGCCAAATACAAACAGGAAAATCGCGCCCTGCAGCCGCCAATTGCGCACGCCGTTGACAACCTCTTGCCGCGGCAACCGGACACCATTCAGGAAAAAGAGCACGAAAATCGCCGCGGACGAGATCATGGCCGCAACATTTGCAGCCGCCCCACGCACGGGGAGGAAGCTTGCCAGCAATATCGTGCCAAGCAGCAAAAGAACGAAGCGGTCAGCAAAGATACGGGCAAACATGGCGATGCTTTGACCTGAACAATCGCCTATTGCAACACCAGCGATGTTGCGCCGCAACACATATTGGGTTAAGGGCCCGCGAGAATCTGGTGGCATGTGGCTACCATGAAGACCTTCCAAAAGGCCCATTTCTAAATGTCATTGCGTAATATCGCCATCATCGCGCACGTCGATCACGGCAAAACCACCCTTGTTGACCAACTGTTTCGTCAGTCTGGCACCTTCCGCGACAACCAGCGCATCGAAGAACGCGCCATGGATTCCAACGACCTCGAAAAAGAGCGCGGCATCACCATTCTCGCCAAGTGCACATCGGTCGAATGGAACGAAACCCGCATCAACATCGTCGACACCCCGGGCCACGCCGACTTTGGCGGCGAAGTTGAACGCATCCTTTCGATGGTCGACGGCGTTATCCTGCTCGTCGATTCCTCCGAAGGCGCGATGCCACAGACGAAGTTCGTTACCGGAAAGGCCTTGGCCCTTGGTTTGAAGCCAATCGTCGTCGTCAACAAGATCGACCGTCCTGACGAGCGTATTCAGGAAGTGTTGGACGAAGTGTTCGACCTGTTCGTGTCGCTGGATGCGACCGATGAGCAGCTTGATTTCCCTGTGCTCTATGCATCGGGCCGTAATGGCTATGCGTCGGCAGACCCAAGCTTGCGCGAAGGCACGCTGACCCCGATGTTCGAAACCATCGTCAGCCATGTTCCAGAACCAAAGGCCGACGTTGATGGCGAGTTCAAGATGCTTGTCACCTTGCTTGACCGCGACAATTTCCTTGGCCGTATTCTGACTGGCCTCGTGCTGTCGGGTACCGTCAAGGTGAACCAACAGATCCACGCATTGAACCCCGACGGCAAGATTGTCGAAACCGGCCGTGCATCCAAGATCATGTCATTCCGTGGCCTTGAGCGCGTCCCTGTTGACGAAGCCAAGGCGGGCGACATTATTTCCATCGCCGGTTTGACCACCGCGACTGTCGCCGACACGATTGCCGAACCAACGGTGACCGAGCCATTGCAGGCACAGCCTATCGATCCGCCAACATTGTCGATGCGCTTTTCGGTGAACGACAGCCCAATGGCTGGCCGTGAAGGCACGAAGGTTACGAGCCGCATGATCCGCGACCGCTTGATGCGCGAAGCCGAAAGCAACGTCGCCGTGCGTATTACCGAAGCCGAAGACAAGGACAGCTTTGAAGTGGCTGGCCGCGGCGAACTTCAGCTGGGCGTACTTATCGAAACCATGCGCCGCGAAGGCTTTGAACTTGGCATCAGCCGCCCACGTGTGCTGTTCCGCGAAGACGAAAATGGCCAGAAAACCGAGCCCTATGAAACGGTCGTCATCGACGTTGATGATGAATATTCCGGTACAGTCGTTGAAAAAATGGCCGTGCGTAAGGGCGACCTTACCGACATGCGTCCATCAGGTGGCGGCAAGACCCGCATCACCTTCAGCGCGCCATCACGCGGCCTAATCGGTTACCATGGCGAATTCCTGTCCGACACGCGCGGCACGGGCATCATGAACCGCTTGTTCGAAAAATATGGCCCACATCGTGGCGCAATCGAAGGCCGCAAGAACGGTGTTCTGATCTCAAATGGTGCGGGTGAAGCCGTCGCTTACGCGCTTGGCCCATTGGAAGAACGCGGCATCTTGATGGTATCGCCAGGTGAAGCTTTGTATGAAGGCATGATCATCGGCGAAAATGCCAAGCCAGACGATTTGGAAGTGAACCCAATGAAGTCGAAACAGCTGACGAACTTCCGTTCGACCGGCAAGGACGACGCCATCCGCCTCACCCCGCCAAAGCGTCTCACGCTTGAGCAAGCCATTGCCTATATCGATGACGATGAAATGGTTGAGG
>JBILOZ010000119.1:0-6207 GCA_044374245.1 Sphingorhabdus sp. | reverse complement strand
GCGGGGTTTGACATTTCTGGGGTTCGTCCAGATACAGTCAGGCGAAATTTTTGGGGTGAAGCCGTTGCGCGATTATTGTGCATTCACGGTTAATCCGGAACCAAGGAACGTATATCATGGCATCTAGGGCCGACCAAATGGCCTCGAACCTCAATTTATCGAAGTTCGGGCAGGCAACAGAGCTTAAGAACCGCATTTGGTTCACTATCGGCGCGCTCATCATATTCCGGATGCTGAGCTTCGTGCCGCTGCCGGGCGTTGATCCCATCGCGCAAGCAGCCCTTTATGCGAACAACGCCGCTGGCGGTGTGCTTGATATCTTCAACACTTTCTCGGGCGGCAGCCTTGAGCGCATGAGCCTCATCGCGCTTGGCGTCATGCCCTATATCACCGCGTCGATCGTTGTGCAGCTCGCTGCATCACTGTCGCCAACGCTTGCTGCCATCAAGAAAGAGGGCGAGAGCGGACGCAAGAAACTCAATCAATATACCCGCTACGGCACGGTTTTCCTGACCGCGGTGCAGGGATATTTCCTCGCCGCAGGGCTTGAAAGCCTCGCTGCGGCCAATGGCATTAGCGCGGTTGTTGAACCGGGCCTTATGTTCCGTGTCGTTGCGACCATCAGCCTTATCGGCGGCACCATGTTCCTGATGTGGTTAGGCGAGCAGATTACGTCGCGCGGTATCGGCAACGGTATCTCATTGATCATCATGGCGGGTATCGTCGCCCAAATGCCACGGTTGTTCGCACAGCTTCTTGAAGGCGGACGGACCGGATCGATCAGCGGCTTTCTGATCGTCGGATTTCTGTTGATGTTCGTTGGCCTGACTTTGCTGATCTGTTTCATGGAGCGCGGCCAGCGCCGGGTCCTTATTCAATATCCAAAGCGCGCTACACAGCGCGGCATGATGCAGGCTGACCGCAGCCATCTTCCATTGAAGATCAACACTGCTGGCGTCATCCCACCGATTTTTGCATCGTCATTGTTGCTGTTGCCGATCACCATCACGCAGCTTGGTGGAAACAAGGTTGCGGGTGAAAGCGCGATGGGTGACTTTGTCATCACGTTGAACCAATATCTGGCCCATGGCCAGCCGGTGTATCTGGCGCTCTATGGCCTCGGCATCATCTTCTTCTGCTTCTTTTATACCGCTGTGGTGTTCAATCCGGAAGAAACATCCGAGAATCTGAAAAAAGCCGGTGGCTTCATTCCGGGCATTCGTCCGGGCAAGAACACGGAATCCTATCTGGATTATGTTCTGACACGCATCACCGTGTTGGGCGCCGCCTATCTGACATTGGTCTGCTTGTTGCCTGACTATGTCATGGGTCAAACCGGCCAGCAGCAGTTCTTTGCGATTGGCGGGACGAGCTTGCTCATTCTGGTCAACGTCACCATTGATACGATTTCACAGATCCAGAGCCATCTGCTTGCCCACCAATATGGGGATTTGTTGAAGAAGGCCAAGTTGAAGGGTGGACGCGCCCGCTAAAGGTGCGACATCGAAACGAACGGGGACACGTTTCATGAATATCATCCTTTTAGGACCTCCTGGCGCAGGCAAAGGAACGCAGGCTGCATTTCTCGTTGAGAAATATGGCATGGTGCAATTGTCGACCGGCGATATCCTGCGCGCTGCCGTAAAGGCTGGCACTGAAGTCGGTAAAATGGCGGATGAGATTATGAAGGCGGGGAAGCTTTTCCCTGACGAATTGATGGCCGAGATCCTTGGCGAGCATATGGATGCGATCCCTGCCGACAAGGGCCTGATCTTTGACGGCTACCCACGCACGGCGCCGCAAGTCGCGCTTCTCGATGGCCTGTTGTCCGCACGCGAACGGACGCTTCATTATGTGATTGAATTGGTGGTTGACGAAGACGCGTTGGTCGAACGCGTTGTTGGCCGTTTCACCTGCGCCAATTGCGGTGATGGCTATCATGATGTTTTCAAAAAACCGGTCAAAGCCGATACATGTGACAAATGCGGGTCGCATGAATTTAAGCGTCGTCCCGATGACAATGAAGAAACCGTCCGTACCCGCATGGCGGAATATCGCGCAAAGACCGAGCCGATCTTGCCCCTTTATGATGCCCGCGGCCTTGTAAGCCGCGTTGATGGCATGGCACCCATTGACGACGTGACCAAGGCGATTGAAGCCATCATCGGCTGAACGCTGCTGAAACAAGTTCAACGTGACGGAAATGGAAACGGTTGTTAGAAACATGTTCCATGAAACACCTTGTCATCACGGCAGCCATAAGTGCTGTAACAGCATCGCCGGCATTTGCGGACGTTAAAGCTGCATCGGAAACCGGTTTTAACGTCATCCACATCGCGACGGTTCAGGCAACGTCCGACGAGATATGGAAACGCCTCGTTACGCCAAAGGATTATTGGAACAAGGCGCACAGTTGGTCGGGTTCGACCGCTGGCTTTTATATCGATGCGCAGGCCAATGGGTGCTTCTGCGAACTGTTTCAGGAAACCGACGCCAACGGGAAGGTGAAGACGGTCGGAAGCGTCGAGCATATGCGCGTTATTTTCGCGCAGCCCGGCAAAGTCTTGCGGATGCAAGGTGCGTTGGGGCCGCTCCAGTCGGAAGCGGTGATTGGCACGCTGACCGTTGCGATGGAACCTGCAAAGCAAGGCGGCGGCACACGCGTCAGCTTCTCTTATGTTGTTGGCGGCTATATGCGCTACAAGGTCTCTGAAATTGCGCCTGCGGTTGATAAGGTGTTGGGCGAGCAATTTAAAAATATGCTGCTGCCGTTTACACCATCCGCCGCTGAACCGCCTAACGCTGACGGCTTCAATTTGGATGTTGAGAAGTTGGATATTGGGCCCGCAACTGACGCTGCCGATACAAATGAAGCACCGGCGGACCCGGAAACACAAGACGATCCGCCCGCCGATCCGCCGCCAGCGGAGCCAAACTAATTGACTGCGGGGGGAGGCAAGCCACGTTCAGGCGGCAAATTAGAAATTGGCTGGTGCGAAATGGTCGATGTGCCGAGCCTTGGCCTCTCGCAAGTGCACGCAAAAATGGACACGGGCGCCGCGACATCATCGATACATGCAACCCGGATTAAGCCAATCGTCCGCGACGGCAAGCCGTGGGTTGAATTTTGGTTCCGTCTGAATGCGGGCGAAAAGCCCAAGCGTTATGAAGCCCCAGTCATCGACCGACGCGTGGTGCGATCGTCCAATGGTGAAAAACAAGATCGCTATGTCATCTCAGCGCAATTTTGTTTTGGCAAGCTATGCTGGAACGGACAGCTCACCTTGGCAAACCGGCGTTCTATGGCCTTTCCCTTGCTAATTGGCCGACGGGCGCTAAGGCGCGGCTTTCTGGTCAATAGCGCACGACGCTGGGTATTGGGCAAGCCAGCGAATCAAGGACATAAGAGCACATGAAAATTGCCATGTTGGCACGCAACGCCAACTTATATTCGCACCAACGGCTCGTCGAAGCCGCCTTGGCGCGCGGACATGAGATTGATATTTTGAATACGTTGCGGGTGACTATGAACATCACCTCCCACCGTCCCGAAGCATATTATCAGGGCGCGAAGCTCGGCAAATATGACGCGGTCATTCCGCGCATCGGCGCGTCGGTGACTTTTTATGGACTGGCGGTGTTGCGCCAGTTTGAAATGATGAACGTATGGTCATTGAACGAGAGTGTTGCCATCGGCCGCTCACGCGACAAGCTGCGGTCATTGCAGATTTTGGCGCGCAAAGGGCTTGGCCTGCCGGTGACGGCGTTTGCACATGATCCGCGCCAGACCGACGAAGTCATTGAGATGGTCGGCGGTGCTCCGGTGGTCATTAAGCTGCTGGAGGGTACCCAAGGCATCGGCGTGGTTTTGGGTGAGACCGAAAAGTCGGCCCGCTCGGTTATTGAGGCGTTTCGTGGTGCCAACGTGAACATCCTCGTGCAGGAGTTTATCAAAGAGGCAAATGCCACCGACATCCGTTGCTTTGTGATCGGCAACAAGGTTGTCGCATCGATGCAGCGTAAGGGGGCAGAGGGTGATTTTCGATCAAATCTGCATCGCGGCGGATCAGCTGAAGCGATAAAAATTACACCGGAAGAGCGCTCGACTGCGGTCCGCGCGGCGCGCGCCATGGGGTTAAACGTCGCTGGTGTCGACATGCTCCGGTCCAATCACGGCCCCGTTATCATGGAAGTGAACAGTTCGCCCGGGCTTGAGGGAATCGAAAAAGCCAGCGGCAAGGATATTGCGAGCCGGATTATTGCGTTCATCGAAGAAAACGCAATTGCGGGCAAAACCAAGACCAAAGGCAAGGGATAGCGCGCCTCTAGCCTTGACAGTTGGCGCGACTCACCGTAAGGCCAAGTCAATTCCGAACATCTGGTGCAGCCAGCAGCGCTTTTTCGCGTCCGCTGGTTTTGTGCGTTTCGGAATATCATCAGCGTTGAGATAGGGTTTGTCTTTCGGGGCACCTGTGGAGCAGGAGTAAATAAATTGGCACGTATTGCCGGAGTTAACATTCCAACCAACAAGCGCGTGATCATTGCGCTTACCTACATTCACGGTATCGGCCGCACTAAAGCCGTCGAAATCGCGACAAAGCTAGGAATTGATCATAGCCGTCGTGTGCAGGACCTTTCGGATGCCGAAGTTCTGCAAATCCGCGAAACCATCGATGCGGGCTACACCGTAGAAGGCGATCTCCGCCGTAACACATCGATGAACATCAAGCGTTTGATGGATCTCGCCTGCTACCGTGGCCTTCGTCACCGTAAAGGTCTTCCAGTCCGTGGCCAGCGTACGCATACCAATGCGCGCACCCGTAAGGGCAAGTCCAAGGCAATCGCGGGCAAGAAGAAGTAATCACGGGCTTTGGCCTGATTATTTTTTCTTCGCATTTTCGAATAGGATACACATTATATGGCACGCGAACCACAGCGCATTAAAAAGCGGGAGCGTAAAAATATTTCGGCAGGCGTCGCGCACGTCAATGCCAGCTTCAACAACACAATGATCACGATCACCGATGCCCAAGGCAACGCGATCAGCTGGTCATCCGCAGGAACCATGGGTTTCAAGGGTAGCCGCAAGTCGACGCCTTACGCCGCACAGGTTGCAGCGGAAGACGCAGGCAAGAAGGCCGCTGAACACGGCGTTCGTACGCTTGAAGTTGAAGTTAAGGGCCCTGGTTCGGGTCGTGAATCGGCACTTCGCGCTTTGCAGGCAGTGGGTTTCACCATCACCTCGATCCGTGACGTGACATCGATCCCGCACAACGGCGTCCGTCCTTCCAAGCGTCGGCGCGTCTAAGCATTCGTTTCAGGGGCGGCTGTTCAGTCGTTCCTTCTTTTACCCGCGAACCGGCACGGTGCACCAAATTGCCGGTCTCGCAAAACCCAAGGGGAAATCCATGTCCGTCAATATCAAGAACTGGCAGGAACTGAAAAAGCCCAACGCACTTGAACTCAAGTCAGGTAGCGATGCGAAGCGTAAGGCAACTTTTGTTGCAGAACCGCTGGAGCGTGGCTTTGGTTTGACTCTCGGCAATGCGCTGCGTCGCGTATTGCTATCATCGCTGCAGGGCGCAGCGATTACATCGATCAAAATCGAAAACGTGTTGCACGAATTCTCGTCGCTCGCTGGCGTTCGTGAAGATGTCACCGACATCGTTCTGAACATCAAGCAGGTTGCGTTGAAGATGGAGGGCGAAGGTCCAAAGCGTCTTCAGCTTTCGGCAACTGGCCCCGGCGCGGTAACCGCTGGTGACATCGCTGTTTCGGGCGACATCCAAGTGATGAATCCTGATCTTGTCATCTGTCACCTCGACGATGGTGCGACGCTGAACATGGAAATCACTGCCGACATCGGCAAGGGTTATGTTCCTGCAGTCGCCAACCGTCCAGCGGATGCGCCAATTGGCCTTATCCCGGTCGACAGCCTGTATTCGCCTGTTCGTCAGGTTGCGTACAAGGTGGACAATGCACGCATCGGTCAAGAACTTGACTATGACAAATTGTCGCTGACCATCGAAACCGACGGCACCGTAACGCCAGAAGACGCCGTGGCATATGCCGCACGCATTCTTCAGGACCAGTTGCAAGTGTTCGTCCACTTCGAAGATTCGATGTCTGCATCGTCGCCAATGATTGGCATGGCTGCACCATCAGCTTCTTCGGAAGAATCGGATGCAAACCAGCTCAACCGTTACC
>JBILOZ010000020.1:0-21564 GCA_044374245.1 Sphingorhabdus sp. | reverse complement strand
TCAAATATCCATTGGCCGCGTGAATCTGTACGCCGTCAAAGCCGGCGGCCATCGCGTTTTTCGCAGCGTTGACATAATCCGATATGATGCGGGGAATTTCCGATGCCTCAAGCGCGCGCGCTTCGGTATATTCTTTTTTGCCCTCTGCGGTGTGCGCATAACCCGGCGCAGTTGTTGCAGATGCGGACACAGGCTGGGCACCGCCCAAGAAGTCCGGGTGGACAAGCCGCCCCATATGCCACAGCTGCAATATGATCCGTCCATCGGCCTTGTGCACCGCTTCGGTCACTGGCTTCCACGCCGCGATCTGTGCGTCTGACCAGATACCGGGCGCTGACGGCCATCCAAGGCCTTCTTGGCTAATGCCCGTTGCTTCAGCGATAATCAGGCCAGCCGTGCTGCGCTGGGTGTAATATTCGGCTTTCAAATCCGACATGGGAACATGCCCATCCACACTGCGGCCGCGAGTCAGCGGCGCCATGAGGACTCGGTTGGGCGCGCTGATGGCGCCGAGTTGAATCGGATCAAACAAAGTTGCAGTCATGTGATATCCTGTCATTAAGCGTTTCTTTGCAGCCAAGATGCGGATGAAAGTTGCAAAATGCAACGGGGGTTTATGTCGCAGAAGATTTTACATCAGCAACCGCCCAGCTTGCTTGCCTTTGCGGCATTGCTCGCGGGAAATATTGCAATCGCTTTTGGGCCATTGCTGGTGCGTTTTGCGGACAGCGGACCCATTGCGACCGGATTCTGGCGACTGGCGCTGGCGACACCATTTTTGTTTTTTGTCGGATATCGATTTGGTTTTCGTTTCTCGGCGCTTGGCACATCAACAATTTGGCTTGCGACAATTGCGGGGCTGTTTTTCGGCGTTGATATCATTTTGTGGCATATTGGCATTTTCCAAACGAAAATGGCCAATGCTACATTGTTTGCGAACTGCGCCAGCCTGATTTTGGTGGTGTACGGGATATGTGTCGCACGCAAAATACCCAGCAAATGGGAAAGCGCAGCGGTGCTTTTTGCATTTGTGGGCGCTGCACTTTTAATGGGGCAAAGCCTTGATCTGTCCCCGCTGCATTTCCAGGGGGATATTTTATCGCTTGGCGCGGGCCTTACATACACGGTGTATCTGGTGCTCATGATGCGCGTTCGGCAGAATACGGAAAGCTGGGGCGCGCTGGGCATGGCCAGCGCTGTTGCGGCGGTCATCTTGCTTACCGGGTCGATTGTCGCGGGGGAACAGGTTATTCCGACTGTGTGGTGGCCGGTTGTGTTGCTTGCGTTCACGTCACAGTTTTTCGGGCAAGGATGCCTGACCTATGCCTTACCGCATTTCAGCCCGCTGGTGATCGGCTTGGCCTTGTTGTTTCAGCCTGCTTTATCGGCAGCGGCTGGGTGGCTTGCCTTTGGTGAAACGCTGACCGCGATGGATTTTATCGGCAGCGCGCTGGTGATGATCGCGCTTGTCCTAGTGCGTAAGCAATAGACCTTTTCTTGAGGGCGCCGAACGCCTACATATTGTGCATGTCTAAATCACCGCTTCCTGCCGACCCGACGCTCGACGAAGTTCGTGCCGCCCTTGCCCCAATCATCGCGCGTAACGCGGGATTTGATGGCTGGTCTGATGCCGCTGTTTATGCGGCCGCTGATGAAGCTGGCGTAGACCGTGATGTCGCGAAGCTTGCGTTCAAGGATAACGCTATCGACATGATTGATGCGTGGATCGACAGCATTGATATGGAGCTTGCCCATCGTTTGCCCGCCGAAAAACTTGCGGCGATGAAAATCCGTGACCGGATTACAGCATTGCTGGCAACGCGGCTGGAAATCATGGCGCCGGACCGCGAATCCCTGCGGCGCGCGATGGCTATCATGGCCATGCCACAAAATCTGGTGCGAAGTGCAAAGATTGGCTGGAGATCTGCCGACCGGATGTGGCGTCTGGCCGGAGACACCGCGAGCGATTTCAACCATTATACCAAGCGCATGACACTATCGGCAGTATATGCGAGCACGCTCAGCGTCTTCGTCAACGATGACAGCGACAATTTCGCCGATGCACGGGCTTTCCTTGATCGTCGCATCGATAATGTGATGCAGTTTGAGAAGGTGAAGTTTCAGGCGAAACAGCGTCAGGAATATGTGCCAAGCCTTTCACGTTTCATTGGCCGCCTGCGCTATCCGGCGCGTTAATCCAAATCTCTATTGATGTTATTGCGAATCGGTTGCAAATAGGCGTCCGTGCAGCTTGACCATCTTCCACTAAACCGCGCCGCGGTTATTCGGGCCATCGATTGGGATGTTTTGCCCGATCAGGAAGGGCATCGTCTGCGTTCACTTGGCTTTGAACCCGGAGTCACCATAGAGGCAATGCACAAGGGTATTTTGATGTGGCGTGACCCGCTTGCCGTGCGTGTTGGCCGAATGACCGTGGCTTTGCGCAGCAATGTTGCAGCGGCCATCGATTGCGAGCTTAAGCCATGACGCAAATGCCACCGCTCGTTGCCCTTGTCGGAAACCCCAATGCCGGCAAAAGTGCGCTGTTCAATGCGCTGACCGGTGCGCGGCAGAAGATTGCAAATTATCCCGGCGTAACGGTTGAGCGCAAATCGGGGCGGGCGACGTTTGACGACGGCCAACCCGTTGAAATGATCGACCTGCCCGGCGCCTATAGCCTCGATCCCGATAGCCTTGATGAAGCCGTCACCCGCGATGTCGTGTTGGGAAATCTGGAGGGCCATCGCCGCCCTGACGCACTTGTGATCGTGCTGGATGCCGGCAACCTCGATAACCATCTGCGCTTCGCGCTCGAGCTGATTGCGCAGGGCCTGCCGACGGTCGTTGCGCTGAACATGGTCGATCTTGCCGAGCGCGATGGTTTGCAACTGGATGCAGAAAAGCTCGCCCGCGCATTGGGCGTTCCCGTTATTGAAACGGTGGCGGTACGCCGTCGTGGTCTGGCGCCGTTGATGGCGGAGCTTGAACGCACACTCAAAACGCCGCGGCCTTCGGTTGAGCCAGTTGCGGTATCGTTCGGCGCGAAGAATCAGCAGGCACGCGACATTGCGCGTTCCGTGATCGTGAGCGAAACCGCTGGCCGCCAGTGGACGCGCAGGCTCGATTCCGTATTGCTGCACCCGGTCGGCGGCGTCGTCATTCTGCTCGCTTTGTTGTTCCTCATGTTTCAGGCGGTGTACGGCTGGTCTGAGGCACCGATTGGCTGGATTGAAAGCGGCTTTGCCCTGTTAAGCGAAGCGATTACGGGCGCATTGCCCGATGGATTATTCCGGTCATTCTTGACCGATGGCGTCATTGCGGGCGTCGGATCGGTGATCGTCTTCCTTCCGCAGATTTTGATCCTGTTCCTGTTCATTTTGCTGCTTGAGGCATCGGGTTATATGACGCGCGCTGCGTTCGTTATGGACCGGGTGATGGCGGCGGTTGGCCTTTCGGGGCACAGCTTCATTCCGCTTTTATCGTCCTTCGCCTGCGCCATTCCCGGCATCATGGCAACGCGCACGATCATGGATCAGAAGGAAAGGCTGGCTACCATATTGATCGCGCCGCTAATGACCTGCTCGGCGCGGCTACCCGTTTATACCGTCATCATTGGAGCGTTCATTCCTTCAAATACTGTTGGGCCGGGCATCGGGTTGCAGGGTCTTGTTCTCTTTGGCCTGTATATCGCAGGCATATTGGGCGCGATGCTGGCCGCGTCCGTCATCCAGCGCTTTGTTACGCAAAGCCGGACGAGCAGCTTCCTCATCGAAATGCCACGTTATCAATGGCCGCGCTTGCGTGATATTGCGCTGAACCTGTGGCAGCGGGCGTGGGTGTTTCTCCGCCGCGCGGGCACCATTATTTTTGCTGCGACCATCATATTGTGGGCGCTTTTAAGCTTTCCCAAAGCGCCTGTGGGTAGCGGCATTTCGCAAGTTGAATATTCGGTCGCTGGCCGCATTGCCGACGGGATTGAACCGATTGTCCGGCCGATTGGCTTTAATCATGATATTGCACTCGCGCTCATTCCGGCGATGGCTGCGCGCGAGGTGGCCGTCTCTGCCTTGGCGACAGTTTATGCCATTGATGCAGCGGATGAAGACGCGGCCGCGTCTAGTCTTGGCCCCAAGCTAGCGGCGGACTGGTCACTTGCGACCGCCCTGGCGTTTTTGGCATGGTTCGTCTTTGCGCCGCAGTGCATTTCCACCATTGCCGTTACGCGCCGTGAAACCAATGGATGGGAATGGCCGATCTTCATGGTCACCTATCTTTTTGCGCTGGCATATGCCGCCGCTGGCATAACATATTGGACAGCGCGGTCCTTCGGCTTATAGCAAGTTCACAAGATCATTTGATTAGAGGGCAGGAACATGGCGGGAAGCGTCAATAAAGTTATCATCGTGGGCAATTTGGGTGCGGATCCCGAAGTCAAATCCTTCCAGAATGGTGGGCGCATTTGCAACCTGCGGATTGCGACGTCGGAAGACTGGAAAGACCGCACCACGGGCGAGAAAAAAGAACGCACCGAATGGCATAGCGTCGTGTTGAACTCCGACGGCCTTGTCGGCGTGGCCGAACGTTTCCTGAAAAAAGGCAGCAAGGTTTATATCGAAGGCCAATTGCGCACCCGCAAATGGCAGGATGCTTCGGGTAACGACCGTTACACAACCGAAGTGTCGGTTGCCGGCTTTGATGGCAAGCTGGTCATGCTGGATGGTCCAAAGGGCGGATCAGGCGGAGGCGATGGCTGGAACGGCGGCGCATCTGGCGGTGGCTCCTCGGGCGGATCGTCCGGTGGCAACAATTGGGGCGCCGGTGGCGGCAGCGGCGGAAGCTCTTCGGGCTTTGGCGGCGGTGATTTCGACAATGATCTCGACGACGACGTACCGTTTTGATCGCTAGCCAGCGGCCAATAGCAGTAACAGATTGAACAGGGGCCAAAATGAAAAAAGCAGTTTTGGTTCTTGTCCTGATTGGCGCGATTGCGGCCTATTTTGCTTTTGATTTGGGCCAATATTTAAGCCTCGAGAGTTTCAAAGCCAGTCAGGCAGAAATTGTCGCGGCAAAGGATGCAAATCCGGCTTTGTATATCGCCGGGTTTTTCCTCCTCTATGTCGCGGTGACGGGATTATCGATTCCGGGCGCTGCAATCATGAGCTTGGTCGCCGGTGCCTTGTTTGGCGTTGTCCTTGGCACGCTGATTGTATCCTTTGCATCGACCATGGGCGCAACATTGGCGTTTCTCAGTTCACGTTATTTGCTGCGCGATTGGGTGCAGGGCAAATTCGGTGAACGGTTGCGCGCGGTGGATGACGGACTTGAAAAAGACGGCGCATTTTATTTGTTCACGCTGCGGTTGATTCCGGTATTTCCGTTCTTCGTCATCAATCTGCTGATGGGTCTGACGCGGATTAAAACCGGCACATTCTTTTGGGTCAGCCAGATCGGCATGTTGCCCGCGACAATCGTGTTCGTGAATGCAGGCACCCAGATCAGCCGCATAGAAAGCACCGCCGGATTGTTGTCGCCAACACTTATTGCTTCATTTGTGGCGCTGGCGCTGTTCCCGTGGGCGGCAAAGGGCATTGTAGCGGTGGTAAAGCGCGGCCGTGGCTAAACAGTGGCAAAAGCCGAAGCGGTTTGACCGCAACCTCATAGTCATTGGTGCCGGATCGGCGGGTTTGGTGTCGGCCTACATCGCGTCAATGGTCAAAGCGAAAGTGACCTTGGTCGAAGCGCATGACATGGGGGGCGATTGCCTGAACACCGGATGCGTCCCGTCCAAGGCGCTGATCAAAAGCGCAAAGGTTGCGCATCAGGTTGCGGACTCGGCCCGCTTTGGTATTCAGAGCGGCGCGCCAGTCATCGACCTCCCCGCAGTCATGCGCCGCGTCCGCGATGTCATTACCGCGATTGAACCGCATGATAGCGTTGAACGCTTCACGGGTCTCGGCGTCGATTGCGTGAAGGGCTATGCGCGCTTCGTTGATCCGTGGACTATCGAAATTGATGGCGCACGCCAGTTAACCGCCAAATCCTTCATCATCGCCACGGGCGCAGCGCCATTCATCCCGCCGCTGCCGGGCGTGGAGGATAGCGGCTATCTGACCAGCGAGACTTTGTGGGATGCGATGGCCGACCGGCCAAATGCGCCCAACCGTCTGGTGATTTTGGGTGGCGGTCCCATTGGCTGCGAACTGGCGCAGGCATTCCAGCGTTTGGGGTCAAAAGTGACGATCGTCGAAATGGCGGATCGGTTGCTACTGAAAGAGGATGCCGATGCCGCTGCATTGGTGACTGCGCGATTGCAGGCGGAGGGCGTGAGCGTTCACACGGCCCACCGTGCCGTGCGTTTTGAAGCGGGAAAAACTCTGGTCTTTGCAGGACCCCAGGGTGAAAAATCGATAGCGTATGATGACATCATCATCGCCGTCGGCCGCAAGCCGCGGGTGTCCGGCTTTGGTCTTGAAGAATTGGGGTTGGTTGTGGGTGGCCAGCTTGAGAATGACGATTTTCTGCGTACGAACATGCCGCATATATATTGTGCAGGCGACGTTGCCGGACGCCAGCAGCTGACGCACGGCGGCAGTCATGAGGCATGGTATGCGAGCGTGAATGCACTGGCGCGGCCGTTCAAAAAATACCGCACCGATTACCGCGTTCTGCCGCGTGTCACCTATACCGAACCCGAGCTTGCGACGGTCGGCTTGACCGAAGCGGAGGCGCGCGCGCAAGGCCTGTCGTTCGATGTCACGCGCTACGATCTTGATGATCTCGACCGGGCAATTGCCGAAAGCGAAGCGCATGGCTTTGTCAAAATTCTGACCGCCAAAGGCAGTGACCGCATTTTGGGCGCAACGATCATTGGGCAGAATGCAGGCGAAATTCTCGCCGAAGTCACCTTCGCGATGAAGCATAAAATGGGGCTGCGCAAAATCCTGCAGACCATTCACCCCTACCCCACATGGGCTGAGGCCAACAAATATGCTGCGGGTCAGTTTGGGTTGGCGCGCAAGCCCGAAGCATTGCTGAAATGGGCGGAACGTTGGTTCCGGTGGCAGCGTGGTTAGCTGAAGCTTTTTGCCGCGAACGCAACGCGCTGGGCAACGGTCAGTATACACAAAGCGGCAAATATCAGCGCCAATGTCGGGAAAAATGCCGGGAACAGGCAGAACAGCAAAAAGAACGCGATGGTTTCCCCGCCCTCCATCAATCCGGTGGAATAGATAAATGCTTTGGGGCCATGCGCACCGTCATCATCGTTGCGCCGTGCAGCGATTGCCGCATATCCCAGAAAGCTGACTGCTGTCATGGTGAAGCTCGCCACCAGCAAAAGCGCAGGCATTTGATTGTCCGCGCTTATTATGCCGAACGCGACCGGGACAGACACGTAGAACAGAAAGTCGCATAGCGAATCCAAATATCCGCCAAAGTCCGTCGGCCCGTTGATCCGGGCAATCGCGCCGTCAAGGCCGTCAAAAAGGCGGTTCAGGACGATGCACAATAATGCAGCCGAATAATGCGCCTGCGTGATGAAAAATGCGGCGCCCAGCCCGATGGCAGCACCGGTGATCGTCAGCGCATTGGCCGAAAACCGCGCGGCTGCCAGCACGCGCGCGACGCGGAACAGCGCCGGGTCGACCAGTCGGCGAAGCGCCACATCAAACATGGCGCTGCCCAATCATTTTTTCGCCAACAAGTCCTTCAGCCCAGCGAGCGCGCCCACTGGAGCGACGTCCTCTTCGCTTTTGACACCGGCAGCCCGCAAAATTTTCTCTGCCTCAGGGCTGCGCGGATAGGGATTGAGCGCGAGACCCATTGATTGCGCAACCGCCTCACCCAAATCAATGGTCTGGCCATCATGGAACATCGTGTCGCAATCTTCGGGTGCGAGCTCTAGTTCCACTTCGCCATTTGATGTGGGTTCGGCAATAAACTGGATATGGATGGCCTCGTCCAATTTCGCAGGAACGGGATCATGCGTTGCGATGCAAAATTGCGCGAGGCTGGCCGTAAAGCGTCCAGTTGCAATCACGGCGTCCGCTTCATGCTTCAACGAAATTTCAGCCTCAAGATTGTCTAAAGCCGCCAGATCAAACCGCGCCAACAGGGCGTGGCGCGCTGCCTCATCCGCCGAAAGCCGAAGGTTGCGGCTGTGGTTTCCCACTTCGGAGATTTTGACAACATGGCTAAACTCGTTGGCGGTCACCACTTTGCTTCACCTTCAACGATCATATCGGGCAATTGCGCCCCCAATGCACGTTCGACATCCAACAAAGCTTGGCGAGTGTGGGCAAGCGCGCCAGCTTCAGGGGCAACGCCTCTGTAAATGTTGCGCACAATGGCTTCATCAAGCTCCGCCGTATCGGACAAAGCCGAACGCAGCGCACCGAGGCGGCCGCCGACGGCACTCATAATCTGGCCAATATGTTTGCCAACGATCATATCGCCGATGCCAACCTCACGCAGCTGCCCATCCATATCGTCGACAAACACTTCGGTAAGGCGCGCCATGTCGAGTGCGTAATCACCGCTGTCCTCAAGCCGCAGCAGAACCAGTGACAATATAGAGGCAACCATATCGAAGCGTCCGTCAATGCTGTCCGGAACCTGGCCTTCGATATACCAATGCGGCTCACGTGCTTTCGCCACGATCTGGTTGTACAATGGAATCAGCTTAAGCTTGGGGTCGGGTTCCCCTTTCCCGAAAAGTCTTTTCAATAATGTCATTTTGACGCGTTTTCATCCTTACTCATCGGGCATTCATCTGGGATTGCATATTGATATTGCGCCTTAAGGATGCAATGGCAAAGGCCCAACTTTAGTGGATTAGCGGAGAAGTTTATGCGCGCGACGCAAATTGCAGGTTTTGCAGCATTATTGGCCGCTATGACATTGGCGTCTGGCTGTACCCGCCTTCGCTCGCATCAGGGCTATATTGGCGACCAAACGTTGCTGAACTCTATCCAACCCGGTGTAGACAACAGGGAATCGGTTCAGGCATCGCTTGGCCGCCCGACATTTGTGGGTCAGTTCGATCAAAACGACTGGTATTATTATTCACGCGACGCAAAGCAGCTGGCGTTCTCGCAGCCAAAGGCAGACACCCAATATGTGCTGAAGGTCCGGTTTGACGCGGCCGGAAATGTCGCATCGGTTGCGCAAACGGGCAAAGAACTTATTTCGAAAATCAGCCCTGAAGGCGAAAAAACGCCGACGCTTGGCCGCAACAAGAGCTTCTTTGAAGAAATCTTCGGCAATATCGGTTCGGTCGGCGCAGGCAGTGGTCAAGGCTCAACGCCGAACAGCCCGAACTGATTCTGACGCAACATCACGATATCGAAAAGGCGGGGACAATCGCCCCCGCTTTCCTGCCGCTTATTCGGTGACACCTGCCGCAGCAAGTACCGCCAAGGTCACCAGGTCGCCGGCGCTTGATGCCATGGTAGCGACCTGCACCTGACGCTCGATACCCAGCAGCATCGGTCCGATGACTTGGTCGCCGCCCAATTCGCGCAATAGTTTTGCCGACAGGTTCGCCGATTGCAGACCGGGCATGACAAGGACGTTGGCCGGCCCGGACAAACGGCAGAACGGATAGTTTTTCATCAACGCTGGGTTGAGCGCAACATCCGGCGGCATGTCGCCTTCATATTCGAAGTCGGGGTGGCGGGCATCCAATATGGCGACAGCATCGCGGATATTATTAAGCCAGTTTCCAGCCGGGTTGCCGAAGGTTGAGAATGACAGGAACGCCACGCGCGGGACATGGCCCATGCGGCGGGCAACGCCGGCGGTTTTCTCCGCAATATGGGCAAGTTCTTCAGCTGTCGGGCGTTCATTGACCGTGGTGTCGGCGATAAACACGGTATGTGTTTTTCCGACCATGACGTGAATGCCGAACGGTGTCGCATCCTTCTTGGCATCGAGCACACGGCGCAACTCGCGCAGGGTTTGTCCAAAGGTACGCGTGACACCCGTGATCATCGCGTCGGCTTGGTCCATCTGCAGCAGCAGTGCGCCAAAGATGTTGCGGTCGCGGTTGACCATCCGCTGAATATCGCGGCGCAGATAACCGCGACGCTGCAGGCGGCCGTACAGCCGGTCGACCATTTTCTCGACCAGTGGACTTTGCGCGCTGTTATGGATTTCATACTCGTCCGGATTGGCGCCGAGCCCGATCAGTTTTTCGGTAACGCGCGCATCGCGTCCGACCAGCACGGGTACGCCATAGCCATCTTGTTTGAACTGAACGGCAGCGCGCAACACGACATCTTCTTCAGCTTCGGCAAAAATGACGCGCTTTGGCTTTGCCCTTGCGGCTGCATAAACTTGCGTCAGAACGGATGTCGTTGGATTTTGACGCGCGCGCAGGCTCGCGCGGTAGGCGTTCATATCGGCAATCGGCTTTTGCGCGACGCCCGAATCCATCGCTGCTTTTGCAACGGCCGAGGCGACGATTTCCATGAGGCGCGGATCGAACGGCGACGGGATGATATAATCACGCCCGAATTTGTGCATCATGCCGCCATAGGCAGCCGCCACTTCTTCGGGCACGGTTTCACGCGCCAATTGTGCCAAGGCATGCGATGCCGCAATCTTCATGGGTTCGTTGATCGTCGTCGCACGCACATCTAGGGCCCCGCGGAACAGGAATGGAAAGCACAAGACATTGTTGACCTGATTTGGAAAATCCGAACGTCCCGTTGCAATGATCGCATCGGGCCGCGCCGCGCGCGCCACAGGTGGCGAGATTTCGGGATCGGGGTTCGCCATCGCGAAGATGATTGGCTCAGGCGCCATCGACTTCACCATATCGGCGCTCAACGCATTGGCGGCGGAAAGGCCAAGGAACACATCTGCGCCGGCGATGGCTTCCGCCAGATTGCGCGCGGTTGTTTTTGCCGCATGCGCCGATTTCCACTGGTCCATGCCTTCTGTACGGCCCTGATAAATCACGCCGGAACGGTCGCACATAATGACATTGTCGTGCGGTACGCCCATGGCTTTGATCAGCTCGGTGCAGGCAATCGCCGCTGCGCCTGCGCCATTGCAGACAATCTTTATGTCTTTCAGCGAACGGCCCGTAAGCTCGCACGCATTGATCAATCCTGCCGCCGCGATGATGGCGGTGCCGTGCTGGTCATCATGAAAAACCGGAATGTTCATCCGTTCTTTCAGCGTCTGTTCAATGATGAAGCAATCAGGCGCGGCGATATCTTCCAGATTGATGCCACCAAATGTCGGTTCAAGAAGTTCGACCGCATCAATGAAACGCTGCGCATCTTCGGTCTTCACCTCGATATCGATCGAGTCGACGTCGGCGAAGCGTTTGAACAGCACCGCCTTGCCTTCCATCACCGGCTTGGATGCCAATGCACCCAAATTGCCCATGCCAAGAATCGCTGTACCATTTGAGATAACGGCGACGAGATTACCCTTCGCAGTATAATCATAGGCCGTTGCCGGGTCGTCATAAATGGCCTGCACCGGCACCGCGACACCCGGTGAATATGCGAGCGACAAATCACGTTGCGTCGCCATTGGCTTGGTTGCCACGATTTCGATTTTTCCCGGGCGGCCCTGGGAATGGAAATCCAATGCTTCCTGAGCTGTAATCTGGACGTCGCTATCGTTCATTTTTGGCTTTGACCCTATTTTATAATTTAAACTGCCCTAACGTGGTGGTGCCGCTAGGGCAAGCATTGCCCCGCAGGAACGGCTCCGCTATCGCGTTGCCCATGACGGGGACAATGAAAGCAACATCGGGACCGACACCAATGATGGTGCAGTATCTCGCGCTGAAGGCGAAGGCCGAGGATTGCCTGTTGTTCTACCGCATGGGCGACTTTTTTGAGCTATTCTTTGACGATGCGCGCGCGGCCGCTGCAACGTTGGATATCGCGCTCACATCGCGCGGCGAACATGATGGCAGGCCGATTCCGATGTGCGGTGTGCCTGTGCATGCAGCCGAAGGCTATCTTGCGCGGTTGATCAAGGCGGGACATCGCGTCGCGATTGCCGAGCAAACCGAAAGCCCCGAAGATGCCAAAGCGCGCGGCGGTTCGAAGACATTGGTGGCGCGCGACATCGTCCGGTTTGTGACGGCCGGTACGCTGACAGAGGACAGCTTGTTGGATAGCTGGGCTTCGAACATGCTCGTCGCGGTCGCGCCGGTGGGTGACGAATATGGTCTGGCGGCAGCAGATATCTCGACAGGCTATTTCGAACTCGTGACCGTTGCGGCGAGCGCACTTGAAGCGGAGCTTGCACGCCTTTCCGCTAGCGAACTGGTCGTTCCGGATGGTTTGGCGCAACAACTTACGGGCGCAATCATTCGCCCGCGCGCTGACTTTGAAAGCATCGTCGGCGGCGATTTGCTGAAGCAGCATTTTGCCCTTTCGACCTTGGACGCCATCGGTGCGGTGACGCGTGCTGAGCAGGCTGCGGCTGGCGGGCTCATCGCCTATCTGGCGCATGTCGGGCAGGGCAACATGCCCTTCCTCAAACTGCCTGTCCGGCGTGAAGTGCATGCCCATTTGCTGATTGACCAAGCAACGCGCGATAGCCTGGAAATCAGCGCAGCGAACAAAGGCGCGCGTGCCGGGTCATTACTGGCCGAGGTTGACCGCACGATAACGGGTGCCGGCGCACGCCAGCTTGCGTCGGACCTATCTGCGCCGCTGATGGACCAAAACATCATCGAAGCGCGCTTGTCGCTGGTGCAGTGGTTCCATGACGCGCCGTTGACCCGCGATGCCGTCCGGTCCGCTTTGCGACAATTGCCCGATATTGCCCGTGCGTTGGGACGTGTCGTTGCCGGACGCGGCAGTCCACGTGATTTGGGACAAATTCGCGATGGGTTGGATGCGGCGCGCCATCTGCGGGAACGATTGGGCGCCATGGCCGACCCCCCCCAATTGCTCGACCAATTGCTGCCGATGTTGGATGGTCACGGCCATATGGTCGACATCCTCAGCCGTGCGCTTGTTACCTGCCCGCCCACCGATACTGCGCAGGGCGGCTATATCGCCGAAGGCTATGATGCGGCGTTGGACGTGCTGCGTTCGGCTGGCCGTGACGGGCGGCAAGCGATTGCCCAATTGGAGGCGCGCTATCGCTATTCGACCGGCGTTGCTGCGCTGAAGATCCGGCACAATGCTGTTCTTGGATATTTTGTCGAAGTGCCTGCCAAGCATGGCGATGCGCTCATGGCCGCCGGGTCAGGCTTTGCGCACCGGCAAACGATGGCTGGCGCGGTCCGTTTCAATTCGCCTGAGCTTCATGAAGAGGCCATGCGCATCACACAGGCCAGTGGACATGCCTTGGCTGCTGAAGCCGCGCATTTAGAGGAACTGACCGCGATTGTGCTCACGCGGCGGGATGCAATCGCCGCCAGCGCCGACGCCTTGGCGCGGATTGATGTATCGGCGGCGCTTGCGGAACGCGCTGCAGAGGGCAATTGGTGCCGCCCATCTTTTGTCAGCCACCCATGCCTTGAAATCGAAGGCGGCCGACATCCGGTGGTTGAAAGCGCGCTGGCGAAATCGGGCGACCGGTTCATTGCCAATGATTGCAAGCTGTCGCCCGATAAGCGGCTGTGGCTGGTCAGCGGTCCCAATATGGGCGGTAAATCGACCTTCCTGCGGCAGAATGCGTTGATCGTTTTGCTGGCACAGGCGGGCAGCTATGTCCCCGCGACATCGGCAAAGCTTGGCCTTGTTGACCGCCTTTTCAGTCGCGTCGGCGCATCGGATAATCTGGCGCGCGGGCGGTCGACCTTCATGGTCGAAATGGTCGAAACGGCGGCCATTCTTGCGCAGGCAACCGAACGCAGCTTTGTGATTTTGGACGAGGTTGGGCGCGGCACATCGACCTATGACGGCCTTGCCATTGCATGGGCGGTTGTCGAGGGCATTCACGAAACCAATCGCTGCCGCTGCCTCTTCGCAACGCATTATCACGAACTGACCCGGTTGTCGGACAGCCTTGACGCGCTGTCGCTGCACCATGTCCGCGCAAAGGAGTATAAGGGCGACCTCGTTTTGCTCCACGAGCTTGGCGATGGCCCCGCCGACCGCAGTTACGGTATCGCGGTGGCAAAGCTTGCCGGTCTTCCGCCGCAAGTCGTGTCGCGGGCAAAGACCGTGCTGGAGAAACTCGAAAAAGGGCGCGCCGAAACAGGTGGCTTGGCCGCGGGTCTGGGGGACCTGCCATTGTTCAGCGCCGCGCTCGACGCCGCCGAGGCCAAGGTCGATGCCTTGCGTGAAAAGCTGACTGGCCTTGATATCGACGCGCTTAGCCCGCGGGCTGCGCTTGACCTGCTCTATGAATTAAAGCGGGCGGCTGGCGAAAATTAATTAGCCCAAAGACAGGAATAAACCAGCCAGCGCCGCGCTCATCAGGTTCGATAGCGACCCGGCAGCCAGTGCTTTCAAGCCCAGCTTCGCAATCATGGGCCGCTGGTTTGGCGCAAGGCTTCCCGTCACGGCCATTTGAATAGCAATCGAGCTGAAATTGGCAAATCCGCACAAGGCGAATGTGACGATGCCGACCGTTGGTACGGAAAGTTCTTTCAGTGCGCCCAAATCAATGAAGGCGACAAATTCGTTCAGAACGATTTTGGTACCGAACAAGCCGCCGGCCTGAATCGCTTCATTCCACGGCACGCCCAAAAGGAACATTATGGGGGCAAAGGCATAGCCAACAATTTGCTGGAAACTCAGGTCCGGCTGACCAAACCAGCCGCCTATGCCGCCCAATATGCCGTTGGCCAGCGCGACCAAGGCAACGAAAGCAAGGACCATCGCACCGACCGCTACCGCCAGCTTAACGCCGGTTTGTGCACCTTGCGCCGCGGCCATGATGATGTTGGCGGGTTTTTCTTCGCCATCATCATGGACCATGACGGGTTCATCATCAGGATGCGGGTTCGCGAGCGCAGGATCACCTTCGGCAAGCACCACCGCAGGCACGTCGGGCATCATTAGCTTCGCCATCAAAATGCCGCCCGGTGCGGACATGAATGCTGCTGCGAGCAGATAATCAATGCGGATGCCCATGGATGCGTAAGCGGCCAATATGGTGCCGGCGACGCCCGCCATGCCAACGGTCATGACGCAGAAAAGCTGTTCGGGTTTCAAATTGGCAAGATAGGGGCGGATGACCAATGGCGATTCCGACTGGCCCACGAAAATATTGGCGGCCGCACAAAGGCTTTCGACTTTTGAAATGCCGGTAATCTTTTGCAAACCACCACCGATCCAGCGGATGACATATTGCATGATGCCCAAATAATAGAGGATCGAGATCAGCGACGCGAAGAAGATGATGACGGGAAGCGCGGCAATCGCAAAGCTGTTGCCGCCGATTTCGGGCGAGGCGAGTGGGCCAAAAATGAACTGCGTGCCCTTCGCCGAATAGCCAAGCAGGTTCGAAACGCCGGTAGACGCGGCATTGAGCGCGACCTTACCCCATGAGGTATAAAGAACGAGGGCAGCGATGCTTGCTTGCAATGCAAATGCTGCACCAACCACGCGGAACTTGATGGCGCGGCGGTTGGACGAGAGCAAAGTGGCGATCGCGAGAATGACGATCATGCCTGCAAGGCTCAATAAAATATGCATAAATTCCCGACCCCTGATATACTGCTGTGACACCTAGCGCCATCGTTGGCCTTGCGCCAATAAAATTAGACGCTAGTCAGTTTTGCATGACTGATCAGACTACATCGGGCGTATCATTAAGCGCCATTCCACGCTCTTTGTTTGTTTTTGCCATCTTCTATGGTGGCATGGTCCCCTTGGGCGGATTTTTGGGCGCAAAGCAGGTTGCGATTGGGCCGCTTGCCGTTGAGGCGGGTATTTTTCCGTTTCTGACGCTGATCGCGGTCTCCAGCGCCATTGCCGAAATGCATGGGCGCGCCATCGCTGACCGTTTGGTGCGTTATGGTTTTGTGCCCTTATTCATTGCGATTGGTCTTTCCTATTTTGTCCTGCAACTCCCAACTGATCCCGGCATGTATGAACCAGCGAAAGAAGCCTTTCCGGTCATCGTCGGCCAAAGCGGGCGAATGATGGCAGCAGGCATACTCGCTTATGGCGTATCGGTTTCGTTAAACGTCTGGTTGTTTGCGCGGCTGAAAGGCACGTCGGGCAAGTTTCTTGCGGTTCGTGGTTTTGTCGCCGCTGCCTTGTCGCAGATTGTCGACACGCTGATCTTCATCACCGTGTCCTTCTATGGCGTGCGTCCTATCGCTGATCTGATGGTCGGGCAGATGGTTGCCAAGATTGTCCTGTCGGCGGTCATGGTGCCGCTGGTCATTGCTCTGGTCGTTCGTATCGGCCGCGAGCTCGATGCTGAAGGTGCAGCATGACCATTAACCCCGCCAACCTAGCCAAAGCAGAAACGCTTACCGAGGCTCTGCCTTATTTGCAGCGTTACGCGGGCAAGACATTTGTCGTAAAATATGGCGGCCATGCAATGGGCGATGCTGGTCTGGCGCGCGATTTCGCAGACGATGTTGTGCTTTTAAAAGCTGTCGGTATCAATCCAGTCGTCGTTCATGGTGGTGGCCCGCAAATCGGTGCCATGCTCAAAAAACTGGGCGTGGAAAGCCAGTTTGTCGATGGTTTGCGCGTCACCGATGCGGAAACGGCGAAGATCGCTGAAATGGTGCTTTCGGGTGCCATCAATAAGGAACTGGTCGGCTGGATAAACGCTGCTGGTGGTAAGGCGCTTGGCATATCTGGCAAAGACGGCGGCTTTGTCACCGCAACGAAGGTTCAGCGGACGCAGAAAGACCCGGACAGCCATATCGAACGCAATATCGATTTGGGGTTTGTCGGCGAACCGACAACGGTCGACCGCAGCGTCATTGATACGATCAGCGCCGCGGGCATGATTCCGGTTATCGCGCCCATTGGCGTTGGCGCAGACGGGCATACGTACAACATTAACGCCGACACCATGGCGGGCGCAGTGGCGAGTGCGCTTGGCGCATCGCGGCTGTTCCTTTTGACCGATGTTGCAGGCGTGCTCGACAAATCGGGCCAGCTGCTGACCGATCTGGACCCTGCGGCGATTGCCAAGCTGCAAAGCGACGGGACGATTAGTGGCGGCATGATTCCCAAAATCCAGACCTGCGTTGATGCAGTGGAATCGGGCGTTGATGCGGCGGTCATACTCGACGGGCGCACGAGTCACGCGATGTTGATCGAAATGTTCACTGTGAAGGGTGCAGGCACGCTTATTCATAAGTGATATAGGCCATTGCTGTTTTAGGGTGTTGATACAGCGCCTTGGCTCGGCTAATCGCTCAGGCCAGACTTATCCGGAGAATTTCATGCTTCTCGCGCTCATTTCCATTATTGGCTATCTGATGTCGATCCTGTCGACGGTGGTCATCGTTCAGTTCATTTTGAGCCTGCTCATCGCGTTCAACGTCGTGAGCCTTTCGAACAATATCGTCTCGTCCATCTGGCAAGCGCTCAATGTCATTCTTGACCCGTTTTTGAGGCCTATCCGCAAAATCCTGCCCGACACCGGCATGATTGATTTTTCGCCAATGGTGTTGCTGATCGGGCTACGCATTCTGCAGATGCTTCTGATGGGCCTTGCCAGTGATATCTCAATGGCGGGCATGTGAGCACGGCTATGATCATTGATGGTAAAGCATTTGCAGCCAATTTGCGCCAACGGATCGCAGCTTTAGTTCCTGCTTTTGTAACCAAAACAGGCAGAAGCCCCGGTTTGGCGGTTGTGCTGGTGGGCGAAGATCCCGCGAGCCAAGTCTATGTCGGATCCAAGAAAAAGGCGACTGTCGAAGCGGGCATGAACAGCTTTGAACATAAGTTGTCCGCTTCTGTTTCGCAGGATGAATTGATCGCATTGGTCGAAACACTCAATGCCGATCCGGCTGTTGATGGCATCCTGGTGCAGCTGCCCTTGCCAGCGCATATGGATGACAAGGCGGTCATTGCCGCAATTGATCCTGCGAAGGATGTCGACGGATTCCATGTGGTAAACGCAGGGCGCCTTGCGGTGGGTGAGGATGCTTTTGTACCCTGCACGCCGCTCGGCTGTCTGATGCTCTTAAAAGACCATATGGGCGATTTGTCCGGTAAGAATGCTGTCGTGATTGGACGTTCCAACATTGTTGGCAAACCAATGGCGCAGTTGTTGCTCGCGGAAAATTGCACCGTCACCATCGCGCACAGCCGCACGCAGGATTTGCCCGATGTGGTGCGGCGCGCAGATATTGTTGTCGC
Organism: Sphingorhabdus sp.; assembly: GCA_044374245.1. Lineage (GTDB taxonomy): Bacteria > Pseudomonadota > Alphaproteobacteria > Sphingomonadales > Sphingomonadaceae > Sphingorhabdus_B. Next base: position 3,292 of record JBILOZ010000020.1, on the reverse strand, counting down.
AGCCGTCGGCCGCGCTGAAATGGTAACCGGCGACTGGTTGAAACCGGGCGCAGTGGTCATCGATGTCGGTATCAACCGCCTTGCGCCCGCTGATGGGCAAAGCAAGGGCCGGCTGGTCGGCGACGTTGCCTTTGACGATGCCCTCCGTCATGCTGGCGCGATCACCCCCGTGCCAGGCGGCGTGGGACCCATGACGATTGCGTGCTTGTTGCGCAACACTCTGGTCGCCGCGCATCGTCGTGCAGGGATCACAGTGCCGGAAGGTATATGACGTCATGAAACCCGTTTTCGCCCTGATACTTGTTGCGGCGTTGACGGGTTGCGCCTCTAGCCCGCGTCCAGAGTTTCGTACGTTCCAACCCAAGATTGCCAATCCAAGTGCGATCATCGCGGCGGACATTGGGTTTAACCAGCTTGCCCAACAAAAGGGCCAATGGACGGCATTTCGCAAAACGGCTGCGAAGGATGCGGTGATGTTTGTGCCGCAACCTGTGGCCGCGTCCGAATGGTTAAAGGGCAAGGCTGATCCAGCAGCATCGGTGAAGTGGCAACCGCATAAGGCATTTATGTCCTGCGACGGCAAAACCGGCGTCACGACGGGTGCATGGCAACGGCCCGATGGCTCGACTGGCTATTTCACCACCGTGTGGGAATTTGTCGAAACGAACAATCGCGGTGATGGCGAATGGAAATGGGTTCTGGACCATGGCGACGCCCTGACCGCGCCGCGCATGCCGAAGGAAATGATTGAGACCAAGGTTGCGAGCTGCAAGGGCCGTGCGCCCGCAATGCCGCTGGCACCGCCCGAGGGCGCGAAAATGAAGATCGGTTCTGCGCGGGATCAGTCACTAAGCTATAGTTGGATCGTGCACCCAAATGGCGCGCGCACCATTGAAATCAAATTGTGGAACGGTGAAGCGACGGAGACCGTGATTACCGATCAGGTTGCTGCTGAGTTATGATGGACCTGTTCCTCTCGGCCTTCATCACATTTTTCGTGGTGATCGATCCTCCGGGATGCGCGCCAATTTATGCGAGCCTGACCAAAGGCGCAAATGCCGCGCAGCGCCGCAATATGGCGTTTCGTGCGGTCATCGTCGCGTCGGGCATATTGTTGGTGTTTGCGTTGTTCGGCGAACAGTTGCTCTCGGCATTGCACATTGAATTGAACAGCTTCCGAATTGCAGGCGGCATCATGCTGTTCCTCATCGCCATCGACATGGTTTTTGAAAAGCGCACGGAACGCCGGGAAGAACGCGCGCAGAAAATCCTCGATACCCCCGAAATCGAAGACGTCTCGGTCTTTCCCATGGCCATGCCGATGATTGCGGGGCCCGGATCTATCGCATCGGTCATGCTGTTGATGTCGCAAAATAGCGGCGTTGATCGCGCAGGCGTGGTCCTTGGCGCGCTTGCCACGGTTCTGGTGCTCACCTTGCTCGCGCTTTTGGCTGCTGGTCCGATCATGCGGGTGCTGGGCGCAAATGCAGAGGCTGTCATCACACGTCTTCTTGGCGTGCTCCTCGGCGCGCTTGCGGCACAGTTTGTTATTGATGGATTGCGCGCAAGCTTCGCTGGCTGATTATTGAAGCGTTACCCGGTCGTCCGATCCGTCATGCCGTCCGAAAAACTGCATCAGTTGAACGATCGTATCTGCGCGGTCTGACAAGCCTCGTGCCTCCAGCAACGCCTGTTTTGCGGCATAGTCAAATGGCGCGATTTGGGCGATGGCGTTGACCAACGAATAATCATCCAACTGCGACACCGCACTCCAATCGACACTATAGCCCTGCGCTTCGGCAAAGCGGCGCGATTCGATTTCGAGTGAGGCGCGTTCCGCCAGCGATAAGGCATCGCCAATTTCGTCTTCTTCCCACAGCTCGGCTTCGACCTGCCGAAAGCTGGTGGTGACATTCAGCTCATTCACGATCGAAAAGCGTTGCACGCCTTCCAGAATGATATTGTACCTGCCATCGTCGAGCGCCTCCACATCATGGATGCGTGCAAGACAGCCGACAGTGAACAGCGGCGGGTTGGTGCCCTGTCCCTTTGGTTGGATCATGCCGATTTTGCGGTCACGCGCCAGCGAATCGCCGACAAGGTCACGGTAGCGTGGTTCAAAAATATGCAGGGGCAATTGCATGCCCGGAAAAATAATGGCCCCAGTAAGTGGGAAAATCGAGATACGGCGCGTGGTCATCCGAACAAGATCGCAGACAATTTACGGCGTGTTGCCGACACCCATGGGTCTTCAAGACCGATGACGGCAAATATTTCCAAAAGCCGCGCCTTTGCCGCGCCTTCATTCCATTCGCGGTCGGTGGCAATGATATGCAGCAGCGCTTCGGCGGCGCCATCGCGGTCACCAGCCGCCATTAACGCATTTGCGAGATCAAGCCGTGCTTGATGGTCTTCGGGCGCTGCATCAACGGCCGCTTTCAAACCGGCCAATTCTTCGGGCGGGACCGCGGCGGCGGCAATGCTCAATATCGATCCCGCCTTTTCCAGTGCAAGATCGGCGCGCAGTTCGTCGCTCAAGCTATCATAAACCGCCTGCGCCTCCTCCAGACGGCCAATAGCAGCCATAGTCCGGATAATGCCCGACAACGCTGCGGGATGCTCGGGCGATATCGTCAGCGCCTCTGCAAACAGCCCATAAGCCTGCTCAGCATCATCATGCGCCAAAAGATCTTCTGCAGCTTCCATCAGCGGCAACAGCGCCGCTGTGGGGTCATCCGCAACCGGCCCTGCCGATATCGGCAATTTTTCAAGCAACTGGTCCAGCATTTGCTTCAACTGCGACTCTGTGCGGGCTGGCGACAGGTCCGCAACGGGCTGTCCCTGAAAAATGGCATAGACGGTGGGAATCGAGCGCACCTGAAACTGGGACGCGATGAACTTATTTTCGTCGACATTGACCTTGGCCAAAACGACGCCGCGATCAGCATATTCTGCGGCAACCTTTTCCAATATTGGCGTCAACTGTTTGCATGGGCCGCACCATTCGGCCCAGAAATCCAGGATCACCAATTTATCCATCGACGGCGTAACTACGTCGTTACGGAATTGCTCAACGGCTTTTTGCTCGTCGGTGGTAAGGCCCATCGTCGCCACTGCATTCTCCATTCCACAGGATTCGTTTCGCCCCTATGTGGGCAAAGAGACGGGTTTCACAATAGAGGCATTACCCCAGTTTTCGTAAAAAGCCGATATTTGGGGCTTGCGGGGGAATATACCCCATGCTAACGGCGCGCCTCACCCGTCAGGATTTAAAGAACCTGACCGCCAGAGC
>JBILOZ010000019.1:0-21692 GCA_044374245.1 Sphingorhabdus sp. | reverse complement strand
GGCCGTCGGCGACGGCAACCGCCACCGCTGCCGCGCCATCAGCAGCTTTTTCGGCTGCCTCCTGTGCGAAGGCGGGCAAAGCGGCGAACAATGTCGCCCCCGCCGCGCCTAGAAACTTGAGTGTCTTCGACATTTTCTGGTTCCCCTAGCTTGCTATTGTCGCGTCAAAGCGCGGTTTCGTTGGTGTCGCCCGTGCGGATGCGCAGTGCACCGGCAAGTTCGAATTCAAATATCTTGCCGTCACCAATGGCGCCTGTTTCAGCGGCCTGCTGAATGGCCTCGACCACGGCAGGGGCCTGATCGGATGCGCATGCGATCTCGATTTTCACCTTGGGCACCATGTTGGTTGCATATTCGGCACCGCGATAGATTTCGGTCTGCCCTTTTTGTCGGCCAAAGCCTTTGACCTCAGTCACGGTCATACCCGACACGCCGAGCGCCGTGAGCGCTTCGCGCACCGGATCCAGCTTGTGCGGCTTAATAATGGCAATAATATATTTCATGCACGCCCCCAATTTTGGTTGTGCAGTGCAATAAGCAAACACCGTGCCAGAAACGGGAAATGCACGTAAATATGCTGATTATAGGCAATAGGGGCAGCACATATCCGCGCCGCCACCTTCTGATATGCCTAAAATTTAATCAGCCGAGTATCACTGCCTAAATATTAGGCATTCAACCAATGCGGATCGATGCCCATAAGGGCAGATGGTCCGACGCCTGTTTGGACAGCGGTGAAATATGACTGTCGGCGGCGGTGACTTTCACGTCGTGGCTGACGATGATGCGGTCCAATCGCGCAACTGGACGCGATGTGTGAAAGCTTTTGGGCGTTTGCACCAGCCGGTGATGATGGAACGCGAGTTCGTTCAGTGCGCCGCTGTCCGACCATTGGTTGAAATCACCCATCAGAATCGTGGGCATATGCCGCGGGCTGGCATCAATAGCCGCCAGCAACGCGCGGATTTGCTTGCGCCGCCACAGCCCCGATAAATCCAAATGCACGCCAATGATGCGCAATGCATGGCCAGCAACCGACAGCTCCGCCATCACCGCGCCGCGTGGTTCCAGCGTTGGCATGTCAATCGGCTGACAATGGCGTACTTCCATGCCCTTGCGCACCAAAATCGCATTGCCGTGCCAACCAATGGCGGCAGGACGGAAAGCCAGCGGCACGGGCATCCAACTTGTCTCCGCCTCCAGCATCGCCAGCGGCAATGCGCTGACCCGCGCGCCGAACCGGCGATCTACCTCCTGAAGCGCGATAATATCGGCGTCGATTTCTTTCAGCACCGCCAATATGCGTTCAGGGTTGCGCCGTTGGTCAAGGCCAACCGCCTTGCGGATATTATAGGTCGCAACCTTGAGTGCGTGGCTCATATCGGGGTCATGCGGTTCATTCGGTCATATCGCAATGCTGACCGAAATAGGCACCCATCAACCCGCCGTGCCGCCTACCGTAAGCGCGCTGACCAAAGTTGTGGGTTGTCCGACGCCCGCCGGAACGCTTTGGCCGCCTTTGCCGCACACGCCGATGCCGTCATCCAATGCCATGTCGTTGCCAAGGCCAATGACCTTGTTCAGCGCGGTTGGACCATCGCCAATCAAGGTCGCGCCCTTGATCGGATCGCCAAGCTTGCCGTCCTTGACCAAATAGGCCTCAGTGCAGCTGAACACGAATTTGCCCGACACGATGTCGACTTGCCCGCCGCCAAAGCTTTTGGCGAAGATGCCGTTTTTGACGCGGCTCAACAATTCGGCCGGGTCGTCATTGCCGCTGCGCATGAATGTGTTGGTCATACGCGGCATGGGTGCGTGGGCATAGCTTTCGCGGCGGCCATTGCCCGTGGGGGCAACACCCATCAGGCGGGCGTTCATGCGGTCCTGCATATAGGCGCGCAATATGCCGTCTTCGATTAGGACATTTTCCTGCGTCGGCGTGCCTTCATCATCAATCGATAGCGAACCACGGCGGTTCATCATCGTGCCATCATCGACAACGGTCACGCCCGGCGCGGCAACGCGCTGGCCAATCTTGCCGGAAAAGGCACTGCTGCCCTTGCGGTTAAAATCGCCTTCAAGACCATGGCCGACGGCTTCATGCAGCAATACGCCGGGCCAGCCGGGGCCAAGCAACACGGTCATTTCGCCAGCGGGCGCCGCGACCGAACGCAAGTTGGTCAGCGCCTGCGCCAATGCTTCATCAATGGCATGTTCCCATTCATGATCTTCAAACAATTTGTCGTACAGATAGCGCCCGCCAAAACCATAAGTGCCGGTTTCGCGGCGGTCGCCGTCTTGCGCGACGATGGAGACATTCAGACGCACCAAGGGCCGAACGTCCGTTGCGACAAAGCCGTCGGCGCGCACGATTTCGACGACGCTCCAGCTGCCCGAAAGGCTAACGCTCACTTGTGCGACGCGGGGGTCACGGGCGCGGGCGGCGGCGTCGATCTGTTGGCACAAGGCGACCTTTTGCGCGAACGGCACGAGTTCAAGCGGATTGCCGTCCGTATATAAATGCCGGTTGTTCTGGCGCGGCGGCGGGGCGGGCTGTTCCTTCGCAGGATCAAGCAGCTTCAACGTTTCCCCTGCCCGGCGAATCGCGGCCTCGCTCATGTCATTGGCGTGGCTGAACCCGGTCATCTCACCCGACACACCGCGCAGGCCAAAGCCCGAACCCGTCGAATAATCCGCCATTTTCAGCCGGCCATCATCAAAACCAAAGCTCTCGGTCGCGCTATATTGCAAATACAGCTCACCATCATCGCACGCCTTCAATGCGTCACGCGTAATACGCTGCGCTGCGTCAGGGTCGAGAAGGCCGGGTTGGTAAAGATATGAGCGGGGATCGGTGTAAGTCATTTTGCGTATATGGGACGGTGTGGCGGCGGTTGAAAGGGTAATTTGCATATTCGTCCCGCAGTGAAGCGTGGAGTGCCTCGTATCATCACCGCAGCCCTGAGCCTGTCGAAGGGCGTCCATCGGCACAGCGCCTGCACTTTGGACACCCTTCGACGGTCGCAGGCGCTGCGCACCTGCTGCTCAGGGCTTCGGTTTATGCAGAGACGATGTCCCGTTCAGAAAAGTTGGTTTTCTCCAGCGCATAACCCCCCTAAAGCCGCCCGATGACCACGCGATTCCAGTTTTCGATTTCCGCCACTGATGGCAAGGCACGCACCGGCAGCATTCAGATGATGCGCGGCGAAATTCGCACGCCCGCCTTCATGCCCGTCGGCACCGCCGCCACGGTAAAGGCGATGCGCCCTGCCGAAGTGCGCGCAACGGGCGCGGACATCATCTTGGGCAACACCTACCATCTGATGCTGCGGCCCGGCGCGGAACGTGTCGCGCGGCTGGGTGGGTTGCACCAGTTTTCGGGCTGGGACCGCCCGATATTGACCGACAGCGGCGGGTATCAGGTGATGAGCCTGTCGGCTTTGCGCAAAATCACCGAAGAGGGCGTGGCGTTCCAAAGCCATCTCGACGGGTCGAAACATATGCTGTCGCCCGAACGGTCGATGGAAATCCAGCGGCTGTTGGGTTCCGACATTGTCATGGCGTTTGACGAATGCCCCGCCAATGGCGTGAGCCGCGACGAAGCGATCAAGTCGATGGAATTGTCGATGCGTTGGGCCAAGCGCTCACGCGACGGGTTCGACAGCGGCGGCGAACATGCCGCGCGCGCGGCCTTATTTGGCATTCAACAAGGATCATTGGACGAAGAATTGCGCAAGCGATCCGCCGATGCGCTGATCGACATTGGCTTTGATGGCTATGCCGTGGGCGGCCTTGCGGTGGGTGAAGGGCAAGAGGCGATGTTTGGCTGCCTCGATTATGCGCCCGACCAATTGCCCGCCGACCGGCCACGTTATCTGATGGGTGTGGGCAAGCCCGACGACTTGGTAGGCGCGGTTGAACGCGGCATCGACATGTTCGATTGCGTCCTGCCCACCCGCTCTGGCCGCAATGGGCAAGCCTTCACCCACCATGGCCCCATCAACATTCGCAATGCGAAATTTGCCGAAGACCAAGGGCCGATTGACGACCAATGCACATGTCCGGTGTGCGCAACATGGACCCGCGCTTATGTCCATCACCTGATCCGGTCAGGCGAGATTTTGGGCGCGATGCTGATGACGCAGCACAATCTGCATTATTACCAAATGCTGATGGCCGGAATGCGCGCGGCGATATCGCAAGGCCGGTTCGCGGCATTCGCCGCCGATTTCCGACGGGATTATTTAAGGCGGTGAGCATGTCTGGCAGCCATTGTCATCCTCGCGAAAGCGGGGATCCATGGTCTGGGACGGCGGTTTCTCCAACATGTCCGGTACGGCCAAACGATATGGCCATGGATTCCCGCTTTCGCGGGAATGACAAAGGATAGGTTGTGATGAAAGAGATCATCGCACGCGCACAGGCCAACAGTCCGTTTCTTGCCGGACTGATGGACCGCAACCCCGAATTGATGGCGATGGCAGAGGCGGGCGAATTTGACGCGGCGCTGGCGCAATCGCTTGCCCGAACGGCGGACAATGTCGGTACCGCGTTGCGCCAACAGCGGCAGGGCGTTGCGCTGGTCACTGCGATTGCGGACCTCGCAGGGGTTTGGGATCTCAGCCGCGTCACAGGCATCCTGTCCGACTTTGCTGACCATGCGCTCGACCAAGCCATATCTGCCGCCATCGAAGAACGCGTGCCCGGCGCGCCCAACCAAGGCTTTGCCGTCATTGCGCTGGGCAAACATGGCGGGCGCGAGCTGAATTATTCGTCGGATATTGACCCGATTTTCCTGTTCGATCCCAAAACCCTGCCCCACCGGGAACGCGACGATGTGGCAGAGGCCGCCGTGCGCTATGGCCGCCGCGTCATCGAACTATTGTCCGCGCTGGATGGCGACGGATATGTCTTTCGCGTCGACATGCGGCTGCGGCCATCGCCTGAGGTCAGCCCGATCGCTTTGCCCGTTGAAGCGGCCATCGGCTATTATGAATCGAGCGCGCTGGCGTGGGAGCAAGCGGCGTTCATCCGGTCGCGGGTCTGCGCAGGCGACCGCGCGCTGGGCGCATATTTCCTGAACGCGATTCAGCCCTTCATCTGGCGCAAGTCGCTCGATTTCGGGCAGTTGAAGAACATCACCGCAATGACCGCGCAAATTCGTGACCATTATGCCAAGGGTCAGAAAATGGGCCTTGGGTTCGACCTGAAGCGTGGCCATGGCGGGATTCGCGAATGTGAATTCTTCGCGCAGGCGCATCAGCTGATCCACGGCGGACGCGATCCTGTACTGCGCGTGCCCGACACCCGCGAGGCGTTGAAACGGCTGGCGGCGGCTGGGCCGATCAGCCTGCAAGAGGCGGAGACCTTGTCCTCCGCCTATGAACAGTTGCGGACATTTGAACATCGTCTGCAAATGCACAGCGACCGGCAAACGCACGAGATACCGCAAAACCGCGAAACCGCCGATGCCGTCGCACGCTTGCATGGGCTGGCGGACGCCGACGCGTTGATTGACGCGATCCGCCCGATCACGGAACACGTCGCGGCGATTTACGACCGGATGGTGGACGCAGGCGGCAGCGAAGGGCCCCGCATGGCCGACGAAGGCCTGCCGCTTGAAGAACAATTGACCGATTTGGGCTATGCCGATCCCGCCGCCATCATGCAGCGCATGGCCCGGTGGCGCAGCGGCAAGATTCGCGCGATCCGCAGCGCATCGGCGCGTGACGCATTTGAAGCCGTCCTGCCCGCGATCATGAAAGCATTGGCGCTGGCCCCCGATTCCGACCGTGCCATCGCGCGGTTCGAAAATATGATCGAGGCGATACCCAGCGCCATCAACGTCTTCCGCTTGCTGGAGGCGCGGCCCGGGCTTTTGCAATTGGTCGCCAACATATTGAGCTACGCGCCGACGCTGGCCGACGATCTTGGCCGGCAGAGCCGGTATTTGGACGCGTTGATTGACACGAGCGCGATGAACTTGCCCGGCGATATGGCCGCTTTGCACGATGCGATGGCGCGCCGGATTGGCGATGCCGATTATCAATCCACGCTCGACATTGTCCGCGATTATGTTGGCGAGAAACGCTTTGCGCTGGGCGTGCAGTTGATTGAGGGCCGAAGCGACGCAAGCGAAATCGCGCGCAGCTACGCCCATTTGGCGGAGGCCGCGTTGCAGACGCTGACCGCCGCGACGGTCGCCGAATTTGAAAAAGCGCATGGCCGCATTGACGGCAGCGAGCTGGTCATTTTGGCATTGGGCCGATTGGGCGGCGAAGCGTTGACGCATGCGTCGGACCTTGATCTGATCTTATTGTTCACGGGCAACCATCTCGCCGAATCCAATGGGCCGCGTGCCTTGGGCGCGACGCAATATTTCAACCGGCTGGCGCAGCGCGTGATTGCCGCGATGTCGGTGCCTACCGCATCGGGCGCTTTATATGAGGTCGACACACGGCTTCGGCCATCGGGCACCGACGGGTTGCTCTGCGCGTCGGTCAAAAGCTTTGACCAATATCAGCGCGAAAATGCGTGGACGTGGGAGCATATGGCACTGACGCGGGCACGCGTGCTGTTTGGTTCCGCCGATGCCCGTGCGCAGGTGGGCAATATTGTCGCGGACGTTTTGCATGGCCCGCGCGACCCTGAAAAACTGCGGACGGACATCGCCAGCATGCGCAAGGACATGGCCGCGCATAAAACGCCAAAGGGCGAACTGGATGTAAAGCTGTTGCCCGGCGGCTTGGTGGATATGGAGTTTATCATCCACCGGCTTCAGCTGGAAACACATGCCGGTTTGCTGCCGCAACTTGGCCCTGCGATTGATGCGCTGGTGACAGCAGGACATCTGCCTGCAGAATTTGCCACGGTCTATGCATTGTTCGCGCGGCTATTGGTCATGGTGCGCCTCGTCGCGCCCGATTGCGCCACCCCGCCATTGGCCGCGCAGGCGTTGATTGCCGGCAGCCTGGGCTTTGCCGATTGGGATGGCTTGATGGCCGCGATTAGGGATTATCGCGGGGTTGTCATGCACGAATGGCAACGGCTATTTGGACCACGCGATTTTTGAAAAGGAACCCAACATGACCGATATCAACGACACCCTGCCCGACGTCACGGTTGCGGATAGCGCAGGCAATGCGGTCAATCTGGCGGCGCTCAAGGGCCCGCTGGTGCTCTATTTCTACCCCAAGGCCGACACGCCCGGCTGCACCAACGAAGCCAAGGATTTCACCGCATTGTCGGCGGATTTCGCCGCGCTCCATTGCCCCGTCTACGGCATGTCCAAGGACAAGCCCGCCAAGCTTGCCAAATTTGCGGCGAAATATGAACTTAACGTCACGTTGCTGTCCGACGAAGCCAGCGATGCCACCGAGCAAATGGGCGCGTGGGTCGAAAAATCGATGTACGGCAAAAGCTATATGGGCATTGATCGGTCAACCTATCTGGTCGGCAAAGACGGCAAGGTTGCGCAGGTCTGGCGCAAGGTAAAGGTCAAGGACCATGCCGCCGAGGTATTGGCCGCGGCGAAAGCGCTCGGCTGAACCGCGCGAGCCATATAACAAAACCGTAGCCCTGAGCCTGTCGAAGGGCGGTTATCGTTCTCGCGCCTGCTCAACGCTCTCTCAAATCCGTCATGCTGAACTTGTTTCAGCATCTTACTTCTTCAATCCGTCTGGAATTAAGATCCTGGAGTCGAAGGCGTGCAGCGCACAAACAAGTTCAGGGTGGCGGGAATTAAAGCGGTCAGTTGAGCCGGGCGGCGTGCGACCAACGGACGAATCGAAGCGCCAACCGATTCGGCGACCGCTGGGACGCTCCATCGCCCCAATAATCACGAAATTTTGCGGGTCTTGGCGGGAACAAATGGCGTTGAGGCGCGTTGTTCAAGACGCCAGATATTGCCCAAGCCAGTTTGGAAATTGTTGGTAAACCGCCACTTTAGTGAACCGTTGAACGCTCAATTCAACGACTCAACGCGTTTGAGCGGCGGTTTGTCCCGCGATTATGACAGGCATGTTGCATTCGTTTGAGCCATCGGACACCACCATTTTCGTAATGGTTGGGCAGATCCTCTGTCTTGGTCAAACTTCTGAACTGCGTAAAAGCGCGGGTCGCATGATAAGGTAATACGCAACATGGTATCCAGCGCTTTGGCAAACTGCCAATCACTGATCCTTAAAGCTGTATCTGCTTTGGTAATGGTCGCCGCTTTCACAGCAGCAACACCATCTTTCGCCAACTCAGCCACCGCCTCATCAGACACGTTCCGCATTTCACCAGAAGATTTGCGCGCGAACCAGAGCGCGCTTGGCGTGTCGGACCCTGAATTCCGCGCGTTGAACGACAGCTGGGGCAGCATCAACGGCACCGCAACCAAGGTTGCAGTTGCCGTTCCATCGATCAACCCCGTAGACATCATGAAATTCTCCAGCGGCTATGGATATCGCAACGCACCGACGCGTGGCGCCAGCCGCAATCACAAGGGCATCGATATTCCCGGCGCCATCGGCACACCGATTTACGCGACAGCAGATGGCTTCATCGGCCGCGCTGAATGGGTTGGCGGTTATGGCAAATTGGTCGAAATCAACCACGGCAACGCAGTGCAGACACGTTACGGCCATTTGTCGGCGTTGAATGTTGCACCAGGCCAGCGCATCCGCAAGGGCGACATTCTGGGCTATATGGGCTCAACTGGCCGCTCGACCGGAAGCCACCTGCATTATGAAGTCCGCATTGCTGGTGAAGCGATCAACCCAACCGCATTTCTGTCGCCAGAGAAATTTGACGCAAACGGCGCAAAAATGTTGCTCGCTGCGAAAACTGTTGATAGCACTGCCATCGGTGGCCCTGCTGACGGCGAGTAAGCAGTCAGGCCAAAACGCATCACCTTTGGGAGAGGGTGTAATCTTGGGGGCTGGCGCGGAATACTGCGCCGCCCCTTTTCTTTAACTGCTGCATGGCCTAAATATCCGATATGAGCGAAACCGAAATCATCTCCATGACCGCCAATGCCGCGCGCCGCGTGGCCGAGATTGCAACCAAGCTTGGAAAAGATCCGGTGCTGCGGTTGTCGGTGGAAGGTGGCGGCTGTTCGGGCTTTCAATATCGTTTCGGCCTTGCCGACAGCGTTGAGGCGGATGACATCACCGCGCAAGGCGAAGGCGCATCTTTGGTCGTCGACCCCATCAGCCTTGATCTGGTGCGCGGCTCGGCAGTGGATTTCGTCGAATCGCTTGGCGGCAAAAGCTTCAAGGTGACCAATCCGCAAGCGCAGGCCGGTTGTGGCTGCGGCTCCAGCTTTTCGGTTTGATGCAATAGCCATGCGCGGCTAGGGACGCGGGCATGCGTATCGCGACTTACAACATCAACGGCGTCAAAGCGCGCCTCCCCCGCCTGCTCGAATGGCTGGAAGAAACCCAACCCGACATTGCTTGCCTGCAAGAGGTCAAGTCACAGGACGAAGGCTTTCCGGTCGAAGAATTTGAACGCGCGGGCTATGGCGCGATCTGGCACGGGCAGAAATCCTTCAACGGCGTTGCCATCCTTGCCAAGGGCACGCAGCCTGTCGAAGCACAGCGCACCTTGCCCGGCGACCCCGAAGATGAACATGCCCGTTATCTGGAGGCGGATGTTTTCGGCATACGCGTTGCGAGCATTTATTTGCCCAATGGCAATCCGCTGCCCGGGCCGAAATTCGACTATAAGCTTGCGTGGATGAAGCGCTTGTACGACCGCGCCGCCGAATTGTTGGCGGCGGAAATCCCTGCGGTTCTGGCGGGCGACTATAATGTCATTCCGCACGCGCATGATATCTGGGCGCCAGCCGCGATGTTGGACGATGCCTTGCGCCAACCCGAAAGCATCGCGGCCTATCGTGCGCTTTTGGGCCAAGGCTGGACCGACGCGCTGGCGACGCATTATCCGCAAGGCGGCATTTGGACATTTTGGGATTTTCAGGCCGGCGCATGGCAACGCGACCATGGCTTTCGCATCGACCATCTTTTGCTCAGCCCCGTTGTCGCCGACCGCTTGGCATCCTGCGGCGTGGATAAGGACCATCGCGGCCGTGAAAAGGCCAGCGACCACGCGCCGACTTGGGTGGAACTGACCGACTAAAATAGATATTGTAGCAGTCGCTACATTTTGGTATCAAGTCCCCACACTTTATGGGGAGTGTGTCATGACCTTGTTTCGCCTTTTCCTCGTTGCCGTCATTGCCATCGTCGGCGCCTATACCAGTGTCACCATCGCCAATCATGGCATGGGCCTGTATTCGATCTTTTTCGGTGACATTGCAGAGATGGCGTGGCCCGGGCAGTTCAATCTCGACTTTTTATTCTTTCTGATGTTTTCCGGATTCTGGGTCGCATGGCGTCACGAATTTTCGGTGGCCGGACTCGTTCTGGGATTTGCGGCCTTTAATCTTGGCGCACCATTTTTGGCCGCATATCTGCTCGTGCACAGCTATCGGACGAAGGGTGACGTTGCCGTCATGTTGCTCGGACCAACGCGGGCCGCACGCGCGCGCTAAACGGCCTTGGCGTTTATATCGTCAAGGCCAATGCTTTTCAGGAACAGCATCCCTTCGATGCTGACCAGAAGCCGCGCGGCATCAATGTCGCGCTGCGCTTCGCTGTCCGAATGCAGCTGCGCCTTGCCCCATTCGAGAAATCCGCGGCCAATCTGTTCCCCCACCGCGCGGTAAAACGGGTCGCCCATCGCCGCGCGTGCCGCGACATCCAGCCAGATCCGCATATAGGGCCACAGCGCATCTTCAAAAACGATACCCGCCAATTTGCGGCGCAGCGCATCCACGGGCAGCGGCTCTGCGGCGGTGTGCGCGCTGATCATCTCCACCAGCTGCGCCGAAATCTGTTCCAACACCGCGGTGATAATCTCGGATTTGTCCTTAAAATAATAGAGCAGCATCCGGTCGCTGGTGCCCGCAGCCTTGGCCAACGGACGCAGGCTCGACGCCGAAAGCCCTTGCGCAAGGACATAAGCGGTCAATCGCTCGATGATATCTGCGCGTTTGGTGTCAGGCTTTATCACGCCGACGCTATAGCGCACCGAAACAGGTCAGGGCAAAGGGCAAAGTCCAAAGTCACAGGGTAGTGGGTCAGTTTGAAATTGAGGGGTGCGTATTGCCTGCGGGGAAGGCTAAGAGGTGAAAGTGATACCAACGAAACGCGGTCTGTAAAAAATTATCGGATAAACGCATTGCGCTTGCATCATCCAAAAAATTTCTCCAGAATTTTTTAAAGATAATTAATCGCAATTTTACCGAATGCGTTTAGTTGCGTTATAGCAATATGGAGATTGCAATGACCAATGCACAGCGAAACGAAAAAATTCTTGCCGCGATAGCGGAAGAAACTGCGCGCGCATTGTCGTCTAAGAAAACCGCGCGTGATGCATTAATCAAAGAAGGCATTTACACGAAGCGCGGGACACTTCGTGTCGAGTTCGGTGGCAAAAGCAAGAAGGCCCGCGTCGCGGCTTGAGCCGTCTAGCAACATCATTTGTGCTTGGTTACCACGGTTGCGACAAAGCAATCGCTCTAAAGGCTGTGACCGAGGGTGCAGCGATTCTACAAAGCGATAAGGACTACGACTGGCTCGGGCCGGGCGCATATTTCTGGGAATCTGATCCGATACGCGCGCTGGAGTGGGCCCAGTGGAAGACCCAACGCCGCGATTATAAAGAGCCTGCGGTGATTGGCGCTGTTATAGATTTGCGCAATTGCTTGGATTTAGTTTCTCGCGATGGCACGGAACAATTCCGGGCGGCTTACAAATCGTTCATTCAATTACAGGTGAAGTCGGGACTCCCAATCCCACAAAACAAAAATCCGAAGGGCGCAAAAAACAACGACAGCGCCCTACGGTATCTTGATTGTGCGGTGTTCCGGCACCTACACGAAATCATCGATCATCTAGCCTCCAAGGATGCGTCGATAGAGCGCTACGACACGGTGCGAGGAATGTTTGTTGAGGGTGGCAAGGCATTTTCGGGAAGTGGCATCTACCGCAAAAGCCATGTGCAAATCGCCGTGCGAAGCCCCGAGTGTATAAAAGGCCTATTTTATCCGCTAAATTCAAACTGACCCACTAACAGTCACCGGGGTAACTGGACAGCGGCGGCGGCAATCACTATCGGCTGGCCATGCCTGAATCCAAAACACACGCCCACCCTTCCGATTCCATCCTGATCATCGATTTCGGGTCACAAGTGACTCAATTGATTGCGCGCCGTGTGCGCGAGGCCGGGGTCTATTCGGAAATTGCGCCATTCAATTCCGCCGAAGCCGCATTTGCACGTATGAAGCCAAAGGGCATCATATTGTCGGGCGGGCCTGCATCGACGACCAAAGCCGATTCGCCGCGCGCACCGCAATGTGTTTTTGACAGCGGACTGCCGATCCTTGGCATCTGCTATGGCCAGCAAACCATGATGATGCAGCTGGGCGGCCATGTGAGCGAAGGCGACGGCGGCGAATTTGGCCGTGCCTTTATTGAGGTCGAAAAACCCTGCGCACTGTTTGACGGAACATGGGCGACCGGCGACAAGCATCAGGTGTGGATGAGCCATGGCGACAAGGTCACCAGCCTTGCCCCCGGCTTTGAAGTCGTCGCCACCAGCGATGGCGCGCCTTTTGCCTTTATCGCCGATGAAGCGCGGCAATATTATGGCATCCAATTCCACCCCGAAGTCGTGCACACCCCCGATGGCGCGAAATTAATCTCCAACTTCGTACACAAAATCTGCGGCCTTGCCGGCGATTGGACGATGGCGGAATTCCGCGCGACCAAGATTGCCGAAATCCGCGCGCAAGTAGGGTCAGGCCGCGTCATTTGCGGCCTTTCGGGCGGCGTCGACAGTTCGGTTGCCGCGATCCTCATTCACGAAGCAATTGGCGCGCAGCTCACCTGCGTCTTTGTCGACCACGGCTTGCTGCGCATGAATGAACGTGAACAGGTCGAAACCTTATTCCGCGACCATTATAATATCCCGCTCGTCGTCGTGGACGCCGAAGAACGCTTCATGGCTGGCCTCGCGGGCGTCACCGACCCCGAAAAGAAGCGCAAATTCATTGGCGGCGAATTCATCAACGTGTTCGAAGAAGAAGCCAAGAAAATCGGCGGCGCTGATTTCTTGGCGCAAGGCACGCTCTACCCCGACGTGATCGAAAGCGTCAGCTTCACCGGCGGGCCTTCGGTCACGATCAAAAGCCACCATAATGTCGGTGGCCTGCCCGCACGGATGAACATGCAATTGGTCGAACCCTTGCGCGAATTGTTCAAGGATGAAGTGCGCGCCTTGGGCCGCGAATTGGGCCTGAATGACCAATTTGTCGGCCGCCACCCCTTCCCCGGCCCCGGCCTTGCCATCCGCATTCCGGGCGAAGTGACCAAGGAGCGGTGCGACGTCTTGCGCAAGGCAGACGCCGTCTATCTCGAAGAAATCCGTTATGCAGGGCTGTATGACGCGATTTGGCAGGCCTTTGCCGTGCTCTTGCCCGTCCGCACCGTCGGCGTGATGGGCGATGGCCGCACCTATGACAATGTCTGCGCCTTGCGCGCGGTGACATCAACCGACGGCATGACCGCCGACATCTACCCATTCGAAAGCGCCTTCCTCAGCCGCGTGTCGACGCGCATCATCAACGAAGTGAAGGGCATCAACCGCGTGGTTTATGATTATACATCAAAGCCACCGGGAACCATTGAGTGGGAGTAGTTCATACTCATAAAACGACGCATTTCTAAAGTTTTTAAGTTTCACATAACTTTCACATGACCAAGAAATGCGTTGATTTTCAGTGCCGCACATCATAAAGTTGCACGTAAACTTTCACAAAACGGACTCTACTGAGAATCGTAGGGTATGTTGGATGAAAGGTGCAGCTTGATGAGGTGCTAATGGTCTCTAAGAAAAAACGCTTTGGTGACGATGAGATTGCCATCTTTGATGATGGCTGCATCTACAAACGTGGCGACTATTGGCACTTTCGCTTGTGGCTCAAAGCTGAAAACAAATATGCTCGTAAGAGCTTAGGCACGACAAATCGTGCAACTGCGCTTGAGCGCGGCAAGACCTTCTATCTTGAGCTTCTAGGTAATCAGCAGAATGGCAAAAAATACTTTTCGTTAAATGCGAAAGAGGGCGTCAGGCTTTATCTTGAGCATCGTGAGAAAGATATTGCGGTGCGATCAATCGTCAAAGGACGACACGGCACAATCACGACGCATCTGAACCACTGGCTAGATTTCATTGGTCGTGACACGAAGCTGAAGGACTTGGGTCGCACGGCTTGTGAGAGCTATTTCAGCGAACGGATGGCAAAGGCGAAGCGAGAGCTAGCTCACTCAACCATGCACAACGAGCAAGGCACCATCAACAGCATGATGAAATACCTATTTCGTCACGACGAAGTGTTGATTGACAGCTTTGATTTCCCAAAGCTCAATCCATATCACGTTGATACAAACCTCATTAAACGTCAGACGTTTACGCCCACCGAATACCAGCAAATCATCAAGACGATGCGGACTTACGGGTCAAAGGTCAAAAACAAGCTGAATGATAATGAATGGCGGACGCGGCAGTTGATGCGGCACTATTTTATCATTGCAGCTAACTCAGGTCTCAGGTCGGGGGAGCAGCACCAGTTAAGGTGGTCAGACGTAGAAATTGTCAGAAACGAAAAAGGTCAGGCTTATCTTCAGAAAATTCTGGCGAGGATTCATGTTCGGAAAGAAACTTCAAAGGTCAAAAAACCTCGTGAGTTTCTCTGTCGCGGCGGCTTCTACTTTGAACGCTTGAGAGAGCTTTTCCCTCCCAAAAGTTCCAATGATCTGATCTTCAGCTTGGACGGTGAGACGCGGCTGACGAACAGAGCGATCGGGTATCACTTTGGTAAGATCACCGAGCAGGCTGGCATCGCAGATCGTAAGGCCAGAAACATTGTTCCTTACAGCCTGCGCCACTTCATGGTAACGCAGCGTGTGCTGAGTGGACTGCACTTTCAGCAAGTTGCGGAGATGATTGGCAGCAGCGAGTATCAGATCGGCAAGGTGTATTATCATCTTAACGAAGAGCGCAGATTCACCAACGCCACAGCAGATTACGTGCGGGATGAGAACGGTCGCATCACGCCCATCTAACTTAAAACTTTTAAGTTAGCTCAACAGCCCAGCGATCTTTGCCCGTCTGATAAATATAATCAGAAAGGGTGTATCTGATGGGCACAAACGAAAACGGAAATGACGAGATAGAGCTACTGCGTAACGCTGTGATCGCAATTGTGGATATGGCTCGTAAGGCTAACAGCGACAAAGTGAAGCTGGCTATGGACATATTGCTGGCTGGCACTTCGCAGCTTGGCACAGTCTTTCAGCAAAGATGCGTTCAGCTAGCAAACCAGAAACAACCCCGCAAAGCGAAACCACCAAAACCCGTTCCAGTAAGAGGTCCTCAGCAGCCTAAGCCGACCCAGAGCAGTACGAGTAGCCCTAACCCCCAGAACGCTGCTCAGAAGTGGCCAGAGGAGCTTTCGTCAATTCAGCAGGGGATTCGTCAAGCTGAGCCGACACTCGCAAATCAGCAACGAGCATTGCGTGGGTATGTCTATGGGGCACAGAATGATGAGGTGGCATTTCGCAAAGCTGCAAAGGCCATAGCACGGTGAATGTTGCGCTTAGGGAATCTCTCTATGACCTATACGAGCAAGGTGGGCTGGAACTGTTTCAGGCTGGCACTCGTGGGCTGAAGCGTGACTTGATCATAACGCTTGAGACAAGCGCACTCACGCCAGAGAAGGGTGAAATAATTCACTACTACGCGGTCAATCGCTGGGATGAGGACGACGAGTTTGATGAGTTTGCTAAGCCTTCACGACCGTTAACGGCAGAAGCTCAGCGTTTGCTAGGCTTCACGAACGAGAAGCTGGCACATTGCCGCTCAACGGATGCGGTGCTGGATGGGTTTCTGACGTTTATTGAATAATCTAATCTGATTTACAAAAAAATATTTTAAAATTCCGTTTTTATAAAAAAATATGATTTAAATAATTCGTATTCTATATAATAATTCTTACATGCATTATATCGGTTTTTTCAATTGATCCATTCATAAACCTGACATCCAAAAAATCTCCATCTCTACTAACAACTGTAGCATTTTGTGAAAATCCTGTATAACGATCGAGAACCATAATAATGTCCCCTCTCCTTATGTTGTCTGGTCTTATTTGATTTTTCTTAATAACATCATATCCACCGTTTGCATATCTTACGCCATACAACTCATCGCTAGGTGAAGACGGTCCAACCTCTATTACTGCGTAAACAAAATATTGATTTTTCCATAAAGCGAAAACCTTGCGCCCCTCAATAGTTGATTTTGAACTAGAGCTCTTGTTTGTAATTTTATCTGGTTTTGATTGAACCCCAACAAGTTTTTTACTCTCTGCCTGCAATCTGGCATTCTGAGCGGCAACAGTCTCGAAATTGGCCAACTGCACCTGCTCGCTATTCCCTGCCGCCCGCAAAAAATCGTCTCGGGAGATAGCAACCAGCGACCCGTTACGTGTAGCTGCATAAGATTCGCTGCACGTGCTGGCGACCTGTTGACCGTTCGCATTTGTGACATTGCAGGGGAAATTAGTTTTTGGAGGCGTCGTCATCACCACTTTGCAGATATTAATGACGGGAGCCATACTTGGATCATTAGGCCCCACTCCCGCTGCTACGAAGCTATCCGCCGTTAAGTTTTTGCTAGAGTATATGGTGTTGATGCATTGAACGACCTGAGCGTCTTGAGCTTGCCATTGCTTGAGAGCTTTTGACTTGGCTCCAGCTTTAGCCATAGAACCAAATAGATTGCCCAGAGCGCCAATCGTGTCCTTAGTTGAGTTGGATTGCGCCGACGCTGGTGAAGTTGCGACAGCAAGCGCAGCCAGTGCTTGCATCGCCAATCTCGTTAATCTCCTAGCACTCATGAAATCTCCCTTTACATCCGCACAGCTATGGCTTGGCAGGTCTCTCAAGGTGCTTAGAGGCGCCACTTTATGGCTCGAAGTCCAATGCTTTGACTGTTGCAAAGGGCACTCCTTTCTGCAACTATTTTTTTAGGGATTTGAAGGTGTTCGGGGTGGAGTAATATGAGCGAACAGAAAGAAAGCGTGGCACTGTCGATGGCTAAGCAGTTGCCGTACAAAAAGTGGTGGTTCTGGGTACTAGTTGTCATCATTTTAAGAGTAATGAACTTGGCATACAACGATAGCCGCCCAGTCGTTTATGACCCCCTTGCTTTGGGTTTTACAAGCGAGGAGGCCATGAATGCGGCATTCGCAAAAGGATACCATACGCGGCAGAAAATGGAAGAAATGGCTCGTTTTTATGACGAGGCGTCGCCGTCGACGTCAACCGCATCTCCTAAACGCTGACATCGGCAGGGATACACTTATGAATTTTAGAACCATGGCGCTTCTGAGTGCCGCATCCATTGCTCTTACCGCGTGCGGCGACGCGGTGGAAGATGAAGCGAAGCGGCTTGGCTTTTCCAGTGAATCGGAGATGGAACAGGCGCACTCTAAAGGCTGGCATACTAACGCACAGTATGTCGCTGATGAAACGGAGCGTGCCCGCCGCTTCGGTTTTATAGACATTGATGAGCTTCACCGAGCTGATCAAGCTGGCGTCAAGGACAAGGCTGGCTACGATAGGTATGTCGCCGACTTAGACGCAAAAAATGAACAATTTTCCAAAGAGGAAGATGCCAAGAAGAGCGAGGAAGCCGACAGCGCACCTAGCCCTGAAGCACAAAACGAATCGGGTGGGGGTTTCTTTAGTTCTATTTTCGGATCATCAGGCGACGAAAGTAAACAAGACAAAACGACCCCGAAAAATCCTGGCCTAGCCACCCGCGCATTGAATCCAGGCACATCTACTGGTGCGGACTTTGAGAAGTGGAAAGAGGCTGGCGGCCTCCAATATGATGAAACCTGGATTCGATACCCTATCAGAGAGGTCAATACGAATTACACTGGCCGCACTCTCACATATCTGCATCTAAAGTTCTATCTTAGTGCTGACGCTTCTAAGGGACAAACATTGCCATCGTTTAACAACATAAAAGTAGATATTGCAAAGTGGTGCGGTGGGAAGTGGTCTAATGTAGGCTCATCAAATAACGGTCGCTCTGCTGAGAATGGTCAATGGTCTTGCGAGGTTGATATGCCAACAGACGGCTCTGGGCCTGAAGTCTGGATAATCAAGAAGGGCAGCTAAACAATTTTCCGTAATTTCAAATATTTTTTTGTAAACCAAAAGGGGTGATGTGATGTCGAATGAGAGCATAGATGAGGGCAGCGAACAAAAATCTGTTGGGGCTGCACTAGGGATCGGCATTCTGTTGCTGCCCTTTGTCTTTGCATGGCTCACGCTTAGAAAGGGCTACAGCAAGGTTGCACGGATTGTGTCGCTGGGTTGGATGGCGTTGATCGTAATTGTCTTGGTTTTTTCAAGTAACAATGACGGATCAAGCGTAAACCAAAACGATCTGGACACCTTAGCCGAAAACTCGCAATCTCAAGACGTTGCAAGTGATTTAAACGAATCCGCTGCTGGGTTTGATGCAGAAGACCAACCAGTCGCTGACGCATTTCCAGCTGACAAGTTGAATGTGTTGGCAAGGTGCAACGTACTTGCAAATGGTATGTCGTCAATAAAGCAATTTCTTTATATGAAGAGTGCACAAGGTCTAACTTATACTGATGAAGAACGGGCGCAAGATGCTCTTATCGTAGATGTCACGAATAAAGAAATAGCTTCTGTTGTAAATTCATCGAAGGCTAATGGGTATTTTAAAGATGCCCAAAGCATTGTAGTCGGGGCGCAATCCGACCTTCAATCACAGTGGAATTCGGTGCAGAACTCACCCAATTCGTCTGAATCAATAAATTCAGCTTCTGAAATAATCAACTATTACACCAATAACTGTTTGAGTTTGGCGGCGTAGTAATAATTCATCCCAGAGCGCACTTGTGCGCTCTGGGAATATTGAGCATTCACAAGGGGCATGCGCTTTCAGACATCAGCAGCTTCCCGTAAAGAGCCTTCGCCATCTGAATTGCTTCGTAAGCGTTCGTCGCTGTCACATACTGCTTTCCAAAGCCCGCTCCTGGCTCATCCTTGTAGCGTACTAGCACCCACCACTGCCTTGCTTGTGTCATTGTCCCTCTCCTTCTTTCAAATCACATTGACCGCGTTCGCCAGCTGCTCATCACTGACCCAGCAGTAACCTGATGTCGTTGCGATGTTAGCATGGCCCATTGCTTGCTGAATCGTTGCCATCCCAATCCCTGCTGCATTGAGACGTGTGGCAAATGTCCTGCGCCCTGAATGGCTGCTCGTTTTGATGCCAGCTTGTGCGTAGATAGCTTTGAAGCGCAGGCTCAGGCTCACGTTGCTAAAGTGCGATCCAGTGCGTGATGAGCGAATGAACGCCCTGCTATCGTCAAGCTGGCTGATTTTCATGAGGTAGACGTTGAGCAGCTTTCGCAGTTCGTCTGATATGAAAACGCGCCTTGAGCGATTACCCTTCGTTTGATGCTTGCTGAGATTGATGACTTCTACAGCCTTGCCATCAAGCCCACGCACATCACCGATCGTTAGCTTGCTGATTTCGCCAATACGCATACCAGACAAAACAGACAGTGACAGTGCGACACGGTCCCTAAGACCGTTGTTCCCCGCGTCAGCGATACACATCACACGTTTGATTTCGTCCTTCGTGAGAACCTTTGCTTTTGCCATTTTACCTGTCTCTCATAAACTTTTGTGATGAGAGAAATATAAATTAATCATGTAGTTAGGGAAACCGATTTCCTCCATGTAAGAATATCTTGGTTTCCAATAGCTTCAGCGTTTTTCATTAACTTTGAGCTATTTGTTTATATCACACATCGCTGCGATGCAGCTCGGTGTTCGGCTTCAGATTGGCTTTCGCTTCCGCTTTGCTCCAGCAGCCAATCTTCCCCGATGTTTTTTAGGATTGGCAGTTTCAGGGTTTTTGAATGATTTGAATGGATGGGGTTTCTTTGTGTTTGCTTACGGCACAACAAAGACGTGCGCTCAAATCACTCAAGCACACTGTCTTTGTTGAAAGACGAAAGATTGCGCCGCAGCATGACTGTCTAGCGAAATGCGTTTCGTCTTCTGTGTCGTAGCTCAGCCCGCTCAAGTTGCATGTCATATGCTGCAATTGCAGCCTGCACATTCTCTGTAGTCGCTTCAGAAGCGAGCCGTTCTAAAGCATCGCCGCGCAGTTCTGCGTGGGCTTGATGCAAGTGTGTGAGAGCTTCGTTGAAGCCACTCATGTCGTAACCGATATCCTCGTGCTGCAGATACCGCGAAGCTGCTTCCTTGCTTCTAACTGGCAAAATCTCGTTTTGGTGAGGAACTGCCGCACCTGCGTTGGTCATGCCTGCCCATATAGCATTGAGCAGAATACAGAATTCACGAGGATCGCAGGGCGTGAATGCGAGAAAGTGAATATGCGGGTTTTCGCCGCCGCTTCCCTGATGCGTGTAAACGAAACGGGGAACATGATAATGGTTCTTGTATGAACGCCCGTAGCAGAGCCGATCTATCTTATGCCAGAATGATGACCAGAACCTCTGCGCTTCTGCAAGACTGGGCTTCTGATTGACGGAAAATGTCAATGTCCCGCAGATGTTCCATTCAAACGAAGACGTCCAATCACACCATCCTTCTCTCACATTGGAAATATAACTCATTTGATACTCTTTGATAAATAATTGCAGGAGAGCATGTTTTTCACAAACATGATCACTCTCCGTATTTATCAACGGAGGATAGATTGCGTAAAAAACTGATCATGGAAGCCTTTGATCTACTCAAATCAAAAGGCATTGTTTCAAGTGAATCTGAGTTTTCAGAATCCTGGCTGGCTCACAGCGAATGCTACTTACGAACGCTACGAATGAAGAGAGCCGAGCCCAGCATGGGTGTGTTAGCAATCTGTGCGAGTAGGCTGCAGAAGGCTGGCGAGCAGATTATTTCGTCTCCCCGCCATCGCCATGTTGGCCTGCGCTTTCTTGACCTCAGTGAGCGTTGCCACAAGCTCCTCAATGAAGATGCAATTGAGCTGGAGCTTGTTGGATGAGTTATAGCCCGATGTGACATATCAACGCATATAAGGAGCATGTTGGCGCCACATCTCTGCCGTCGTTCTTGTCACAAAGTAATCCATTGCACGCGCCATCTGATGCAATTTCTTATCCTTAACTCTGTATTTTTTTGGCAGGTATTCTTTCACCACGACGATGAATTTACCTCTTATTCCCATTAGAAGATTAACAAAATTGAATGCAACATTTGCTGATGCATATGCCGAAGCACTTAAACACGATGTTCCATAACCATTTTCAATCATCCATCTTTCGCCAAATAGGCTGCTAATTTCTATGAGAGGATCTTCGTAATCGGGGACATAATTTTTATGTGCTACTTCTTGCACACATTGAATGTAGGGTCAGGACCCGTTAAAATGCTTGCATAATGGTTGACTGATTGATTCAATGGCGGCGTCAAGGAGGCGCTGTTGATGGATTACCCCTATTTGCTGAGTCAGGCGCAGATGCGCCGTATTGAGCC
>JBILOZ010000118.1:0-6282 GCA_044374245.1 Sphingorhabdus sp. | reverse complement strand
TGTTTGCCGAATTGACGCGTATCAAAAACCATACGCTGAACATCGCGCACCACATTATCGATGTTGGTGCGATGACGCCGCCCTTGTGGCTTTACGAAATCCGCGAAGACTGCATGGCGTTTTATGAGCGGGCGAGCGGCGCGCGTATGCATGCCGCTTGGTTCCGCCCCGGTGGTGTGCATCAGGATGTGCCATTAAAGCTTTTGACCGATATCGCCGAATGGCTCGATGATCGTATGCCGCGTCTGTTTGAAGACGCGATGTCATTGGTTGTCGACAACCGTATTTTCAAACAGCGTAACGTGGATATCGCGATTGTTTCCAAAGAAGACGCGATCAAATGGGGCTTTTCGGGCCCAATGATCCGTGGCGCGGGCATCCCGTGGGATATCCGCAAGAGCCAGCCATATGACGTATATGCCAAAATGGATTTTGACATTCCTGTCGGCACGCGTGGCGATTGTTACGACCGGTTCATGGTCCGCGTTGAAGAAGTGCGTCAGTCCGTCCGCATTATGAAGCAATGTCTTCAGCAGATGCCTGAAGGCCCTGTCTGCAGCGACGACCGCAAGGTTTCTCCACCAAAGCGCGCGGAAATGAAGCAGTCGATGGAAGCGTTGATCCATCACTTCAAACTCTACACCGAAGGCTTCAAGGTTCCGGCCGGCAGCGTCTATGTCGCGACCGAGAGCCCCAAGGGCGAGTTCGGCGTCTATTTGGTGTCTGACGGCACGAACAAGCCATATCGCTGCAAGATCCGCCCGACGGCATTCTCGCATTTGCAGGCAATGGATTTCATGAGCCGTGGGCATATGCTTGCGGACACCACCGCAATCTTGGGCGCGCTCGACATCGTGTTTGGGGAGTGTGACCGGTAATGACGCGGGAAGTGCTTTTTCTAGCGAGCGCTGCATTGGGTTCCATCGCGATGGTTGCGGCGTATCTGTGGCTGTTCCATGGCGAAGTCTCGGTCAAGGAAGTTGGTTCGACCGCTGCTGCCATGATGTTTGGCGCATATTTGGGACGTATTTGGGGACGGAACGAAGCACATGGCTGATGCAGCACACATTCCAAACGAAGCGGATGCGCGCGCACAATGGGGCGCCTTTGCGTTTTCAGCTGAAAACAAGAAGACCGCCGACATGTACATCGGACGCTATCCTGCCGGACGTCAGCAGTCTGCGGTGATGGCGTTGCTTGATTTGGCACAACGTCAGGTGGGCGAAGAAACACAGACGCAGGGTTGGCTGCCGGTTCCCGTGATCGAATATGTCGCAAGCTATCTCGGCATGCCATATATGCGCGCTTATGAAGTCGCGACCTTCTACACCATGTACAATCTCGCGCCGGTTGGCCGTTTCCATGTTCAGGTATGCGGCACAACGCCTTGCATGCTGCGCGGCTCGGACGATATCATGGCGGCATGTAAGAACCGGGGCCTCGTCAAGGGCGCAACAACCCCCGATGGCATGTTCACACTGAACGAAGTTGAATGCATGGGCAACTGCGCCTCTGCACCGATGGTTCAGATCAACGACGATAATTACGAAGACCTCGATTACGACAGCATGACCGCCATTTTGCAGGACTTGTCGGATGGCAAGCAGCCAAAGGTCGGCACACAGTTGCCCGGACGCCACACGGTTGAACCTTATGGCGGCGCTACGACATTGCAGGCGATGGTTGATAAGAACCATGATTATCGGGGAGAGTATTGATGGAATTCCTCCCCCTCATCGGCGTTCTTGTGGCTGCGTTCGTGGCATGGAAACTGCTCAAGGGCATCATTAAACTTGCCGTCATTGGGCTATTGATCGCCGGCGGCGCATGGTTTCTTCTTGGAGGTTTGGGCTGATGCTCGCTGACAAAGACCGCATTTTTACCAACCTTTACGGCTATCAAGATTTCGGCTTGAAAGCTGCGCAGGCGCGCGGCGATTGGGACAAAACCGCGAATTTGATGAAGGCCGGACAAGACGCCATTATCGAAGAAGTGAAGGCATCCGGACTTCGTGGCCGTGGTGGTGCTGGCTTCCCGACCGGTATGAAGTGGAGCTTCATGCCCAAGGCACCGACGCCGGAACGTCCCAATTTCCTTGTCATCAACGCTGATGAATCCGAACCCGGTTCGTGCAAAGACCGCGAAATCATTCGCCATGACCCGCACAAGCTGATCGAAGGCGCGTTGATCGCCGGTTTTGCGATGCGCGCGCGTGCGGCCTATATCTACATTCGCGGCGAATATATTTTCGAAGCCAAGGTCCTCGAAAAGGCTGTTGCCGAGGCCTATTCCGCCGGGCTGCTGGGCAAGAATGCCGCGAAGTCAGGCTATGACTTTGACGTGTTCGTCCATCGCGGCGCAGGTGCCTATATCTGCGGCGAAGAAACCGCGATGATCGAAAGCCTTGAAGGCAAAAAGGGGCAACCCCGTCTGAAACCGCCATTCCCTGCAGGCGCCGGCCTTTATGGCTGCCCAACGACGGTGAACAATGTCGAGAGCATTGCCGTTGTTCCAACTATCCTGCGTCGCGGCGCGGCATGGTTCAAAAGCTTTGGTCGTGAGAACAATCACGGGACGAAGCTGTTCCAGATTTCGGGCCATGTTGAAAAGCCATGCGTTGTCGAAGAAGAAATGGGCATTCCATTCCGCGAGCTGATCGAAAAACATTGCGGCGGCATCCGCGGTGGTTGGGATAATCTGCTCGCCGTCATTCCCGGTGGTTCGTCGGTGCCTTTGGTGCCAGCTGCTATGATGATGGACGTGCCCATGGATTTTGACGGCTGTAAGGCTGTCGGTTCAGGCCTTGGTAC
Source organism: Sphingorhabdus sp. (assembly GCA_044374245.1). Taxonomy (GTDB): domain Bacteria; phylum Pseudomonadota; class Alphaproteobacteria; order Sphingomonadales; family Sphingomonadaceae; genus Sphingorhabdus_B. Next base: position 3,472 of record JBILOZ010000118.1, on the reverse strand, counting down.
CGCAGCGGTCATCGTTATGGACAAGTCCACGGACATCGTTCGCGCAATCTCGCGGCTTTCTTATTTCTATAAGCATGAAAGCTGCGGCCAATGCACGCCATGCCGCGAAGGCACTGGCTGGATGTGGCGCGTCATGGAAAAGATGCGCACGGGCAATGCCGAGATTGGTGACATCGACACCCTGTATGATGTCACGAAGCAGGTCGAAGGCCACACAATTTGTGCGCTTGGCGATGCCGCTGCGTGGCCAATTCAGGGCCTCATCAAACATTTCCGTCCAGAGATGGAGCGCCGCATTCACGAAGCCAAGGGCGACGATATGTTGGAGGCAGCAGAATAATAATGCCTAAAGTCACCGTAGACGGTTTAGAACTCGAAGTTCCTGCAGGCGCGACTGTGCTTCAGGCGTGCGAGATGGCGGGGAAGGAAATTCCGCGCTTTTGCTATCATGAGCGGCTGTCCATTGCGGGCAATTGTCGCATGTGCTTGGTCGAGGTTGCCCCTGGGCCGCCAAAGCCGCAGGCAAGCTGTGCGCTGCCTGCCACCGAAGGGCAAATCATTAAGACCGACAGCCCGATGGTCAAAAAGGCACGCGAAGGTGTGATGGAATTTCTGCTCATCAATCACCCGCTGGATTGCCCGATTTGCGACCAAGGCGGCGAATGCGATTTACAGGACCAAAGCGTGGCTTATGGTCGCGGTGCATCGCGCTTCGAAGAGAACAAGCGTGCGGTCACCGAAAAATATATGGGCCCAATCGTCAAAACGGCGATGACACGTTGCATCCAGTGCACACGTTGCGTTCGGTTTACGGAAGAAGTGGCTGGCATTGAAGAAGTCGGCGCGATTGGCCGCGGCGAGAATATGCAGATCACGACCTATCTGGAGCACGCCATGCAGAGCGAGCTTTCAGGCAATGTCGTTGACCTGTGTCCGGTGGGTGCGCTGACGTCAAAGCCTTATGCTTTCGAAGCACGCCCATGGGAGCTGAAAAAGACGCCAAGCATCGACGTGATGGACGCGGTCGGCACCAACATCCGCCTTGATAGCCGGGGCAGGGCCGTATTGCGGGCGCTTCCGCGTATCAATGATGATGTGAACGAAGAATGGGCGTCGGATAAGGCACGCCACGCCGTTGATGGCCTCACGCATCGTCGTTTGGACAAGCCGTATATCCGCAAGGATGGAAAGCTGGTTGCAGCAAGCTGGGCAGAGGCGTTTGACGCAATCAAGGCCAATTGGTCCGGCGATGCGGCGGTAATCGCAGGTGATCAGGTCGATTGTGAAACGATGTTTGCGGCGCGTGCGCTTGCAGGTGCGTCCATGCTTGAGGGCCGTCAAACGGGGCTTGCATATGATACGTCATCGCTTTCGGCCGTAAACTTCAACACCACCATCGCCGGCATCGAAAATGCGGACGTGATCTTGTTGGTTGGCAGCGACCTGCGCCGTGAAGCACCTTTGGTGAACACCCGTATCCAAAAAGCGATCCGTAAGCGCGGTGCGAAGGTCTTTGCCATCGGTCCAGTAACGGATTTGACCTACAAGGTTGAATGGCTCGGTGATGATTTGAGCGCGCTGGCGAAAGCGCCGAAGGCTCTTGCCGATGCATTGAAGACTGCAGAACGCCCGGCGATTATCGTCGGCGGCGGCGCGCTGCGTTATGAAGGCGTCCATGGCGCGGCATTGGCATTCGCGGCGAAATATAAGCTCGTCCGTGATGGCTGGAACGGCTTTAACGTGCTGCACTTTGCGGCAGCGCGTATGGGCGGACTGATGCTTGGATATGCGCATGATGGCGGGATCAAAGCGTTGGCGGCCAAGTCGCCCAAGCTGGCGTTTTTCCTGGCGGCGGATGAAGCCGATTACAGCCTGTTTGCCGGCAGCTTCAAAGTTTATGTCGGCCACCATGGCGACAATGGCGCGCATCATGCCGACGTCATCTTGCCAGGCGCAGCATATAGCGAAAAATCTGGCACCTACGTAAACCTCGAAGGCCGCGTGCAGCGCGGCGAACGCGCCGTTTTCCCACCCGGCGATGCGCGTGAAGATTGGGCGATATTCCGCGCCTTGTCGGATGTGCTTGGCAAGCGCCTGCCGTTTGACAGCCTTGAGGCGCTCCGCGTTGAAATGTTTAACGCTGTGCCCGCATTGGGCGTCGAGGGCCTTGCTGATTATGGCTGGTCTGAACCGACATTGCCGTCAGCCGTCAACGGCAAGATCGCCGATTATCCGATTAAGGATTTCTACCTGACCAACGCAATCTGCCGCGCGTCGGAAACGATGCAGCGGTGCTCGGCGGAACTGGTGCACGGCACGCAATATCTGGAGGCAGCGGAATGACATCTTTCTTCCAAACCCTTGGTATGAGCTACGAAGCCGCGTGGTTCACCGCAACCATCGCGGGCATATTGCTCATTGCATTGCCGCTGATGCTGGCGGTCGCGCTCATCATTTACGCTGAACGCAAATTGTGGGCGGCCTTTGCACTTCGCAGAGGTCCCAACGTGGTTGGTCCCTTCGGCGTCCTTCAGTCTTTCGCTGACGGGCTTAAGGTGTTTTTGCAGGAAACAATCATCCCCAGCGCGTCGAACCGCGGACTGTTTTTGATTGCGCCGATTATTACCTTCACCGTCGCTTTGATGGCCTGGGCGGTTATTCCGTTTGCCGACGGCGTTGTGCTGTCCAATATCAATGTGGGCTTGCTGTACATTCTCGCGATCAGCAGCCTTGGCGTATATGGCGTGGTCATTGCGGGTTGGGCTTCCAACTCCAAATATCCTTTCTATTCCGCCATGCGTGCGGCGGCGCAGATGATTTCATACGAAGTCTCGATTGGCTTCATTCTGATCTGCATTGTGTTGTGGGCCGGTACATTCAATGTGGGTGGCATTGTCGAGGGCCAGCGGGGCCATATTTTTGGCTTTATCAACGCCTATGCGTTCAACCCGTTGCTGTTCCCGATCGCGATCATGTTCCTCATCAGTTCCATGGCTGAAACCGCACGCGCGCCTTTCGATTTGACCGAGGCCGAGAGCGAGCTGGTTGCTGGTTATCAGACGGAATATTCGTCGATGGCCTTCGCTTTGTTCTGGCTGGGTGAATATGCCAACGTGCTGTTGATGTGCGCGCTCAACGCTATCCTATTCTGGGGTGGATATTTGCCGCCGGTGGATTGGGCGCCATTATATGCCGTTCCCGGCATCATCTGGTTCTTCGTCAAAATCCTTTTGATGTTCTTTGTCTTCGCTTGGGTGAAGGCGACTGTACCGCGTTACCGTTATGACCAATTGATGCGCTTGGGTTGGAAGGTGTTCCTGCCAATCTCGCTGTTCTGGGTCTTTTTGGTGAGCGGCTATCTTATGTTCACAGGACATTTCGCATGACCACCATCGCGCATCTCATCAAAACCTTTACCCTTTGGGAATTCGTCAAGGCGCACTGGTTGACCTTGCAATATTTCTTCAAGCCA
>JBILOZ010000032.1:0-17854 GCA_044374245.1 Sphingorhabdus sp. | reverse complement strand
CAAGGCAACCCAACCCAATTCGGCAACATTGGGCCGCATGATGAGAAGAACGCCGCCAAACGCAATAAATGTGGCCGTCCATTTGGTCACATTCGTCCGTTCGTGCAGGAAAATGGCGCTCAAGACCGCCGTGATCATCGGGCTTGTAAAACCAATTGCCGTAGCCTCAGCCAAGGGCATGACGAAGATCGACAAAAAGAAACAGATGGTTGCCATCGCCACGGCAAATCCGCGCAGGATCTGAACTTTGGGCATGGGCAAAGCAAATCCCTGCCTGCCTTCCTTGAGGTACAACAACGTCCCCAAGCCCAGCGCACCGATCGAATAGCGCAGCGCCGCCACGGCAGTACCGGGCCAGGCACCGGCAATCGATTTGATGACCGCATCGCCCAAAGACAACAGAGCAAAGCCGCAAACGGCATATAAAAGACCCGATCGGGCCGACGATGCATGCACTGGATTTCCCTCGATTACCGTGCCCCCCTTAAAAGTGTTTGCCGGGAATGCAAAGCGGCAGAAATCTTTGTCGGGCAACCCAATAAAAGCAAACTGTTACCGATTTATTCACCATTTGTCGGTAGCCAGAAATCCTTAGTCCATAGAATATCGGAGCGGGATGACGTGAGCGCATTTGGGAAAAAACCGGGTTTGTCTTTAGGGCGCTCATCATTTGGCGTGGCGCGCCCCATGACCGGCGGTGGGCCCTCGATTGCGCAACAGCCAGATGACGCGCCAACGACGGGCGGTGGCGAACAATTTCCACCCATTGAATCGGCAAACTTACCCGGCGGCAGTAACGCGGCAGTCCACAGACCGCAATGCAGGAAGCCATGTCGCGCCTGTCAGACCGCGCAAACAATGCGGCACCAGTCGACGAAGGTCCCCAAGGCTTTGAAGCGTCGGTACACAAAATCAAAGAACAGGTTCTCCCGCGTCTTTTGGAGCGTGTGGACCCCGAAGCGGCGGCATCGCTGAATAAAGAAGAGCTGACCGAAGAATTCCGTCCGATCATTCTTGAAGTGCTGGCCGAACTCAAGCTGACGCTTAACCGCCGCGAACAATTTGCTTTGGAAAAAGTACTCGTCGACGAACTGCTCGGCTTTGGTCCGCTTGAAGAGCTGCTGAGCGATCCGGACATTACCGATATCATGGTCAATGGCCCGTTGCAGACCTATATCGAAAAAAAGGGAAAGCTGCAGATTGCACCGATCCAGTTTCGTGACGAAGAGCATTTGTTCCAGATCGCACAGCGCATCGTGAACCAAGTCGGTCGCCGCGTCGACCAAACCACGCCTTTGGCTGACGCCCGACTGAAAGACGGTAGCCGCGTGAACGTTATTGTTCCCCCGCTGTCGCTGCGCGGCACTGCCATTTCCATTCGTAAATTTTCCGAAAAGCCAATCACAATCGACATGCTGAAGGGCTATGGTTCGATGAGCGAACCTATGGCAACGGCATTAAAGATCGCTGGCGCAAGCCGGATGAATATCGTTATTTCGGGCGGTACGGGTTCAGGTAAAACGACAATGCTGAACGCTTTGTCCAAAATGATTGACCCCGGCGAGCGCGTTTTGACGATCGAAGATGCCGCCGAACTTCGGCTGCAACAGCCGCATTGGCTCCCGCTTGAAACGCGCCCTCCGAACTTGGAAGGCGATGGCGCGATCACCATCGGTGACCTTGTGAAGAACGCGCTGCGTATGCGCCCCGACCGCATCATCTTGGGCGAAATTCGTGGTGCGGAGTGTTTCGACCTCCTCGCCGCAATGAACACCGGTCATGACGGATCCATGTGTACGCTCCACGCCAACAACCCGCGCGAGTGCTTGGGTCGTATGGAAAATATGATCATGATGGGCGACATCAAAATACCCAAAGAAGCCATTTCCCGCCAAATTGCGGAATCGGTCGACCTCATCGTTCAGGTCAAGCGGCTGCGCGATGGTTCACGCCGTACCACCCAGATTACTGAAGTTATCGGGATGGAAGGTGACGTCATTGTCACGCAGGATCTGTTCAAATTTGAATATCGCGACGAAGATTCTGACGGCAAAATCCACGGTGAGTGGGTCGCGGGTGGCGTTCGTCCGTATACGCTGGAAAAGGCACGGCAGTTCGGATTTGACCAGCCGTTCCTTGAGGCGTGCCTCGGTTAGGGTCAGGTCCTATTAGGTGCATTTAATTGGTCCTGACCCTAAAGCCCTTTAATCGCCAACGCGGCTGCCAATACAGTAATCAGCACGGAAAATACTGTAATGCCGGTCCACGGCATTATACCGACTTGGTCAAGTTTAGTGCGTTTATGGCGCCGCCGGTCCGCAACACTGCTAATCAGCACCAGTAATGCCGACGCCGCGGACAAAGCTGTCCAAAAATGGTCTTGCCAATTCATCAGGGTAAAGCTGCTCATTCCGAAATGCTCTCGGTCATTCTATTCATAAAATCTAGGCTCAGCGATTGCGCGGCGGTTTTGATGCACGGGAATTTGCTGCCGAACTTCCGCGATCTTATCGAGATTCAAATCAACAAAAGCGAGCCCCGGGGTTGCTCCCATATCAAGGACGACCTCTCCCCAAGGATCGACCACAAGTGAATGCCCGAATGTCTCGCGGCCATCTTCATGTGCCCCGCATTGCGCCGCTGCGATCACGAAACATTCGCTTTCAATCGCCCGTGCCCGCAGCAACGCGTGCCAGTGCGCCGCGCCTGTGGGCACTGTAAATGCCGACGGCAGCGTGATGATATCGACGCCCGTTTTTGCATAAGCGCTAAACAAGTCTGGAAAACGCATATCGTAGCAAACCGCTAGCCCCATGCGTCCCAACGGCGTGTCCACGATTACGGGGGTTTCGCCGCCCACATAGGCAGAAGACTCGCGCCAACTTTCACCAAATTTCAAATCCACATCAAATAAGTGGATTTTGTCATAGCGCGCGATAATTTCGCCATTGGCCGAGATGACGATGCTGCGGTTTGCGAGTTGTGGTCCGGCATCATGCACCACCGGAATAGATCCCAAGTGAACCCATATGTTATTGCGAGATGCAACTTCAGCGATGTGTTCGATCGACTCGGTCTGCGCCTCTTCACATATGTGCAACCGCGCTTCGTCGCGCCTTCGGTTGATCATTATCGACATTTCGGGCGCAAAATACATGGCGGCCCCGCCGTGCGCAGCCGCTTCGATCGCCCCGATCATCTCAGAAACGTTCGTTGCGGGCAAAACACCGCTCGTCATCTGGTGCACAGCTACGCGCAAGGAATACCGCCGTTACCGCAACCAACCGCAGCATGATTTTGAAGAAACATGGCCATTCAAAATGGTTCGCAGTATTGAATGAAAAATGCAACAGTCCGGAAAATAGAGGCACATTAAGGAATGGCACGGGTTCCGCACGTGTCGGCAATAGCAATAACGGGAAATGCGACCATGGTACAAAAGCTCAACGTCTTGGTTACTGGAGGCGCTGGATATATTGGCAGCCACGCCGTGCTCGCTTTAATCGACGCGGGTCATCGCCCTATTGTTATCGATAATCTTGTGACTGGGTTCCGTTGGGCCGTGGCTGAAGACGCCGGATTCTATTATGGTGACATCAGCGATTCAGAGCTGGTCGAAAGTATCATTCGCGATGAACATATCGACGCGATCATGCACTTTGCGGGGTCAGTGGTTGTGCCCGAATCTGTTGAGAACCCGCTAAAATATTACAACAATAATACCGCAAAAAGCCGCAGTTTGATTGAGACGGCCATTTCATCCGGCGTCAAACACATGATTTTTTCGTCGACCGCGGCGACATATGGCATTCCCGAAACCAGCCCGGTGCGGGAAGATATGGCGACACAGCCCATCAATCCTTACGGAACATCGAAATTGATGACTGAAATGATGTTGCGCGATGTCGCGGCGGCGCATGATTTCAACTATTGCGCGCTGCGTTACTTCAATGTCGCGGGTGCAGATCCACTTGCGCGCACAGGCCAGTCCACTGTCGGTGCGACACATTTGCTAAAAATCGCGGTTGAGGCTGCCCTCGGCAAGCGGGAAAGCGTGAGCGTTTTCGGCACAGACTATGCGACCGAAGATGGGACGGGCGTACGCGATTACATCCATGTCAGCGATCTCGCTGCGGCGCACGTCATCGCGCTTGAGGCACTTATCGCCGACCCCGAACGGAGCCACACGCTCAATTGCGGATACGGCCATGGCTATTCGGTGATGCAGGTCCTTGATGCTGTCGACCGCGTGACCAACAAGAAATTGCACCGCAAGATGGAGGGTCGGCGCGCCGGAGATCCTGACTCGCTGATTTCGGACAACAAAGCGATCAAGGATCGCTTTGGCTGGGCACCGCGCTACGATAATCTGGACCAAATCGTCCAACACGCGCTCGCATGGGAACGCCGCCTGACAGATATTCAAAGCGCTTAAGCCCTCTCTTGCGCTTTGGCGTCAATCGACCCATATCCAAAATATGGAAAATCACTCTCACGGAAATCCGTCCACTTGGTACGGCACCACCATATTGTCTGTGCGCAAAAACGGCAAAGTCGTCATCGCTGGTGATGGCCAAGTCTCCATGGGCCAAACGGTCATGAAGCCCAATGCCAAGAAGGTTCGTCAACTGCATGACGGATCCGTCATTGGTGGCTTTGCCGGCGCGACCGCCGACGCATTCACGCTGTTCGAGCGGCTTGAGCGCAAGCTGGAGCAGCATCGTGGTCAATTGATGCGCGCTGCGGTGGAATTGGCCAAAGATTGGCGCACCGATAAATATCTGCGCAATTTGGAAGCGATGATGATTGTCGCTGACAAAGAGGTGACATTGATCCTGACAGGCAATGGCGATGTGCTTGAACCAAATGATGGCATCGCAGCGATTGGGTCTGGCGGTAATTATGCGTTGTCAGCGGCACGGGCGCTCGCGGATTATGAGGCAGATGCCGAAAAAATGGCACGTCACGCCATGAAAATCGCGGCTGAAATCTGCGTGTACACCAACGATCAACTGACCGTCGAGACATTGGGCAGCGCCGAATAACGGGCAGTCACTTGAACGGCTATACCAACTTCCCATCTAGGCAGTAATGAAAAACGCTCTGACACCTAAAGCCATTGTTGCTGCTCTCGACGAACATATTATTGGCCAGGCCGACGCGAAACGTGCGGTCGCTGTGGCGCTGCGTAATCGCTGGCGTCGCCAGCGTCTCGGCGCCGATTTACGCGATGAAGTGACGCCAAAAAACATTCTGATGATTGGCCCCACGGGTTGCGGCAAGACCGAGATATCGCGCCGCCTTGCCAAGCTTGCGGGCGCGCCGTTTATCAAGGTGGAGGCAACCAAGTTCACCGAAGTTGGCTATGTCGGTCGGGACGTTGAGCAGATCGCCCGTGACCTGGCTGAAGAGGCTGTGCGTCTTGAGAAAGAACGCCGCCGCGAACATGTGCGCGAGGCCGCCGAAGCCGCCGCGATGGAACGCATTCTGAAGCCGTTGGCGGGTGATACCGCGAGCGAAGCCACGCGCGAAGCATTTCGCCAGCGCATTCGTGATCGCCACATGGACGATGTCGAAATCGAGATTGAAGTATCGGACAGCCCAACCACGCCTATGGAAATTCCCGGCATGGGCGGCAATGTTGGCATGATCAACCTTGGCGAGATGATGGGCAAAGCCTTTGGCAAAGACAATCTGAAACGCCGCAAAATGAAAGTCCCCGATGCTTGGACCAAGCTTGTCGAGGAAGAATCTGAAAAGCGCCTGGACCAAGACGACGTCAACCGCGCAGCTTTGGCCGACGCGGAAGCCAATGGCATCGTCTTTCTGGACGAGATCGACAAGATTGCCGTGTCGGACGTGCGCGGTGGATCCGTCAGCCGTGAAGGCGTCCAGCGCGACCTGTTGCCGCTGATCGAAGGCACGACAGTGGCCACCAAATATGGCCCCATGAAAACCGACCATGTGCTGTTTATCGCATCAGGCGCATTCCACATTTCAAAGCCAAGCGACATGCTGCCTGAATTGCAGGGCCGTCTGCCCATCCGTGTTGAACTGCGCGCATTAGAACATACCGACTTCGTCCGTATCCTCTCGGAAACACGAGCCAATTTGCCACAGCAATACACTGCGTTACTGGCGACTGAAGAGGTCACGCTCGAATTTACCGACGATGCGATTGATGCCATCGCGCGCATTGCGGTGGACGTAAACTCAACCGTTGAAAATATCGGTGCGCGGCGGTTGCAAACGGTCATGGAGAAATTGCTCGAAGATATCAGCTTCGATGCCGAAGACCGTAAAGGTGACGTGATCGTGATCGACGCGGACTATGTGCACAAGCAGCTATCGGGCATCGCAAAAGACACCGACTTGTCGAAATATGTGCTTTGACGCTTTTGGCCTAAGCAGATTGTAAGGACAAAGCAGCGTCAGCGCGAGGTTGGGTCGCCTGCATTCGACGACTGTGGTGCAACCACAAGCTTCCAAGCCTTGTCCTTGACGAAATAGCGTTTCGCCAGTGCTTGTAATATTTCGGGCGTCACGCTGATATAATCACTGTACAGCGCCCCCAATGCCGCGAAGCGTTCAGGATCATATGTCGATCCCTTTAGCTGGTTGAGCCAAAATGTGTTGCTTGACGTCGCGCGGTCAATGGCTTGCTTTGTCGGCTCAACCGCACGCTGCAGTTCATCGGCGCTCACGGGATTGGCGATCAAATCCGCCGCGATCGAATCCGCGAATGCAAAAAAGCGGTCAACGTCGGTTGGTTTGACCTGCGTATAGGCCATCAAATATCCACCGCTGTTGAAATCAACCGGCCAATTGGCCGCCATGTCGGGACTGTAGCTCGCTGCCTGCTCCGCACGGAATTTCTCAAACAACCGGTCACGGAAAATGGCGGCTAGAGTTTCCAGCTGCCGCCCTTCGCGGATGCCAGCAATTCCGCCGCCCGTGGGCCATGCCATCACCGCCGCAGCCTGATCACGCGCACCGCGATGCGTTAGCCTTATGGGGGTCGCTGTCGGGGCCGGGAAACGGACATCGCGCGCTGCTGCCGCTACGGGCAAAGGTGCGCGCGGTGACAGAGCGCCAAAGCTTTTTTCCAACGCAGCAACAGCCGCCGCCTTGTCGAAATCTCCAAAGAGCAGAACCTCAACCGGTCCCTGCGCCAGCAATGGTTTCCAATACGCTTCGAACTTTGCGGCATCGACTTTCGCAACGTCCGCCGGCGCCGCGGCTTTCCAGCGCGGATCATTATTGCGCAGCAAATATTCCAAATCACGCTGCAACACCGAGGTCGCCGACATTTCGAAACTCGCATAACCAGACGTCGCGAGCGCCTTTGCGCGTTCAACCGGCGCGGGGTCCCAACCGGGATGCTCGATCTTTGTTGCGATCAACGTCAACTGATCCGCAAGGTCATCGGGCCGCGTATTTGCGCCAAACTGGAACGCATCATCATCAATGGAGAAGTTGAGTTCAATGCGCCGCCCATTGACCATCTGGTCAATTTCCGTGCGCTTGAGCTTGCCAATGCCATTTTCCGGCAAGACGATAGGCCCTGCCCACAGCAAGCTGCCGTTGTCAGGGGTAACCGCTTGATAGCCGCGACCAAAACGAACGAGCACGCGAATCTGGCCGCTTTCGGCCTTGTTGGGATACAGCAATGCCCGCACGCCATTGGACAGTTCAAGCCGGGTCATCTGCAAGCGCGAGATTGTCTCTTCGCTCACCAACTTGCCGGGCGCGCCAAGCTTCGGCAACGCGGCAAAGCCAAGCGTATTTTCGGATAAACGCGCAGTCGTATTTGCCGATACCACGGCGTTCAATGCGGCAAGCGCGCGATTGTCTGCATCCGCTATCGGCGCGGGTGAAGACAGCATCAACCGTGTCGCGTCCGCCATGAAAAGCTTTTGGGTCGACGCCAGCAGCCGCTGCGGCGTGAATTTGTCCTTCATGCCTTCATAGACCTGAACGACCGTTTTGGGCGCGGCTACCGTTTCCCGAATATCCACGGCATTGACGATATCATCCGCTTGCTTCGCCGCGGCTTCAAACGGATAGCTGTCGAGCATTGTGCGCAATGCATTTCCGAAAAGCGTTTTCTCACGCTCGATATCCGCAACCGACGGTGGCGTGGCGACGGCATCAGCGATGACTGCGCGCACGTCGCGCGTCGCCGCTTCCCATTTGTCGCCAACGGGGGTGACGGACACCAAAGTCGTATCCGCGGTGCGCGAAATATCTTCCTGCGCGATTTCAGCGAACAGATAATTGCCACCACTGCGCGCCTGCACCTCAAGCCTGCGATTGATGATCTGAAGCGCAAGGGCGTCGATCAACAACTGCTCGTTATACGCAATGGTGTCATCCACCTTCCGCCAGGGACGCAGGTACGCAATGCTAACGGTGGTGGGCAATGTTGGCTCAATCAGAACGCGCGTCGGCGTGCCCTGCGGTGTTGGGTCGCCAAAGGAGGGCTCAGGCGCGCGGGCGCCCTTCCCTTTCCAGTCGTTGAAATATTTCTGCACCAAATTGGCGAGCTGCGCAGGCTCCATATCGCCAGCCATCACGACAACTGCATTTTCGGGCCGATACCAGCGGTCATGAAATGCACTCAGACGCAAGGCGTCGGAAGCCTGCAATGTTTCAGGCGTGCCAATCGTCGACCGGTTTGCCAACCGCTGTCCCTGAAATGCGTGCTGACGCAGGGCGTCGCTATACAACATTTGCGCGCCGCTATTTTCGCGCAGCTCCGCAAGCACGATGGCGCGTTCGGCATTCAAGGCATTGGGCGAGATACGCGGATTGCGGATCATGCCCGAAATGATTTTGACCGACTCGTCGAGCTTTTCGGGCGTCGCATTGGGCAGGTCGAGCTTGTAGACCGTCTGCGTCGGGGTTGTTTGCGCATTGCTGTCGCTGCCAAAAGTGACGCCAAACCTTTGCCAAATGCGCTTAGCCTCACCATCGGGCACGAAAGTTGATCCACGGAAGGACAAATGCTCGATCAGATGGGCAAAGCCTTGCTCGTCATTATTTTCATGCAGCGCGCCTGCATCGATCCGCACGCGAATGGACACCTGCCCCGCAGGCACATCATTTTTCTTCACCGCATAGCGCAGCCCATTGGGCAGCACACCAAAGGTCCAGCTGTCGTCGACCGGTACGTCGCTGCCTTCGTACAACCACGGAACTGGAGCCGCCTTTACCGCGACAGATGCGGCAGGCGCAACATTTTGTGCGTAAGCAGAGGTGGACAGCAGCAGGGCTGCCAAAGCGAGCGATTGAGTAAATTTGTGCATTACAATCCTCATAACGGAACGAAGGCTTGACTGCACATGAACGGGCTGACCAACCTGCGTTTAAATGCCACCGTCGACGGTATCATAACCTAAACCACGCAAACCAAGTTTCAGCGCCTCGATACATTCAGCGAGCTTATCCGCGTCGGTTGTGCGGACAACGAAGTTCGCCCCGACCTTGCCTTCGCGGAAAAACGGGTAGCTACCGATCTGACAGCCTTCATGATGCTTTTCGGTGTCGCCCAGCAGTTTGGCAACTTCGCTTTCGGCCACCCAGCAGCCGATTTGTTGTGACAACAAGGGCGCACCACCCTCCAAACTACCGGTCAGGGCATCCAGCATACCGGCGGTGATATGCGGCACGCCAGCCATGATGAAGATGTTGCCATGGCGAATGCCGGGGGCGCCTGACATCTTGTTGGGGATAAGATCAGCGCCATCGGGCACGCGCGCCATGCGCAGGCGGCCCGGGTTAATGCCGCCACGCGTTTCATAATAAGCATGCAGGACTGCGCTAGCCTCTGGATGAATAACAACATCGACGCCGAGCGCGGCTGCGATCGCGTCAACGGTAATGTCATCATGCGTCGGGCCAATGCCGCCGGTGGTGAACAGATAGTCGTTGCGCGCACGCAAGAGGTTTACCGCCTCTATAATGGCATCCATGTCGTCCGCCACCACACGCACTTCGCGCAAGCGAATGCCTTGAATATTGAGCCAAAGGGCAATCTGGCTAACGTTTTTGTCCTGTGTTCGGCCAGAGAGGATCTCGTCGCCGATGATTACAAGCGCTGCGGTATATATGCGGGAATCTGTCATACGCACGCGATAGCATAATTCACCCCCTCGCAAAGTGCGGATTATTACCTTATATCGCCCGCATGGAACAATATGTAAGCGTTACGCCCGAAGAGGCGATGCAGGCCCGCGACGGGGTCATCAAATTACACGGGGCCGAAGGCTTTGAAGGCATGCGCAAGGCTGGCCGCCTTGCCGCCGAAATACTCGATGCATTGGTGCCGCATGTCGTGCCGGGTGTCAGCACCGAGGAATTGGACGATATCGTCCGCGAAATGACGATGCGCGGTGGCGCGGTGCCGGCAACCTTGGGCTATCGCGGTTACACGCACAGCTGCTGCATTTCGATCAACCATGTCATTTGCCACGGCATTCCATCGGACAAGAAATTAAAGGACGGGGACATCGTCAACATCGACGTCACGCCGCAATTAAATGGCTGGCACGGCGACACCAGCCGTATGTTCCTCGTCGGCGACGTGCCGGTAAAGGCAAAACGCTTGGTCGATGTGACCTATGAATGCCTGATGCTCGGTATCGAAGCCGCCAAGCCCGGCAACCGCGTCGGCGACATTGGCCACGCGATCCAGACCCATGCCGAAAAGCACCGCTATGGCGTCGTGCGCGATTTCTGCGGCCATGGCCTTGGCCAATTATTCCACGATGCCCCCGAAATCGTCCATGTCGGCCGCCCCGGCACTGGCCCAGAGCTGCGCCCCGGCATGATTTTCACCATCGAACCCATGATCAACATCGGCAAGGCAGCAGGCAAAGTCCTTGACGATGGCTGGACGGCAGTCACGCGCGATCGTTCATTGAGCGCGCAGTTCGAGCATAGCATCGGTATCACCGAAGACGGTTGCGAGATATTTACGAGCAGCCCGAAGGGGTGGCATCAGCCGCCTTATTGAGGTTTCTGCCACGTCATGCTGAACGCGTTTCAGCATCTTACTTTTTGAGCTTTGTTGAAATTAAGACCCTGAAACAAGTTCAGGGTGACGCGGTGTTCTATCCGATTGTCGCGCTTACAACCGCAACCCAATCGTCTCGTCCAATCCGGCCATGATGTTCAGGTTCTGAACAGCTGCGCCGCTCGCGCCTTTGCCGAGATTGTCGAGCAATGCCAGCAAGCGGACTTGCGCGCCGTCGGGTGAGCCGAGCACGTAGAGATCAAGCCTGTCGGATGGTTCTTGGTCGGCGCGGATTAGCAGTTCCGCTGGCGGCGCATCTTGGTGCACTTTGACGACGGACGATTTGGTATAATGCTGCGACAAAGCCGCACGCATTTCGTCTGGATCATCGCTGCCGGGCATGACCGAGATGGGCAGCGGTATTTCGACCACCATGCCACGGAACGCGCGCACCACGGCGGGTGAGAATATCGGGGCCAAACCTAGCCCTGCATGTTGCTGCATTTCGGCGACATGCTTGTGGTTCAGATCAAGGCCATAAGTGCGAAAGCCGATGTCTGCGCCGTCGCCGCCTTCGAACCGTTCAATCAATGCTTTCCCGCCGCCCGAATAGCCCGACACGGCGTTGACGCTGTAGGGCCAGTCTGCGGGGATTAATCCGGCCGCGACCAAGGGTGCGACCAGCCCCAAAAAGCCGGTGGGGTAGCAACCCGGGTTGCTGACAAGGCGGGCATTGGCAATCCGGTCGTGTTGCCCAGTGCGATATTCAGGAAAGCCATAGGCCCAGTTCGGGTTCACACGATGCGCGGTCGATGCGTCGATGATGCGCGTATGGCCTGACGTCGTCATTGCCACCGCCTCTTTTGCGGCATCGTCGGGCAAACACAGGATGACAAAGTCAGCGTCGTTCAATGCCTCGCGTTTTGCAGCGGGGTCTTTGCGTTTGTCATCATCGAGCGTGATGAGCGTAAATTCCGCGCGGCCAGCGAGCCGGTACGCGATTTCAAGGCCGGTTGTGCCCGATGCGCCGTCGATGAAGATACTCTTTGTCATCTCAAATCACCCGCTCAAATAAGACCGTAGCCCTGAGCAGCGGGCGCGCAGCGACCGCGCCCGTCGAAGGGTGTGTATCGGCGGCAGCGCAAACGTTGAAGCACCCTTCGACAGACGCAATTGCTGCGCAACTGCTGCTCAGGGTTACGGTATTTCTTAGAACCGTATTGCCGGTCACAACGCCACCCGCTTGCGCGCAACAATCGCCTCATCATGCTCCGCAAAGCGCGCCGCCGCATCTGCCAGCGGTTCAACGCTCACCGCCATCGCGGTGCCATTGGCGTGGATTATTTTCTCGGCATCGGCCATGATACCAACATGTCCGGGGAAGAACACCAAATCGCCGCGCTGCAACGCATCGCCGTCGGCCAGTTCTTCGCCAAAGTCTGCCTGCTGCATATCGGCATCGCGTGGGGGCATATGGCCCTTCAGTCCGAACACCAATTGCACAAGGCCTGAGCAATCAATGGCGTCTCCGCTGCGCCCACCCCAGCTATAGGGCGTGCCAATCAGCTGCTCCGCCAAATCTGCCGGTGATGCCACAACGCGTCCGATTTCGGACAAATGGGCCAATGGCACAAACCCGTTTTCGCAGGCCAGATAGTTGCCGCATTCGCTTGGGCTGCCGCAAAGCAATTGCGCACCCATGGGGTAACGCGCCAGCACAGGCGCCTTTGTCGATGGTGCGGAAACCAGCAATGTCGCAGGGGCGCTGACGATATGTGTGGCGTCAAAATCATCGCCAAGCTCGGCAAAGCGCACATAACCCAAATAATTGTCGTGCAGGCAATAACCCCACGCCCATTCACCCGCGACATCAAGCACGGCGAACTCCTCACCATGCATTAACGCGCTAACGGGCATGGATGTGGCATGCGCCTCGGCATGAATTTCGGTCACGGGCGCAATGCCCGTGCGCAGCATCGGCACGGCATAATGTGGCGCGAAAAGTTTTCCGGCCAAACTGATGTCGGCAAGGTCCCCGCGTATGGGCGTTGTGCGCTTGTCTCCGACAAGGCTGTGCCCACTCAATGTATAGATGGGCCGCTTCCCCGCCCCCATGTGTCCGTCTGCCAACTACTTACGCCCCCGAAAATGTAACATGTGATAGCACCCTAACGTGCCGGATATTTGTCGGCCAGATAGCCGAAGACGGCGCGCAATCCAAGGGCCTCACCGCCCTTTGGCCGGCCAGGCTTATTGGTTGGTCGCCATGCAAAGGTGTCCAGATGCACCCAAGGCACATCATCAGGAACGAATTTCTGCATAAATAAAGCTGCTGTCACGGCGCCTGCAAAAGCCCCGCCGCTGTTTGTCATGTCCGCGATATCGCTATCCAAAAGCTCCATATAGGGTGCCCATAATGGCATGCGCCACAGCGGGTCCGCCTGCGCCTTTGACGCTGCGATTAAGGCGTCTGCTGTTTCATCGTCATTGCTGAACATCGCGGGCAAATCAGGACCCAAGGCAACACGCGCCGCGCCGGTCAGCGTCGCGAAATCGATGATAAGTTCGGGCGCATCCTCGACCGCTTTGGTCAACGCGTCGGCAAGCACAAGGCGCCCTTCCGCATCAGTATTGTCGATTTCAACCGTAATGCCCTTGCGGCTTTTAACGATATCGCCCGGCCGCATAGCATTGCCCGATATGCTGTTTTCAGCAGCAGCGACGAGCATATGCAAGCGTACCGGCAAATGCGCAGCCATGATAAGCTCGGCCAGCGCAAGCGCGTGGGCAGCGCCGCCCATATCCTTCTTCATCAGCCGCATGCCGCTCGCCGGTTTAATATCCAGACCACCGCTGTCAAACGTTATGCCTTTGCCCACAATCGCGATGCGTGGGTGGCGCGGGTCGCCCCATTCCAGCTCAATCAGCCGTGGGGCATGTTCGCGCGCAGCGGCTTTGCCGACGGCGTGGATGAGCGGGAAGCCAGCTTCCAAAGCGTCGCCTGCCGTCACTGTCACTTCTGCCTTATGCGCCTTGGCGATGCGCTTTGCCTCGGTCTCAAGCGCATCGGGACCAAGGTCACCCGCCGGACGGTTGACCAGATCGCGTACCAGCGCCGTGGCACGTGCCTGAAGCACGATATTATGGATTTTACCGGGTTCACGCACGAGCAGCACGCGCGCGCCGGTTACTTTCGGTTCGCTGAGATATTCATGGTATCGATACTGACCAAGCACCCATCCAAGCATCGCTTCGCCAGCGTCGGCATCCAACAAGCGATAGCTTCCCTCGGGCAGAATGTCCGATAGCTTGGCCAGGTTCCAAAGCCCAAGCGCGGCGGCATCCGCCACACCGGCGACGACAGACCATTCCCCGGGCTTATCGCCGGGAAGTATCGCGCTGTCGTTTACGCTACCTTCAAACTTCTGTGCTTTTATGGCCGTGCGGACAGGGTCGGGTTGGCCAGCAAGCCATGACGCAAAGCCATTTTTATCGACTATGTGGATAGGGGTTGCCGGTTGGCCGTTGTCAGGTTGGATCAGATCGTCATAACGCATAATGGCTGCGATAGCGGCAATGGGCGGAGAACGGGAGATAATTCAGAAATGTCACGTATTTTTCTTTTGTTCGTTATGTCGATGGCCGCATTGGGCTTATCAGCTTGCAACCGCTCAACCGACGCACGTACGCCGCTGCCCCAGGAAATTGCCGCGGTCGTTAAGCCTTTTTATGAGGCTGTTCGGCGCGGAGACCAAAAGACGGCCGAAAAATATGTTGCCCCGGGCTTCATTGACGATAGCCGCGTGCAGTTTGCCGAAATGTCGGGGATTTTGAAGGATGCGCCACGACTGGCTCCGGCCATTCAGCAGCGTCAAGAATCCGGAGCCTATCTGACGTTCGCTGCTCAGCATGGCAAAATATGGGTTACATCCGAAGTGCGCGTGGTCCGTTACCGTAACAAACCGATGATCGAATATTGGGATGTCACGACCACCGACAAAGCGCCCGAAATTGTCGCGCACACGCAAGATATGAAAAGCTACACCAGCTACGCGCTGATGGCGGTTGCCTTTGCTGCACTGGCCGGGCTTGCTTTACTTATTTGGGTGGTTCGCAACCGCACACATATCATATCACCAGAAGCCACCATTGAAACCCGCCGCGTTGCCGCGACGGTTCGCAATACGGTGTCCTAACTAGGCCCCACCTTAGGTTAGTTACTCGGCTGCGATCAGCGTTTTTGCATTCTCATTATGTGAGGCTGCGAAATGCGGTGCCGAAAACACCATGACGCCATCGTCCACCGGATCTTGGGTCAGGATTTTCTTTTCAGCCGCGTAATTTTGCAGAACGCGCCATGGATGGCGGTCCCCGTTCTTGGGCAACGTGTCAAAACTACGTGCAAAATAGCCTGAGCTAAAGTCTGTCACAAACGGCAGCTTTGGCATATCCGGATCATCAAGATGCGGGGTTGCGACAAGCGCGTTTTTGTCATCCATTTTCCATAACAAGCGGCAGACATAATCCGCAACGATGTCGGTCTTCAGCGTCCAAGACGCGTTGATATAACCAAAGACGCTGGCGAAGTTCGGAATGTCGTTGAACATCACGCCCTTATAATTGAAATGCTCGCCAAAATTGACCGCTTCGCCGTCCACGCTGATCGCCGTCTTGCCCATCGTGACAAGGTTCAGACCGGTCGCAGTGATGACGATATCGGATTCAATATGCTTACCGGACTTCAGCTGAATGCCCGTCTTGGTGAAATGGTCGATATGGTCCGTCACAACCTCGGCCTTGCCCTCGGTTATGGCGGTAAACATGTCGCTATCGGGAATAAGGCACAGGCGCTGTTCCCATGGGCCATATTTGGGCACGAAATGCGTATCGACATCCACTGAGGCCGGCAGTGCTTCACGCGCCATGTTGACCAGCTTTTCACCGAGCTTCGCGGGATTGCGGCGGGCATACCAATACGTGAACCGCTGCATGTTGATGTTGCGCCAGCGCGTCAGCGCATAAGCCAGCTTTTCCGGCATGATTTTACGCACAAATTTGGAGAATGGGTCGATTGCAGGACGCGACACCATATAGGTCGGCGAACGCTGAAGCATCGTCACCTGCGCGCCTTGCTGCGCCATTACCGGCACAATCGTCACCGCGGTGGCGCCTGAACCTATAACCGTTACCTTCTTGCCGCTATAGTCCAGTCCTTCTGGCCAATGCTGCGGGTGGACGATCTGGCCGCCAAAGTCGGCCTCACCCGGGAAATCGGGCTTATAGCCCTGATCATAGTCATAATAACCTGCGCACATGAACAGGAAGCGCGCAGCAAAGCGCCGTTCCTCGCCGCCGTCCACAGCCTTGGCCGTTACATGCCAGCGCGCATCGGGGCTGGACCAATTTGCCGAGACCACCTTGTGGCCAAAGTGGATGTGCGGCGTGATGCCATATTCATCAGCCGTTTCGTGCACATATTCGTGGATGGATGGGCCGTCAGCGATTGTTTTTTCATGCAGCCATGGTTTGAAGCGATAGCCCAAGGTGTGCATGTCCGAGTCAGACCGGATACCCGGGTACCGGAAAAGGTCCCAAGTGCCGCCCATGTCAGCGCGCTGTTCGACGATGGCATAGCTTTTATTGGGGCATTGCATGGTCAGATGCGCCGCCGCACCAATGCCGGATAAACCAGCGCCTACAATCAATACATCTACAACCGTTTCAGCCTGCGCCATATAACTCTCCACTCTATTATAAAAATCTTACTGACATCATTGCAAATTGCAACCGGCTTTCACCCGCACGTAAATGGCGCTAGGGCGTGGCAATATCAAAGCGGGGATTACATGATGACGGACGGGACCGACGACGAATATGTTTATGACGAGGCATCTGGCGAATGGATCAGTGCGGCCGAAGCCAATGCCAAATCCGAACAGGACGGCGCAGTTGAGGTCCGCGACGCGGTCGGCAATATTCTGGCGGACGGCGATCAGGTGACCTTGATCAAGGACCTGACCGTAAAGGGTGCGGGTCAGACATTGAAGCGCGGAACGCTTATCAAATCCATCCGCTTGACGGGCGATGCGCAGGAAATTGACTGCCGGTTTGACGGGATCAAGGGCCTCGTGCTGCGCGCGGAGTTTGTCCGGAAACGCTAACCGCTGGGGTTCGCGATATCGCTGTTTCTGGCCATATTCGTGCTGTCCGCGATGTGGATGACCGGTGCATTGCTGAATTAACAGCCAGGGTTATTGAAATAGTGCCGACCAATGCCCAACTGCGTTT
The DNA here is from genome assembly GCA_044374245.1 of Sphingorhabdus sp. Classification (GTDB taxonomy): domain Bacteria; phylum Pseudomonadota; class Alphaproteobacteria; order Sphingomonadales; family Sphingomonadaceae; genus Sphingorhabdus_B. Next base: position 549 of record JBILOZ010000032.1, on the reverse strand, counting down.
TGCGGGCCGGGCCCCTCTGGTCGTCACATGACGGCGATGTCGGACCGCTTTAAACCATTAAAGAGGAGACCCGATATGAACCCAGCCGTTGGAATGCCATGCCCTGTTTGCAAGGTCGCGCTTGTCATGAGTGATCGCCAGGGTGTCGAAATCGACTATTGCCCACAATGCCGCGGCGTTTGGCTTGATCGTGGTGAGTTGGACAAGATCATCGAACGCAGCGTTGCTGCCGAGATGCCTGCACCGCAAGCTGCCCCGCAACCCATTCCACCGCAAGCGCCCGCCGGATTTGCACCGCCAGGCTATGGCCACCAGCAGCCGGGCTTTGGCCATGGCTATCCGTATCAAAAGCGGAGGAAGTCATTTCTGGAAGAGCTGTTCGATTAATCCGGCAAGCGCCCCGCACAAAAAAAGGGCCGCCTTTCGGCAGCCCTTTTTTTAAACCTAAAAGCTGATTAATCAGCAGCTGAAAGATTTACAGCCGAAGCTTTACCGTTGCGGCCAATTTCGACTTCGAAATTTACGCGCTGCTCTTTGTCGAGCGAGTGC
>JBILOZ010000117.1:0-6311 GCA_044374245.1 Sphingorhabdus sp. | reverse complement strand
TTATGATAACAGTTCGCAATAGCGATAGCGGGCGAAGAGCACGCTGTCAGTTACCAGCCACCCGCCGCAACATTTCCATCCAGATGGGCACTTGGCCATGAAATCCTTCGGCCCAGACGCGTTCATCTAGGCCATGCGCGCCCTCTTTCTGTCCGACGATGCTCCAAAGGCCACCAAATCCATAAACAGGAATGCCCGCGGACCGTAAAAACGCCCCGTCGGTAGCGCCCGCCGACTGGAATGGCAGAACGGGCGCGTTGGGAAAGCGGGTTGCGACAGCGGCCCGATAGGCTTGGACTATGTCATCGCGCATCGGTGATGGTGCGGTTTCGGGTGTTTGCGATCCTTCGGCGGCCGATACCGTGACATCCGGTCCTGAAAGCGCTTGCAATTGCTGCCGGACATCCTCTGTTTTAACGCTCGGAAAAATGCGGCAGTTCACATTGGCTTCGGCTTTTTGGGGCAAGGCATTTGGCGCGTGACCGCCAGACAACATCGTTGCGACACAGCGCGTGCGCGTGCTTCCGGGATCCATCGCCTCTAACAGATCGGCTGTTTCGCGATCTTGGGGATCGGCAAGAAATCGGCGCAACAGTTCACCAAATTGGCCACTATCGCCTTTTGCCAGCATCTCGAAACTCGCACGTGTGGCATCGTTAATCATGGCTGGAAAGCGATGCCGCTCCACTGCGGTGAGCGCATTGACCAGCGCATAAATCGCATTGTCCGGACGCGGCACGCTGCTGTGTCCGCCACGGTTCACAGCGGTCAGCCGGAAATCGGCGTAGGTTTTCTCCGCAATCTGAATGCCGAAGCCTTCAACGCGGCCATCAGGGAAAACCGACCCGCCGCCAGCATCACCATTGAGGGCATATTCGGCGTCAATAAGCTCGCGCCATTCGGTTGCCGCGCGCCGTGCACCGTTGCCGATCGTCTCTTCATCGCCAGTAAACAGCACAATGATATCGCGCGTGGGTTCAAACTTTTCGGCGCGCAGATATTGGAGGGCAAGGACGATACCGGTCAACGCAGCCTTATTGTCGTTTGAACCGCGACCCAGATAATATCCGCCCTCTTCGCGAAACTTAAATGGCGGATATTTCCAATCGCTTGCTTTGGCGGCGACGACATCCATATGCGCCATCAGCAAAATCGGCTTTTTGCCCGAAGGCTTGGCTGCGGGCCAACGGACAATCATTGTCTGGGTATTGTCATGATCTTTGACGATCACGTTGGTGATGCCCGCCTTGCGGAACTCCGCCGTCAATAATGCGGTCAGCTTTTTGAATTCGGCAGGCTGCCCCTCAACGGAAGGAATTTCGACGATCTTTGCAAAGAGCGCGCGTTCCGATGCTATTTTTGATGCAGCTGTTTGCGCATGTGCAGCGGTTGTCAGGGCCAACATGCCTGCCAATAAAAACGTGCTCCGTCCGATCATCTTTTCTCTCCTTTATGCAATGCTAGCGCGCGCCGTGGCCTTCCGCCAGATAATCTTCCGACTGCATTTCCATCAGCCGCGATACGGTACGGTCAAATTCAAAACGCCCGTCGCCCATCGGGTAAAGCTGGTCAGGGCCGGCATCTGCGCTCGCCAAAAACTTGACGCGATATTCGTACAAGGCATCGATCAACGTCACAAAACGCGCCGCTTCATTGCGGTTGTGCGGCCCAAGCACGGGAATGCCCACCATCAAAACGGTGTGGAACCGCCGCGCAATCGCAAGATAATCGGAGGCACCACGCGCCTCCGCGCAAAGACGCTTGAACGAGAAAACGGCGACGCCCTTCAGCGCCTTTGGCACATGCAGCGTCCGACCGCCGCCTACGTCCAGCTCTAACGAGGGGACATGTGCGCGGTCCTCGGGCGGGTAATCGGTCATGCGGAAGAATGTGTCCGATAATGCCGCCGTCGCCTCGGCACCATTGGGTACCAGCCAGGTTTTGGCATTGCCCAAACGGTCGCGCCGATAGTCGGTCGGGCCATCGAGCGCAAAAATATCCAGGCTGTCTTTGATCAACGCGATGAACGGCAAAAACAGTTGGCGGTTGAGGCCATCCTTATACAGGTCATCGGGTCGCCGGTTCGATGTTGTGACAACGGTGACGCCTGCGGCAATCAATCCTGTGAACAGCCGAGACATGATCGCTGCATCGGCCATGTTGTTGACCACCATTTCGTCAAAACAGAGCAACCGGGCTTCATCCGCCAGTGCCGCGACCACGGGCGGAATGGGATCGCCTTTCTCTTTTTCGCGCTCAACCTTTAGCCGCGCGTGGATGTCCAGCATGAACTCATGGAAATGGGCACGACGTTTCCGCTGTATCTGAACACTGTCAAAAAACAGGTCCATGAGCATGGATTTCCCGCGCCCAACACCGCCCCATAAATATAGCCCGCGGGCTGGGTCAGGCTTGCGCCCCAAGAAACGCCACATTGTGCTTCCGCGGGGCGGTACGGCCTCAAGCTCGGCTTGCACTTTCGCCAGTGCCAAAACGGCCTTGGCTTGATCAGCATCAGGCTTCAGTTCGCCTGCACTGACAAGGGCCGCGTGCCGATCCGTGACCGAGGCGGCCATCATTTCTGACTGGGTTTTCGAATCGTCCCTGAAAACGCGGCGACGCGGGATTCGCCTTGCGAGACAATGCCGCGCATGAACAGCAGGCGACCCGTTTCTTTCAAAAGTTCGACCTCTGCCTCAAGTGGTTCGCCGATCACCCCAGCACCAATGAACTGCACCGATAGATCAAGTGTAACGGCAGCGCCCGCCTCAATCAGGCCAAACATCCGCGATGCGCCAAACATGGCCACGTCGATAAAGCCAAGCGTGACGCCGCCATGCACAGCGTCGCGCAAGTTGCTGTGCCGGTGTTCGGGAAACATGCGCAGGCGGGCTTTATGATGCCCTTCACTGCGCACCAGCATTTTACCGAGAACCGTGCCATTATAGCGCGTGGCATCGGTCATCTGCCAGTTTAGCCAACCGGGATTGTCCGGATCCGGACTGCTATCAAAAGCGGGTGTGTCCAACTGCCGTCCCGTAAATTAAAGGTGGCGTTCGGCAACCATCTTCTTGGTTTCCGCAATGGCCTTTGCAGGGTTTAGACCCTTGGGGCATGCGTTCGCACAGTTCATGATCGTGTGGCAGCGATACAGACGGAATGGATCTTCCAACTCATCCAAACGCTCGCCGGTCATTTCGTCACGGCTATCTGCCAACCAGCGATAGGCCTGAAGCAAGATGGCTGGGCCCAAAAACTTGTCGCTGTTCCACCAATAAGACGGGCAGCTTGTCGAGCAGCATGCGCACAAGATGCACTCATACAGACCATCCAGCTTTGCACGGTCTTCAGGCGACTGAAGGCGCTCCTTGCCTGATGGTTCTGGCGTCACCGTCTGCAGCCATGGCTTGATCGACGCATATTGCGCATAAAAATGGGTGAAGTCAGGAACGAGGTCCTTGATAACTTCCATATGCGGCAGCGGAGTCAGTGTGACTTCGCTTTTGCAATCTTCAATTGCCGTGGTGCACGCGAGGCCGTTTTTGCCATCGATGTTCATCGAGCATGAACCACAAATGCCTTCGCGGCATGAACGGCGGAAGGTCAGCGACGAATCCTGTTCGCCCTTCATTTTGATCAATGCGTCAAGGACCATGGGGCCGCAGGTTTCGGTATCGACTTCAAAAGTGTCGTAACGCGGGTTCTCGCCACTGTCGGGATCGTAACGATACACCTTGAATTTCTTGACTTTCCCGTCGGTTTTCGCGGCGTGAACAGTGCCCTTTTGGACCTTGCTGTTCTTTGGAAGGAAGAAATCGGCCATATCAATATCCTGTTGTCGTCGTGACGTGTAATTCCATATCTGCCAAACGCCCTAACCAAGCGTTTGTGCAATCACAAGCCCTCAACTGCGTCCGTTCGAGTTGCTTTTTCTGCAAGTCGGACGCGCAGCTTGTCGATTTTGCGGCCATCCATATCCACAACTTCAAAATGCCAACCTTGGTCGCGGAAGGATTCGCCTTCTTCGGGCAAGTGCCGCAAGATGTGTAGGACATGGCCCGCAGCGGTCGCGTAATCGCGGTCTTCGGGCAGATCAATCGACAGTGCGTCTGCCATTGCGTCGGCGGACATTGCGCCCGAGACGAGCATCGATCCATCGTCCAATGTGATGATGTTCGGCGCGCTACCTTGCGCTTGATCCGATGCAAACTCGCCCGCAATCGCCGCCAAAAGGTCGTTGGGCGTGACGATTCCTTCAAAATGCCCATATTCATCGTGGACCAGCAACATAGGCACATCCGACGAACGCAGAATTTCAAGTGCGTCCATGGCGTCAAGTTGATCAGGGATGATTTCAGCGCGACGCATCAAGCTGCGGATATCAAGACTTTCGCCGCGAATCTGTGCCGCAACAATATCGCGTGATTGGACAACGCCAATGATATCGTCACCGTCTTCGCCTGTGACGGGCAGACGGGTGTGCAGCGAATTCAACAGCGAATCGCGGACATCATCTTCGGATGCGTCGGCTGCAATACGGTCGACATCCGTACGTGGCGTCATGACTTCACGCACCGGACGGTCGGCCAGCCGTACTACGCCGGCAATGACCTTATGTTCATGCTCTTCAATGATGCCTGCATGGGTTGCTTCGGCGAAGACCATACGCAATTCCTCGGCGCTCAGTGCGTCACGGGTATCGCGGCGAAGCCCAAGTGCGCGGAATATGGTCGCGCTGGATTTATCAAGGGTCCAGACAATCGGTGCGGTCACGCGTGCCAGCATCTCCATTGGACCCGCCATGGTGACGGCGATTCTTTCGGGCGCTATGAGCGCAAATTGCTTGGGGACCAGCTCGCCGACCACCAAGGATGCGTAGGTCGTGATGCTGATGACAATTCCGAAACCCAAAGTTTCCGACCATTCTTTGTCCATGCCCAAAAGTGCGATGCGTTCGGCAACTGGCCCGCCCAGCGTCGATCCGGAATAAGCACCCGCGATAATACCAATGAGTGTGATGCCGATTTGCACTGTGGACAGAAACTTGCCCGGGTCTCGCCCCAACCGAAGGGCGGCCGCTGCGCCGCGTTTTCCGTCTTCCGCCATCGCCTTTAATTTCGCTGTGCGCGCCGAAACGATGGCGAGTTCAGACATGGCAAACACACCGTTCAGGGCAATGAGGGCCAATATCGTTGCGGCATCAAACCACGGGAAAGGATGAAGAGGTTCCATAGGGACCTGCTTCCCATAGTGCCAACGCCAGCGCTTTGGCAACAAAATGCCGCAAAATCTGTTATCATCAAAGGATGCAACCCAGCCACGGATAATCGCAGGTTCATCATGGGTGTCGCTTATGGGGCATCCAAGCTGAAAGGGAAAATGATGAAGAAGAATCAATTGATAACACTGTCGCTCATGGCTGCCTTGCTGCCGCTATCGGCATGTGTGACCGACCCGACAACGGGCCAGCGCACGATTTCGAAGACTGCGCTTGGTGGCGTTGGCGGCGCATTGGGTGGATATTTGCTTGGCGACCTTATTGGCGGGCGCAGCGATCGCACGGAAAAGATTGTCGGCGCGGGTATCGGCGCTTTGGCCGGTGCGGGCGTTGGCTATTATATGGACGAACAAGAAAGAAAGCTGCGTCAGCAAACCGCAGGCACGGGCATCAACGTTATTCGCGATGGTGACAATCTCGTCCTCGATATGCCTTCGGAAGTGACCTTTGGCCTCGATAGCGCGAATATCGATGCGGGTTTCCGCAATACGCTGGATCAGGTTGCATCGACGCTGACGCAATATGAAAAAACCTATGTCGACGTCATGGGCCATACCGATTCCACCGGATCGGATGCCTATAACCAGTCGTTATCGGAACGCCGTGCGTCGGCTGTTGCAAGCTATCTAACTTCGCGTGGCGTTCAGTCCGCGCGTCTTGCAACGCGTGGCTATGGTGAGAGCCAGCCAAAGGCGAGCAATCTGGATGAAACCGGTCGCGCGGCGAACCGCCGTGTCGAAATCCGACTAGTACCTGTTACACAGGGATAATTCGGATTTAGACGGCAACACCCTGAAGCAATTTGGGCAGCGCGCCACTTTCGCCCCGCGCCTCGGCCATGAAAAATGCCTTGGCCGGGGCAGCGCGCTGCACCATTGCCATTCCGAAGCGCCGGACCGCCGACGCGGTTTTGCCGGGAATGGAAAAAAGGCGGTTCAAGCCATCGGTCGATACCGCGATCAGCAACGTATCAATGCTGCGCCACCGGCTATAGCGATCGAGCAACTGCGCATCGCCAAAATCAAGACCAAGC
>JBILOZ010000116.1:0-6370 GCA_044374245.1 Sphingorhabdus sp. | reverse complement strand
CGCCGCTTATTGGCATCATCATGGGAAGCCGTTCGGACTGGGAAACGATGCGCGAAGCGTCAGCCACGCTGACTGCGCTCGACATTCCCCATGAATGCAAAGTGGTGTCCGCGCACCGTACGCCTGAGCGTCTATATGATTATGCAAAAAACGCGGCCGATCGGGGTCTGCAATGCATTATCGCTGGCGCGGGTGGCGCGGCGCATCTGCCGGGTATGGCGGCGTCGATGACACGGCTTCCGGTGCTTGGCGTGCCGGTGCAGTCAAAGGCGCTGGATGGTATGGATAGCCTGTTGTCGATCGTCCAGATGCCCGCGGGCATTCCCGTCGGCACGCTCGCAATTGGCAAGGCGGGCGCAACCAACGCCGCGCTTTTGGCGGCGGCGATGCTGGCCAATAATGATGCAGCGCTCGCGGCGCGGCTGAATGCATGGCGCGCGGCCCAGACCGCTTCGGTAGCCGAAACGCCGGAGTGAGACGAAGCCGATGACTGCGTTGCCTCCTGGTTCGACCATTGGAATATTGGGTGGCGGCCAGCTTGGCCGGATGCTCGCGGTTGCGGCGGCCCAGCTTGGCTATCGTTGCCATATTTACGCGCCAGCAGGGGACAATGTGGCGTTTGACGTCGCCGCGCAAAGCAGCATTGGCGCGTATGACGACCATGCCGCGTTGAAAGATTTTGCGCAGCAATGCGATGTCGTCACCTTCGAATTTGAAAATGTGCCCGTTGCGCCGCTTGAAACGATTGCCGGGCTTGCCCCCATCTATCCGCCGGCCAAGGCGTTGGAAGTCGCGCAGGATCGTGACGCCGAAAAGCGCTTTGTGCGCAGCCTTGGCGGACAGACAGCCAACTTTGCCATCGCAAATGTGCAAGGCGACGTGCAGGCGGCGGTTGATGCGGTGGGTATCCCGTGCATCCTGAAGACGATCCGCATGGGATATGACGGCAAGGGGCAGCTTCGCGTCACGTCAAAAGACGACCTGATCGATGCATGGGCGCAGACGGGTGCACAGCCGCTGATCGCAGAAGCCATGGTGCAGTTCGATGCCGAATTTTCGGTGATATTGGTGCGCGGCCAAGATGGCGAGATCCGCTTTTGGGATAGCCCGCACAATGTGCATGTCGGCGGCATTTTGGCAACGTCGACGCTGCCCGCTGGCGCACTTGTGGAAAGCCAGCAACAGGCGGCGCGCGATATGGCGGCGGCGGTTGCAACCAAGCTTGATTATGTCGGCGTATTCACCGCCGAATTTTTTGCCAGCAGCGCGGGTCCCTTGTTCAATGAAATCGCGCCCCGCGTGCACAATAGCGGCCATTGGACGATTGAAGGCGCGGCCACCAGCCAGTTTGAAAACCACATTCGCGCGATTTGCGGACTGCCGCTTGGCAGCACCGAAACGGTGGCGGCCCGTGTCGAAATGCAGAACCTGATCGGGGATGATGGCGACGCCTTTGCACAGATTCTGGCCGACCCCGCGGCGCATCTGCATCTTTATGGAAAGGCCGAAGCGCGCCCGGGCCGAAAAATAGGCCACGTCACCCGCTTGTATCGCTAAGTTTTTCAAGGCAAAGCGGGGTTATGAATCATCCCGAAATTATCCTTGTCCTCGCCCGCGCCGCCAATGGAGTCATCGGGAAAGATGGCGGCATGCCGTGGCATCTCCCCGCAGACCTGCGTCATTTCAAACAGATAACCAAGGGGCGGCCCATGATTATGGGGCGCAAGACCTTTGACAGCCTGCCCGGCTTGCTGGATGGCCGACGCCACATTGTTTTGACGCGCGATACCGAATGGGAAGAAGACGGCGCCGAAATCGCGCATTCGGTGGCCGACGCGTTGAAGCTCGCCAATGGCCCACATGTGTGCGTGATTGGCGGCGCGGAAATCTATAATCTATTTCTGCCGCTCGCGGACCGCATTGAATTGACGGAGATTGCCGCGCAGCCCGAAGGCGACACGTCGGTTCCGGATTTCGACATGGCGGAGTGGGAAGAACTGTCCCGCGAAAGCCATGCTGCGTTGAACGACGCACCAGCGTTCGACTTTGTCACGCTCGTCCGGCGGGCAAAGAGCTAAGCACGCGGTATATTGGGGGAAATGATGCGTAAGAAATTCTGGATTCCACTGACGCTGATTGGCGCGGCTGCGATTGGCTTTTTCGGCTTTTTACCCGGCTATGTCGAAGGTTCGATGAACGCGGTGGACGGTCAGCCGCTGATCAAGGTCAGCGATGAGGCCAAGGCATTGCACAAGACATTGAACATCGTCGACCTGCACAGCGACACGTTGATGTGGAACCGCGATTTGGGCGACCGGGCGGATCGCGGCCATATGGATTTGCCGCGCTTGCAGGAAGGCAATGTCGCGCTTCAGCTTTTCTCGTCGGTCACCAAAACGCCCAAAGGCCAGAATTATGATGGCAATGGTGCGGACACCGACAATATCACTCTGCTGACCTTCGCGCAGTTGCAGCCGGTGAAAACATGGCGCTCATTGGTTGAGCGGTCGCTGTATCACGCTGCAAAACTTCGGGGTGCCGAGGTCGAATCCGAAGGCTACATCCGCGTAGTTCGAAGCGATAACGATGTCGCCAAGCTGCAATCGGATCGTGGCGACCGTTCAAAATGGGTGCTTCCGCTGGATCAGGCCGAGCAGCAAAAGTATAAATCTTCTCCGCCTACAGGGGCAATGCTCACCATTGAAGGCCTCCATAATCTTGAAGGCAAAATCGAGAATCTCGACCGGTTGTACGACGCCGGGTTCCGTATGGCGGGGTTCACGCATTTCTTTGACAATGAATTGGGCGGGTCGATGCACGGCCTGAAAAAAGGCGGACTGACGCCGTTCGGCCGCGACATATTGCGCCGGATGGAGGCCAAGGGCATGATCGTCGACATCGCGCATCTTAGCCATGCTGGCGTTGCCGAGGTCTTGGCCATGGCGAAACGTCCCGTGGTCTCCAGCCATGGCGGCGTGCAGGCGACGTGCAAGGTGAACCGCAACCTGACCGATGACGAAGTGCGCGGCGTGGCCAAAACCGGCGGCATCATTGGCATCGGCTATTGGGAGGGCGCAATATGCTCCACCGATCCGCGTGCTGCGGCCAAGGCGATGAAGCATGTGCGCGATCTGGTTGGCATTCAGCACGTCGCTTTGGGATCGGACTATGATGGCGCGACCACGGTGCGTTTCGATACCTCGCAACTCGCGCAAGTCACCCAAGCGTTGATGGACGAAGGTTTCACGCCAGACGAAATTCGCGCCGTCATGGGCGAAAACGCATTGCGCGTCATCCGTGCTGGCTTGGTACCGATGGAAAAGGCTGCCACCGCGCAATGACCATTCCCCGCCTTTCTGCCAAAGACCGAATGCCTGACGCATTGCGCGGCGGTATCGTTGCCTTGGGCAATTTTGACGGCTTTCATTTGGGGCATCAGGCCGTTGCTGGCGCAGCGATAAAACAGGCAAAAGCCGCGGGTAAGCCAGCGATCATCGCAACATTTGATCCGCATCCTGTGCGCTTTTTTGCGCCGGAATCGCCTTGGTTCCGTCTAACGACGCTGGATCAGCGCCAGCGGCTTTTTGCCGAAGCCGGTGCCGACGCGATGCTGGTGTTTGATTTCGATGCAGAACTTGCCGCGACCAGCGCCGAAGATTTCATCGTCACATTGCTGATGGAACGTTTGGGCATTTCGGCGGTGGTCACGGGTGAGGACTTTACCTTTGGGCATAAGCGCGGCGGCAATATTGACGTGTTGCGCGACCTGGGCGGCGCGCATGGCCTGACGTCGACCGCCATGGGGCCAGTGGTGGATGATGGCGGCGTGATATCCTCGAGCCGTATCCGCAATGCGCTCAAGGATGGCGACTGCGCCACGGCCACCGCTTTGCTCACGCGGCCGTTCACGGTTGAGGGCATTGTGCAGCATGGTGATAAAAACGGGCGGCTATTGGGTTTCCCGACCGCCAATATCGACATGGGCCATTATCTGCGCCCGCGGTACGGCATTTATGCGGTGAAGGGCCGCTTGCCCGATGGCCGCGTGCTGAATGGCGCCGCGAACCTTGGTATTCGCCCGACGTTCGATCCGCCCAAGGAATTGCTTGAGCCGCATTTCTTCGACTTTGCCGAGGACCTCTATGGGCAGAATATCGAAATCGAATTCCACGCCTTCATCCGCGGAGAGGCGAAGTTTGACAGTCTGGACGCCCTGATGGCGCAAATGGCGCAGGATTGCGACGAAGCCCGCCGGATATTGGGGGCATAATATCGAAGAGCTTGGCAAAATCCCGGCAAGCTACAATGGCTATATTTGGGTTGAGGACATCTGGGCCATCGGGCCAGCGTTGAACCGAACATGATTTTTCGTTCACGCAGAGGCGCAGAGGTCGCGGAGATTCCGGTATTCCCGTCACCCTGACAACCCATCACCGTCATGCTGAACTTGTTTCAGCATCTTACTTCTTGAGGTTGTCCGGAATTAAGACCCTGAAACAAGTTCAGGGTGACGGCGATGCTTTATTTCCCCGCCTCTGCGTTCTCTGCGCCTCTGCGTGATCCATCGCCACATGACGCGGCGCGTGTAACTGCGCGGATACAGGCTTTATTTGCAGCGCCATATCCTTTAGGCACCCGCACAACATGACTGACCCTATCGACTATCGCGACACCGTTTTCCTGCCGAAAACAGATTTCCCCATGAAGGCCGGCCTTCCGCAGAAGGAGCCGGGCATTCTCGCGCGTTGGCAGGCGCAGGATTTTTATGCGGAGCTGCGCAATCGCCGCCGTGGGCGTGAGAAGTTCATTCTGCATGATGGCCCGCCTTATGCGAATGGCGACATGCATATCGGCCACGCGCTGAACCATATTCTGAAGGACATGGTCGTCCGCACGCAGACATTGTTGGGCAAAGACGCGCCTTATGTGCCCGGTTGGGATTGCCACGGCCTGCCCATCGAGTGGAAGGTTGAAGAGCAATATCGCAAGAAAAAGCTGAATAAGGACGAAGTTCCCGCCGTTGAGTTCCGCGCCGAATGCCGGGCCTATGCGCAGCATTGGGTCGATACGCAGCGCGAACAATTGAAGCGGCTGGGCATCAATGCCGATTGGGACAATCCCTATCTGACGATGGATTTCCAGGCCGAAGCGACCATTGTTTCGGAGCTGTTGAAATTTGCCGAAAGCGGCCAGCTGTATCGCGGTGCAAAGCCCGTGATGTGGTCGCCGGTGGAAAAGACCGCGCTCGCGGAAGCTGAAGTCGAATATGAGGATATCGTTTCGACGCAGATCGACGTGGCGTTTGAGATCGTGGAGGCACCGAACGAGCCTTCTTTAGTTGGCGCGTTTGCGGTGATCTGGACGACAACACCTTGGACCATTCCGGTTAATCAGGCCTTGGCTTACGGGCCAAAGGTTGACTATGTCATTTCTGAGGTAGCTGGCCGCCGTTACATCTATGCCCTTGATCTTGAGCGTGCATTCTTGTCTCGACTAGGTGTCGAGGCTGTTGATCGGGGCCATGGCACGCTTAAGGCTGGGGCGCTTGCTGATGCCTTCGTCCGTCACCCGATGCACGAACTCGGCGGTTTCTTTGAAAAGCCGCGTCCGATGCTCGCGGGCGATTTCGTCACGACCGATAGCGGTACCGGCCTTGTCCATATGGCGCCCGACCATGGCGAGGATGATTTCGACCTGTGCAAGGCCAATGGCATTGAACCGGTGTTCGCGGTTGAAGGCGATGGCAAATATCGCGCTGATTGGCTCTGGCTCGGCGGTGAGGGCAGCGTCATCAATCCCAAATTCAACGCGCCTGATGGCCCCATCTGCGCTGCGTTGCACGATAGCGGCGGATTGCTCGCGGCGTCGGCGGATTATAAGCACAGCTATCCGCACAGCTGGCGGTCAAAGGCGAAAGTCATCTATCGCTGCACCCCTCAATGGTTCGTGCCGATGGATAAGCCATTAAATCCCTCTCCCCTTGCGGGAGAGGCGCGAGACTTGGCGAGGAACGAGCCTAGTCGCAGCGGTGAGGGGGCGTCTGCCGGAGCAGAATCTTTGGGCTCGCAGACGCGAGCCGACCCCTCTCCCCAGCCCTCTCCCGCAAGGGGAGAGGGGGTCACGTTGCGCGACACCGCCATGCGGGCCATCGCCAACACCCGCTGGGTTCCGGAAAAGGGCCAGAACCGCATTACCGCCATGGTCGAAGGCCGCCCCGACTGGGTGCTGTCTCGCCAGCGCGCATGGGGCGTGCCGATTACGCTGTTTGTGGATCGCAAGTCCGGCCAATATCTCTGCGACGCGGGCGTGAACGCGCGTATCATCGCGGGCATTCGCGAAAATGGCGTTGATGGCTGGAGCGACGAACGCG
>JBILOZ010000115.1:0-6377 GCA_044374245.1 Sphingorhabdus sp. | reverse complement strand
CCGAGTCCCCATCGAAGCACAGCAACGGTTTTTCGGTCATGCGCCAGAGCATCTGGATTTGCTGCTCGGTCAGTGCGGTGCCCAATGGGGCAACCGCGTCACCAAAGCCGGCCTGCGCAATCGCAATGACGTCCATATAGCCTTCGACCACAATGACCCGGCCAGTCTGGCGCGATGCGGGCGAACATTTGTCCAGATTGTAGAGCGTCCGTCCCTTGTCGAACAAAGGCGTATCCGGCGAATTGAGATATTTGGGCTCACCATCGCCCAATATCCGGCCGCCAAACGCAATCACGCGGCCGCGTGGGTCGCGAATGGGTATCATCAGCCGGCCGCGAAACCGGTCGTAAGGATCCTTGCCCTCCACCGCGATCAGCAACCCCGCCTCAACCAGCATGGCATCGCCATATTGCTTCAGCGCTGATTTCAATGCTGTGCGATTATCGGGCGCGAGCCCGAAGCCGAAATCGCGGATGGTTTTTTCGGTAAACCCGCGCTTTTTCAGATAGGATCGCGCACTTGCGCCATCGGGGCTTTGCAGTTGCGCAACAAACCAGTCCTGCGCTGACGTCATTACGTCATACAGGCTGTTCGCTTTTTCGGCGCGCTGGGCGGCTTTGGGGTCAGGGGCAGGGACCTCCATCCCGGCTTCGGCGGCCAATTCCTTAATCGCGTCCATGAACGACAGGCCACGTTGGTCGGTCATCCACCGAATGGCATCGCCATGCGCGGAGCAGCCAAAGCAATGGTAGAAGCCTTTTTCATCGTTGATCGTGAAGCTCGGCGACTTCTCATTGTGGAACGGACAACATGCCTTAAACTCGCGCCCCGCCTTGGTCACCTTTACGGTGCGGCCAATCAACGCGGAAAGCGTCGTCCGCGACCGCAGTTCATCAAGCCATTGCGGGGTGAGGGTCATATGCCGGTTTTCCCCTCACGCAGGCGGGAAGGGAGCATCTTTACGACAACGCCGCCTTCACAAGGCCGCTTGCCTTGCTCATGTCGAGTTGCGGGCCGTGGCGTTCTTTTAAGGTCGCCATGACACGGCCCATGTCTTTTAGGGATTCTGCGCCGAGTTCGGCCTTGATGCCTTCGATGGCTGCGCTGGTTTCGGCGTCGCTCATTTGTGCGGGTAGGAAATCTTCGATGATTGCAAGCTCGGCTGCTTCAATCGCGGCCAGCTCAACGCGTCCGCCCTGTTCATAGAGCGCGATGGATTCGCGGCGCTGCTTGATCATCTTTTGCATGACCTCAACCACCATTGCGTCATCGTCGGGCTGCTGCGATGCGGTGCGCAGTTCGATATCGCGGTCTTTGATTTTGGCGAGGATAAGGCGAACGGCCGCGAGCCGGTCTTTTTCGCCAGCCTTCATCGCGGTAATTTGGGCGGCCTTGATGGTATCACGAATCATTATAATCTCATTTCAAACAACGTTATGCGCATGGCCTTAAGCCGACATGCCTGCGCAAACAATGTCTGCGTCCTCTGTGCCTCTGCGTAAATCCGATTTTTGCACGCAGAGGCGCAGAGGGCGCAAAGTTAAAATGACATATTCCACAGCTTTGTCGATTTCCAGATTGACGCATCCCCCCGCCGTCTCTAGGCGCAATCCCTTAGCGACATTGCTGTAATCCGTCTCACAGGAGCGACCCCATCATGGCCGACCCCATTTCTTCGCGCGCGCCTTCTGGAGCGACGGGGGTATTGGTTCTGGCGTCCGGGGAAGTCATCTGGGGCAAGGGCTTTGGCGCAGAAGGCCAAGCGGTTGGCGAAGTCTGCTTCAACACAGCCATGACCGGATATCAGGAAGTGATGACCGACCCGTCTTATGCGGGGCAGATCATCAACTTCACCTTCCCACATATTGGCAATGTCGGCACCAACCCCGAAGATGTCGAGGCGCTGAACCCGCACGCCTTGGGCGCTATCGTGCGTCAGGACGTGACCGACCCATCGAATTTCCGCAGCACACAGCATTTTGATGCATGGATGAAGGCCAATGGCCGCATTGGCATTTCGGGCGTTGATACCCGCGCACTGACGCGGCTCATCCGTGTTGCCGGCGCGCCGAACGCCGTGATCGCGCATTCGGCGAGCGGCGATTTTGATGTGCCTGCATTGTTGGCACGCGCAAAGGCATGGGCTGGATTGGAAGGTATGGACCTGGCCAAGGATGTAACGACGTTGCAGACTTATGGATGGGATCAGGGGCTTTGGAAGCTGGGTTCGGGCTATGCCGAACCTGCCAAGGGCCGCAAAAAAGTCGTCGCCATCGATTATGGCATAAAGCACAATATCCTGCGCAATTTGGTCGATGTCGGTTGCGACGTCACGATCGTGAGCGCGACCGCAACGTTCGAAGAAATCATGGCGCATGCGCCCGATGGTCTGTTCCTGTCGAACGGCCCCGGTGACCCCGCCGCGACGGGCGTATATGCCGTTCCGGTGATCAAGCAGTGGCTGGACACCAAAAAGCCGTTGTTCGGCATTTGCCTTGGGCATCAAATGCTTGGCCTCGCGGTCGGCGCCAGAACTGAGAAAATGCATCAGGGACACCGCGGCGCGAACCATCCCGTCAAGCGCCTCATCGACGGCGCGGTTGAGATTACCAGCATGAACCATGGCTTTGCCGTGGACGCAGATACCTTGCCCGCCAATGCCAAGGCGACGCATGTCAGCCTGTTCGACGGCAGCAATTGCGGTTTTGAGCTTGCCGATCAGCCAGCGTTTTCGGTGCAATATCACCCCGAAGCCTCACCCGGCCCGCAGGACAGCCATTATCTGTTCGAAAAATTTGCGGGAATGATGGGGTGAATAGCCTAATGCCGGCCCTCTATTCCATGTGCTGCGCACTGACATCCTCTACACTCTGTCGTATTCGTGAAAGTGCGACTGGGGCCTTTGGAAATATGAATTAAATGCCCAAACGTACTGATATAAAATCCATCCTCATCATCGGCGCTGGCCCTATCATCATTGGGCAGGCGTGCGAGTTTGATTATTCGGGGACTCAGGCGTGTAAGGCGTTGCGCGAAGAGGGCTATCGCATCATCCTCGTCAATTCCAATCCGGCGACGATCATGACCGATCCGGATATGGCCGACGCGACCTATGTCGAGCCGATCACGCCCGAAATCGTTGCCAAGATCATCGAAAAAGAACGCCCAGACGCGGTGTTGCCGACCATGGGCGGGCAGACCGCGTTGAACGTTGCCTTGGCCTTGTTCAACGATGGCACGCTCGCGAAATATGGCGTTGAGATGATCGGCGCCGATGCCGAAGCGATCGACAAGGCCGAGGACCGGATCAAGTTCCGCGACGCCATGACAAAAATCGGTTTGGAATCGGCACGGTCGGGCATCGCGCATTCGATGGAAGAAGCGCTTGAGGTGCTTGAGCGCACTGGCCTGCCATCGATCATTCGCCCAAGCTTCACCATGGGCGGTACCGGCGGTGGGATTGCATACAACCGCGACGAATTTATCAAGATCGTGACCGGCGGGCTTGATGCATCGCCAACGACCGAAGTGCTGATTGAAGAATCGCTGCTCGGTTGGAAAGAATATGAGATGGAAGTCGTGCGCGACCGCGCCGACAATGCCATCATCATCTGCTCGATTGAAAATATCGACCCAATGGGTGTGCATACCGGAGATTCCATCACGGTTGCGCCGGCGCTGACGCTGACCGACAAAGAATATCAGATTATGCGCAACGCGAGCATCGCCTGCTTGCGTGAAATCGGTGTAGAAACAGGTGGTTCAAACGTACAGTTCGCAGTCAATCCGAAGGATGGCCGCCTGATCGTTATTGAAATGAACCCGCGCGTATCTCGTTCGTCGGCGCTTGCATCGAAAGCCACTGGCTTCCCGATTGCCAAGGTTGCGGCGAAGCTGGCGGTTGGTTTCACGCTCGACGAAATCACCAACGACATTACCGGCGCAACGCCAGCGTCGTTCGAACCGACGATTGATTATGTCGTCACCAAAATTCCGCGCTTTGCCTTTGAAAAGTTCAAAGGCGCCGAGCCATTGTTGCACACGGCGATGAAGTCCGTGGGCGAAGTGATGGCGATTGGCCGCAACATTCACGAAAGCCTGCAAAAGGCGCTTCGTGGGCTGGAAACCGGGCTTTCGGGTTTCAATTATGTCGACGCGCTGAAGGGTGCATCGAAAGACCAGCTTTCTGCCGAATTGAGCCGTGCGACGCCAGACCGGCTGTTGGTCGCGGCGCAAGCGCTGCGTGAGGGCATGAGCGTTGCCGAAATCCACGCGATTGCTAAGTTCGATCCGTGGTTCCTTGAACGGCTAGAAGAAATCGTTGCCGCCGAAAATGACGTCAAGACGAACGGTTTGCCCAATAGTGCCGAGGCGCTTCGCCGGCTGAAAGCCATGGGATTTTCGGACAAGCGGCTTGCCTATCTGGCGCTGGAATCGGTCAATATCCGCCCAGGCATGGAAACCGCAGTCCGCCGTGGTTCCGGCATTGCGATGCAGGCTGCGCGCGCGATTGCTGGCGCGGTGACCGAAGATGAAGTGCGCGCGCTGCGCCACAAATTAGGCGTGCGCCCCGTGTTCAAACGCATCGACACCTGCGCTGCGGAGTTCGAAGCCAAAACGCCTTATATGTATTCGACCTATGAAGCCCCAAGCTTTGGCACGCCGGAGTGCGAGAGCCAGCCCACGGATCGTGAGAAGGTCGTTATCCTTGGCGGTGGTCCGAACCGCATCGGGCAGGGGATTGAGTTCGATTATTGCTGTGTCCATGCCTGTTTTGCGTTGGCGGATGCGGGCTATGAAACGATCATGGTCAACTGCAACCCGGAGACGGTGTCGACCGATTATGACACCAGCGACCGTTTATATTTCGAGCCACTGACGGCGGAAGACGTGCTGGAAATCCTGCATGTCGAACAGCAGAATGGTACGCTGAAGGGCGTCATCGTCCAGTTCGGTGGGCAGACCCCGCTGAACCTTGCAAAGGCGCTTGAGGCAGCTGGAATTCCGATTTTGGGCACATCGCCCGACGCCATCGATCTGGCCGAAGACCGCGAACGCTTTGCCGCGCTGATCAACAAGCTGAAGCTCAAGCAACCCGAAAACGGCATTGCGCGCAGCCGTGACGAAGCCATTAAGGTTGCCGAGAATATTGGCTACCCTGTGCTGATGCGGCCGTCCTACGTTCTTGGCGGGCGTGCGATGGAAATCGTCGATACACAGGCGCAGCTGGAAAATTACATCCAAACGGCCGTTATCGTCTCGGGCGACTCACCGGTATTGATCGACAGCTATTTGCGGGACGCCATTGAGGTGGACGTTGATGCCTTGTGCGATGGCGACGAAGTCGTTGTTGCCGGCATATTGCAGCATATTGAGGAAGCTGGCGTCCACAGCGGCGATTCTGCATGCACCATCCCGCCATACAGCCTGCCCGACAACATCATCGCGGAAATCCGCCGCCAGACCGAATTGCTTGCGGTCAACCTGCATGTCCGTGGCCTGATGAACATTCAGTTCGCGGTCAAGGATGGCGAGGTGTATCTGATTGAGGTCAATCCACGCGCCAGCCGGACCGTGCCTTTCGTCGCGAAGGCCATTGGCGCACCTATCGCCAAGATCGCCGCGCGCGTTATGGCGGGGGAAAAGCTTAAGGACTTGCCACCCATCAACCTCGACATCGATTATATCGCGGTCAAGGAAGCGGTATTCCCGTTTGATCGTTTCCCCGGTGTTGACCCCGTCCTGTCGCCTGAAATGAAATCAACAGGCGAAGTCATGGGTATCGATCGCGACTTTGCGACGGCCTTTGCCAAATCACAAATCGGCGCGCGGATGCCGCCACCGATGGGTGGGAAGCTGTTCGTTTCGGTGAAAGACACGGACAAGCCAGTCATCGTCCCTGCCGTCAAACAGGCGATTGCGTGCGGCTTTACCGTATGCGCAACCGACGGGACGGCAAATTATCTGTTGGAGCAGGGGATAGAGGTCGAGCGCGTCAACAAGGTCGCGCAGGGCCGCCCGCATATCGTCGACAAGATTAAAGACGGTGAAATCCACCTGATCTTTAACACCACCGAAGGTTGGCAGAGCTTGAAAGACAGCGAAGAAATCCGCCGTTCCGCGTTGGTTGGTAAGGTTTCGCAATATACAACAGCCGCAGGAAGCATCGCTGTTGCACAGGCGATTGCCGCGCTGCAGCAACGGCAACTTGAAGTTCGGCCACTTCAAGACTATTATTAACACGAGCAGTATCTTTCCCCGACAATTGAACTGCATATCGGATTGATGGTTATCATTTCTCCGGTCGGGATGTTTTTGTGACGAAGGGTTTTGCCTGATGGCGAGTTTTGAGAAATATCCGATGTTGGCTGAAGGCT
>JBILOZ010000018.1:0-22407 GCA_044374245.1 Sphingorhabdus sp. | reverse complement strand
GTATCATTTGAGGCAATGGGCGCCACAGTGCCGGCTTAGCTCAGTTGGTAGAGCACCTGATTTGTAATCAGGGGGTCACGAGTTCGAACCTTGTAGCCGGCACCATTTTTCCCAATGACATAATCAAATATTCCGCGTTGCTTGTTGTCAAAATGGTGACGCTAGGCATCAGATGCTTAAGATTTTGGTGCCCTAAATAATGGCGAACGTTACCAACCCGAAAAACGCGGCCATTCATTTATGACGACATCAGACTTGCCGTGAACAACGTGGTAGCTGCGATGCTGTGCTCCTGTTGCACAGGCGTGATTGGGCAAGATGCGCACGCGGTCGCCAATGGCAAGGTCCGGAAGCACACCCCCTGACCCCGGACGAAGCGTTACAATGCCGTGTTCTTGATTAGCGTCCGCCAGAATAAGATCATGAAAAGGCGCGCCGGAGCTATCGCAGACAACGCCATAGCCTTGGTTGATATCCTGCTTTGATGTGCCACGATCCTGAGACATGGCCATCCAGCCGGCATCAATCAAAATCCAGCCCTTTTCACGTTGATGCCCAATAACCGTCGCAAGCACCGAAATTGCAATGTCATCGATCTCACAAATACCAATGCCGGCCATGACAAGATCGAAAAAAACGAAGACGCCTGCGCGGACCTCAGTAACGCCCGAAAGATCAGCGGCGTGATGGGCAGTAGGCGTAGACCCAACGCTAACGACAGGACATGGCAACCCAGCCTTCCGAAGGGCCTCTGCAGCGCTGACAACACTCAGGCGCTCTGCTTCAGCCGCCTGCCGCAAGGCAGCAGCCCCTCGCGCGGCATAACTTCCGCCGGCATGGGTCAGAACACCCCTTAGCTCCCCACCCTGCACAAGCGCCCGGCCTATAGACACGAGACGCTCGGCGTCTTGTGGGGGCACACCCGAACGATGGCCATCGCAATCTATCTCAATCAATGCCGGGATAGCTTCACCACTGGTGCGCGATGCTAAAGCCACCGCTTCTGCTTGTTCAACGGTATCGAGAATGACCGCAAGGTCGACACCACTTCGGCGTAGCTCAATCACTTTTGTAAGTTTACACGGGGTGATACCGACCGCATAAATTATGTCGCGAACGCCAGCCGCGGCAAAAAATTCGGCATCCTTAAGCGTTGATACTGTCGCCGGGCCTTGCGGCGAAGGCATCGCCCGAACCGCAACTTCAATCGACTTTGCTGTCTTGAGATGAGGACGCAGCGGTACACCCATGGGCGCGAGCCTTCCTCGTAAGCGCGCAATGTTGCGGTCCATACGTTCGGCATCAATGATCAGGCACGGCGTCTCCAGCGTTCCAAGGCGTGACTGGGCGATGTTGGATTGCGCCGTTTCGGGCGATAGCGCTTCACTCATGTGCTGTGTTTCGTCCCGTTCAACGCGGCTGCCTCCGTTCCGGCGGAATGGCCTGTGCGCCGGGGCGTCTTGGGTCTGCGGCACCTAAGAAAAGGCCGTTTTCGATCATGATGGATTGCGCACTGCCCATCGTTTCATCGGAGGTGATGGTGTGCCCCATGGATTTGAGGATGTTGACCGTATCGGGGTTGAAATTTGGCTCAACGCGCAATTTATCGCTGGCATCTTGAAAGATACGGGGCTGGTGGGTGGCTTCTTCCACATTGAGATTGAAATCGACGACGTTGACGATCACTTGCATGACTGTGTCGATAATGGTGCTACCTCCCGGCGTGCCGGTTACGAGCCAAGGCTTGCCATTTTTCATCACAATGGTCGGCATCATCGTCGACAGCATCCGTTTCCCCGGAGCCATGGCATTGAGGGGTGCTGGCAAGCCATCACGCAGCGCTTTTGCCGCCTGTGCATGCGAGAAGTTGTTCATTTGATTGTTCAGCAGCACGCCCGTTCCGGCAATCATCACGCCCGAACCGAAATCGGCGCCCAGCGTGTAGGTCGTTGAAACCACATTGCCCTGCGCATCGGCCACTGAGAAATGGGTGGTCGACGGGCTTTCATATTTTAATGGATCACCCACGCCCATTTGCGCGGCCGGTTTGGCTTTGTCGGGATCGATGAGTTTGGCGCGTGACAGCGCGTAGGTTTTTGAAATGAAACCCTTGATCGGCGTCGTGACGAAATCGGTATCCCCCAACACAGCATAGCGATCCGCATATCCCAGCTTCATCGCTTCGGCCATGATGTGCAGCGACTTGGCAGCACCGACGCCGTTCTGTTTCAGGTCAAAATTCTCAACGATGTTGAGCATATTGAGCAACGTCGCACCGCCTGCGCTGGCTGGTGGTGCCGTTACAATATCAAGGCCACGATATGTCCCACGCAATGGCTTACGCTCAATCGCGCGATAGGCGGCCAAATCTTCTGTGGTAATCAATCCGCCATTGGCGTTCATGTCGGCGGCAAAACGCGCCGCAACCGGCCCCTTATAAAAACCATCCGCCCCGCGTTTTGCGATTTGTGTCAGTGTCCATGCAAGGTCTGGCTGCTTCAGCCTTTCCCCTGCCCGGTACAGCGCGCCATCAGGCTTGTAATAAGCGGCTTTGGCAGCCGTGCTGGTTGACAGGCGTTCCTTTCCCCAACCAAAAACAAAGGCTTCGTCCGGGGTCAGGACCACACCGTCGCGGGCCAGTGCGATTGCGGGCGAAACGACGTCGGACCATTGCATTTTGCCGAACTTTTTATGCGCCATATAGAGGCCCGCAACCGTTCCGGGTACCGATGGAGCGAGATAACCGCGCCCTGCGATTTCGGATTCTCGCCCCTGATTGTCGACAAACATCGCAAGCGTGGCCGCCTTTGGTGCGACCGAACGGAAATCGAAAAAGACTTGCTCCCCGCTCTTGGCATCATGCACCAGCATGAAGCCGTCGCCACCGATATTGCCAGCGCGCGGGAGGGTGACAGCCAAAGCAAAGCCAATGGCGACAGCGGCGTCCACCGCATTGCCGCCGCGGCGTAATATATCCGCGCCTACCTCTGACGCGATTGCATTTTGTGACACCACCATGCCCTGTTCGCCAACGACGGGGGAATGGATGCTGGGATATTCAAGCAGCTGTTTCTTCTGCGCAACGACTGGGGATGCCGTCAACGCGACCATGGACAGCAATATGACGCCCGCACGTGACCATTTTCCGATACTCTTCATCATCAAACTCCTAACAGCAATCGCGCAGCCCGTTCGGCCGATCCCATCGCATATGTCCAACCCAACATGCCATGTCCTACGTTGATTGTAACCCTTGGCGCAATCTTCCTGATAATCGGAAGCGCGTTGGCCGTCATGGGGCGAATACCGGCCCAGCCCTGATATGACGACGCATAATCAGCGGCGCGTGGCAGAACGCCAGCTGCGGTCGATACCAACGCCGTAAGTTGGCGTTGGTCGACTATGGTATCCCGGGCGCCCAATTCGGCGAGCCCGGCAACACGGATAGCACCATCAAGCGGGCAGAAAACGACTTTTCTGGAGACATCGGTAATGCTCATCTTGGGCGACGCTTGGCCCGGAGCGGCCGTAAAGGAATAGCCCTTCATCGGCATAAGCGATGAACCAAGACCATGCTTTTTTAGCAAATTAGCAGCGTCCATCCCGGCACATATCATAAGCTGATCCGCTTTGATCGTTTCGCCCGCCTTTGTGGTCACCATTGCGGTGTCACTGTCAGCGCTCCAGCTTTCAACCTCAGTCGCCAGCCGCACGTGCACACCATAGGCTTTGACCACCTGCGACAGCAAAGCATTGCAGAATTTGTGCGGGTCGCCCAGTTCCTCCTGCGGCGAATAAACAGCGCCGATAAAGCCGCCCGCGCGTTCAGCAAGGGCAGCTTCTTTGTTGACCGCCTCTGTCGCGGTAAGAACCTCCTGCTCGGCCCCATGGCTTTGCCGGACCGAAACCATATCGCACGCCGATTGAAATGCCGCAGCGTCATCATAGATCAACATCTTGCCCGCGGACTGATGTCCAAATTCGATACTATGCTGTTCCAGCAAGGCGTGCATCGCCAATTGCGATTCAAGGCCCAATTGCAAACCCGCAAGACTGTTTTCAAGGAACCTTTGGTGCGTGCAATTGCGGATGAAGCGCATGAACCATGCAATTTGGCTTGGGTCTAAGTTCGGCCGTAAGCGAAAGCTGGAATCCAAACCCAAGGCAAGGGACGGCAGTCGTTTGAGTAAGCTGTTGCTCGCCAAGGCGTCGGTATAAATATAGCTGAGTTGCGCGCCATTTGCGAAAGAAGCCCCGCTCCCCGCGATAGCTGCGCGGTCAATGATGGTGACTTCAACACCGCGTCGTGCCAATGCATATGCCGTGGCTACACCCACCACCCCTGCACCCAACACAATCGCGCGGCGGGGCAGCACATCATCGCTGGAATTTTTGGACCAATTCATCCGGTCTAGCTAAAGATGCACCCGGCAAGAGCAAGCGTCGTTGCCGAACAATAATACATCTCACCCATAACTTTGGGTTAAGTATATGCGTGCCGCTGCACAGGCGCTCGCTCTATGGCTGCAATGCCTTTTTGACCTCAGCCACAAATTGCAGCCCCAATCGCGACGGCGGCCTATCCTCGAGCCAGATCGCATGAACCCCGAACTGCATTTCGGGCGAAATGGAGAGGGCTTCCAAGCCGTCGCTCACCATTGATCGCGCCGTGAATTGATCAACAATCGCAATCCCCGACCCGAAACGTACCAAGGCCGCTGCGATATAATAAGTGCTGACCGATATGATCTTGCGCACATCGACCTGCGCTTTTTCCAATGTGGCTTCCACAAGATCGCCAATGGGGCCGCTGCCATTAACGCTGATCATGTCCAAGCCGTTCAATTCGCTCATCTTCAGCGTGGTTTTACCGGATGGAAACATGCCCGGCTGGCAAATCAGATAAAGCCGCGCCGCCGATAGCTTTTCCAGTTTCAGCCTGGGGTGTTCGGGCGGATCATAGCCAATCGAAAGGTCGCATTCGCGTTCGTACAACGCGCGTGATGTGTCGTTATGGTGCAGGGTTTTGACGTCGAAGGTGACGTTGGGATATTTGGTGCGGAATGCAGCTATGGCACGGGGCGCCACCTCAAGTCCCAGCGATGGCGCGACGCCGATCCGCAGATGGCCCGTGCCTGTGTTGCGTAAATTGTTGGCGGTGACCTGCAGTGAGGAGATGCGGCTGAACACCTCATCTACTTCACGAAACAGCGCGTGCGCCTCATCAGTCGGAACCAAGCGTCCACGCACCAGATTGAACAGGCTGATGCCAAGCTGCGATTCGGTGTGCCGCAATACCTTGCTGACCGCTGGCTGCGACACATTCAATCCGCGCGCGGCCGCACTGATAGAGCCGTTTGCATAAACGGCGTGAAAAACTTCAATCTGCCTCAGTCTCATTTGGGCAAGTTAGCGGCGCAATTTCTGCGCCGCTACATGCCAAGCAGTCGTCATGTCAGACCGCTTTATCAAAACTCTTTCGACAGCTCGAAATAGACGAACCGGCCGACAGCATCGTGCAACGAGCCTAGGAAACCATAGTTCGTCGATGCGAGCGGTGGCTGCTTATCGAACAAGTTACGCGCGCCTACGCGGAACCGTGTGCCCGAAAATGCACCCTGATCATCACCCGCGCGATATTGCACATAGGTGTTGACTGTCGTGACGCTGGGCAATTTGAAAAACTGATCGGCTACCTTAAACGTTCCCGTGTCGAAAACAGCGCCGACATAGTTGACCAAGACGCCCGCACTTACGGGGCCTGATTTCCACGTCAGGTTTCCGCTCAAGCGCCACTCGGGATTTCCGTTGACCTGAATCTGGCTTCCGGCTTGCGTAATCGTCGCGCCGGTGCCGAATTTGCCCGCTGCGTTTGCCGCGATCAGTTGCGTCTGCATATCTGTTGCGGACTGTTCATATTTCAGCAGTTTCGACGCATTGATGTCGATGTTGAAACTGCCCAGCAGCGTATTGCGCACATCATAGCTCGCGCCAAAATCTAAACCTTCCAACTCGCGGAGTGCAAGATTGAAATAATCATCTTTAATATAATCGAGTGTTCCCATGACTTGCGCGCCAACCGGAGCCAGACGCACGACATTCGGGTTGCTGCGTCCGCTCTGCCGCTCAAGAAGGTCGAACAAAATCTGGTTTTGCGCGCCTTGGAGGCCGATGACGCCCTTGGAACGCAGCGACCAATAATCCGCTGTGAAAGTGAGGTTATTGAACGGCTGTACAATGACACCTGCCGACAAGGTTTCCCCATGTTCAGGCGTGAGGTTCTGATTACCTGACCGAACCTCAAGAGTTCCAACATTGGCACAAGTTGTCAAAGAGGCCGAAGGGCTAATCACTGAGTTAATCCGGCAAGCAGCAAAGTCCCTGCGGTTGTTTACGACCTGTGTTCCCGCGCTATAAAATTGCGCGAGGTTGGGGGCGCGGAAATTCTGCGACCATGCCGAACGGAATTTGATGCCGTCTATCACGGTCCATGCACCGGCAACCTTGGTCTTGAATACATTTCCAAAGTCGGAATAATGTTCATCGCGGGCCGCAACTTGCAGATCAATGGATTGGATCAGCGGTATTTCCATATCGTCCGAAATCAACGGTACGGCGAGTTCGGCATATGCCGACACTACGGTACGGCGCGCCTTTACATCGGGCGCAGGGCTGGCGCCCATGATGTCGGTGTCATAACGGATGCCTGTGACGCTATCTGTGTAGGTTGTGGTGCCATCCAGACGGTCATCCCGGTTATCGGAATAGGTTTCGCGCCGCGCCTCGATACCGCTGGCGAAGCCTACGCCACCTGCAGGGAGGCTAAAGATATCGCTGTTGGAAATGCGGAAGTCCCATGTGCCAAGCGATGTCGTGCTGATGCGGTGCACATCGATCAGGAAGGACTGAATGGTGGCCGCACTGTTCGGGGTGCCATCGCCAAGCGAATAATTGAGTTGATTGCCACCATTGAACGGGTTGTACGCATCAGGGGTCGACCGTGCCAGCGCGGCTTGAAACAGCGTGTTGCTGACGGCATTTTTTGTGTGATCGTCGGTGCGCGCCCAAGAATAAGAGGCCGCCGAATCCCATTTGAAATTGCCCCATTCGCCGCGCACGCCGATCAGCGAGCGGATACTGTCATCGGTTACGACGAACGTACGTGGGCCGGTATCCACTGGACGATAGCCTGTGATACGCAGCGCAAGCCCAGTCGTTGGCACGCCAACCAGTCCAGGCAAGCGATTAGGGTTAGTAGCGCCATTCAGCGTCGTTGGGCCGAAGGGATTGTAATAATTGGTGGTCGGGATCGTAATAACTGCACTCGAAATCGGTGCGGATTGTTCACGCTGTCCTTCAAGCTTGGCGTTGTAATAGCCGAGTTCACCAAACAATTCGACCGATCCGATGTCCTGACGGAAGGTGCTGAAAAGATTGATACGGTCCAGACCGCCGCGAATGGTGCGATCGGGGTTTTCATCATAGCGCAGTACACTGCTAACGCCTGCACTCCGTATGCATAGATTACCGTTCATCGCTGTGCTTAAACAACTAGCGGCCGTATTTGTTGTCGGTTGGATGTGAAAAATGCCAAGAGTCGACGGCGTAGTGCTCGTCAATTGTGCGGTTGCTGTTCCGATTGTCTGACGCACACTGGTGACTGGAGAGCCTATAAATGCGCCCCAAGGCGCTGACGTTGAACGGTTGTCGAAGCCGGTATCGGCTTCCCAAGGCGTCCCGACCAACTTTGGCATATGGTTTTCACTTGCCGAAAATGGGCGTTCGCTTGCGAATAACGGCGTCCGCTTTGTCAAGCTGCCAAAAAATGTGAAGCGTCCGCCGGACTTGGTTTTGAAACCAGCCTTGATTGCGCCGGTTTTTTCATTCGTTCCATCCGCAGAGCCGTAACGCGTGTCGAAGCGCAATCCTTCATATCTATCGTCCGTGACGACGTTGACCACACCGGCAACGGCATCCGCGCCATACACAGCAGCCGCACCGTCGCGCAGAACTTCGATCCGGCGCGTCGCGCCAACGGGAAGCGAGTTGGTGTTGGCCGTCTGTACCGGAACAAAATTCTCGGTCTGCGTGCCCGGCGTCAAAATCATGCGGCGTCCGTTGACCAGAACCAACGTGTTGCCGGTGCCGACGCTGCGCAAATTGATCGAGGCATTGTCGCCGCGCGCATCGTTAAGGTTGCCGGTCGTCCGGGCCTCTTGGAACTGCACATCACCTGCCTGAGGGATCGAACGGAACAGATCGTCACCAGAAACGCTTCCCGTGGCAGCGATACGGTCTTCGCTCAGCACCGAAACCGGAAGGGTTTCAGCAATTTTCGAGCCTTCGATGCGGCTGCCCACAACCACGATTGCTTCGGTCGATTCCGCCTCTGCTTCAGGTTGGACCGCAGTTTGCGCGAACGATGGTGTGGCTACGATGATGGAACAGCCGATAAACAAACCGGCGCGCATTGAAATTTTGGACACTGTGAATTGCCTCCCTTTGCCGCCCCCTGCGGCTTGTGCATTTACACCCGAATTGCACCAAACCCGCACATTTACAAGCAATAGTCGTTACAAATGTGTGATTAATCCATTCCATATGGTTATGGATTAATCACAAGTTGTGTATGGGAAGACGCGTGCCGAAGGGCATATGCTGGCCCACTTTCTGTATCGTTGGAGCATGTAAGATGGCAAGCAAACCACCCCTTTCACCCGTGCGTTTCGCCGGATCGACCGCATATATTTCAGGCCAGCTGCCGCGCGGGGCAGATGGCAAAATTATCGCAGGGAATATGCAGGACCAAAGCCGCCAAGCCCTCGCGAACCTTGCGGCGGTGCTGAAATCAGAAGGCCTGCAATTGTCCGATGTCGTAAAGGTTACCGCCTGGATCACCAATGCAGAGGCGATGGCTGATTTCAATTTGGTATATCGCGAATATTTTGCAGAACCATATCCCACGCGTTCAACAATTGTCTCAGCTTTGGTTGCGCCTGATGCCATGGTTGAGATTGAGGCCATCGCCTATAAGGATAGCCAATAAGGCTTTTGCCACAGGCGAAATGAAACGGGGGTAGTGACGTAATGGCCGATGCGAAGTTCATGAAAAGGGTCGCCCGCATAGCGCTGGCAGTCGCGGCAGCATCAGGGCTGGTGGCCGCCGCGGCGCAGGAGCCGCCCGCAGACATCGTCATTCGCGGCGGCACTATCTACCCCGGCAACGCGGCGCCGTTCCGGGGCGACATAGCCATCCGCGCAGATCGCATCATCTACGTCGGCCCTAAGGCGCCCGGCGGCGCGAAGAAAGTCATCAATGCAACCGGTCTGATCGTCGCGCCGGGGTTTATTGACCCCCATACCCACGCCGACGAGGCACTGGCGTCGCGCGATCCCGCCGCACGACTGGCGTTGCCGTTCCTCATGCAAGGCGTGACGACGGCGTTCATCGGCGTCGACGGTCATGGCGACACGCATATCGCCCGTACCTTAGGACGCACGGTTGCCGACGAAACCACCGCTGGCGCACCTTCCGCGGGTTCGGAGCGCGACGTTGGTATCAATGTTGCCTCTTATGTCGGATTTGGTGACGTGCGCAAACAGGTGATCGGTGAAACCGATCGCGCGCCGACAGCGGCTGAAATGACGCAGTTGGTGGATCTCGTCTCCGACGCGATGTGCCAAGGCGCATTGGGGCTTTCAACCGGGCTGTTCTATGCGCCGCAAAGCTTTGCCAAGCGCGACGAGGTGGTTGCACTGGCGCAGGCAGCGGCGGCCAAGGGCGGCATTTACGACAGCCATCTGCGCGACGAGTCGAGCTATACCATCGGACTGCATGACGCGATTGAAGAGGCGCTGAAGATTGGACGCGAGGCACGCATTCCGGTCCATATCGCGCATATCAAGGCACTTGGAGTCGATGTGCATGGGCAGGCACCGGCGATCATTGCCATGATTGAGGCGGCGCAACGTGCGGGACAGGTGGTTCATGCCGACCAATATGCATGGTCAGCGTCGCACACCGGGCTTTCCGCGGCGGTCATCCCCCGCAGTGCGCAGGATGGCGGGCGCGCTGCGATGCTCAAGCGGTTCGACGATGCGCCAACGATGGACAGGATGCGTCCAGAGATACTTGAAAATCTCCGCCGTCGTGGCGGTGCAGCTTCGCTGCTGATCACCTCCGGCCCTGCGAACGCGCAAGGCAAAACACTGGAAGCCTTCGCGAAAGAACAAGGTGTAGATCCGGTCGCCGCCACAATTGCGATCCTCAAGCAGAGCGAGGCGCGCGTCGCTTCGTTCAACCAGAGCGAAAATGACATTGCCGCGTTCATGCTGCGGCCGTGGGTCGTGACCAGCTCCGACGCGACGCTGGGGCACCCGCGCTATTATGGCTCATTTGCGCGCAAATATGCGACCTATGTGACGGACGCTAAGGTGATGAGCCTTCAAGCCTTCATTGACCAGTCGACATCGACGACGGCGGCCATGTTTGGCCTTGAAGGGCGCGGGCAGCTGAAGGTCGGGGCGTTTGCTGACGTCATCGCCTTCGACCCGAAAACCTTCGCGTCGCGTGCCGACTATGCCAATCCGTTTTTGCTGGCGACAGGGATGCGCACGGTGGTGGTCAATGGACAGGTCGCGGTCGAAAACGGCGCGCCGACCGGCGTTGCCGCAGGCCGCCCCTTACCGCGCAAGCCGACAGCCGGGACATGCCAATGATATGCCTATCGCGGCATTAGATGATTAGCGATCCCACTGGCGGCCTGCCCCCTGACGCGATCCCGCTGGCAATTTTGTGACGGGCGTAGTGAGAACGGGTGGATCGAGGGGAATGACACCCGTTGCGGGGCATGATTGAATAAGCGTTCAATGTTTGATATTCTCTCTTATGCAAGAGATTCGAACCGATCGTCGCCAACATATCATTGCCTCGGCTATCTGTGTTTTGGCTGAATATGGAATAGTTGAATTTACGTTCAATAAAGTTGCACACCATGCCGGTATTTCGGCAGCTTTGATCGTTCATTATTTTGCGAGCAAAGAAGCCCTTCTTGAGGCCGCTTTTCGCTCCGTAGTGCGTCAATTGAACAATCAGGCGACGGCGCGTCTCCGGCTCGCTGCGGGGCCCCGCGCGCGGATACAGGCGCTGGTGGACTCCCATCTTGGGCATAATGATTTTTCCGAGGAAACGGCAAGGGTTTGGCTGTCGTTCTGGGGACAGGCGCTGCATGTGCCGCAACTTGCGCGGGTGCAGCGGGCACATCAACAGCGCATGTTGTCGAATTTGAAGTTTGATCTGCGGCAGTTGGTCGACGCGCGCGAAGTATCGCCCATGGCGGACACCATTGCCGCGATGGTCGATGGCGTCTGGCTGCGCGCAGCGATGAACGGGGGATCAGAACTGCAAAATGGACTGGCGCGGGACCTCATCTTTGAATTCATCGCGCGCAACCTGAAGGACACCCTGCCCTCGCATACCGCCACAAGCTTCGACACGGTCAACCCGGCGACAGGGCAACTGCTCGCCACAATCCGCATCGATGGACAGGCAGAGGTCGATAAGGCTGTGGCGCGCGCGGCTGAGGCGCAAAAGCTTTGGGCCAAAACACCGGGTGTCGAGCGCGGACGCATCCTTCACCGCGCCGCCGCATTGCTTGTTGAACGCAATGACATGCTCGCGCGGCTTGAAGCGCAAGATACAGGCAAGCCCATTCAAGAAACCATTGCCGTTGATGTCTTATCCGGCGCGGACTGTATTGAATATTATGCGGGCCTTGCGCGCACCATCGCGGGTGAACATCACGACCTTGGCACGGGTGCGTTCGGCTATTCCCGGCGCGAGCCTTTAGGCGTGGTTGCGGGCATTGGCGCGTGGAACTACCCCATTCAGATTGCCTGCTGGAAATCCGCACCCGCGCTGGCGTGCGGCAACGCAATGATCTTCAAGCCAGCCGAGCTAACACCCCTGACCGCGATTGAACTCGAAAAAACCTATCGTGATGCGGGCCTTCCCGATGGGCTGTTTCAGGTCGTGCAAGGCAAGGGCGACACCGGCCGCTTGCTCAGCCTGCATCCCGAGATCGCCAAAGTGTCGCTGACGGGCGAAGTCGGCACGGGCAAAAAGGTGATGGTCGATGCAGCAGGTACGCTGAAATATGTCACCTTTGAACTGGGCGGCAAATCGGCGCTGATCGTGTTCGAAGATGCGGATTTGGACGAAGCGGTCTCGGGCGCGTTGCTCGCCAATTTCTATTCGGCGGGCGAGGTTTGCACCAACGGCACACGCGTTTTTGTGCACAAAAATGTCCGTGATGCATTTCTGGCAAAATTGAAGGCGCGCACCGAGGCGATGGTGATTGGCGATCCGCTCAACCCCGCCACCCAAATGGGCGCGCTGATTTCGCCAGCGCATATGGAAAAGGTGCTGGGCTATATCGCGCTTGGCCAACAACAAGGTGCAAATCTGCTGACAGGCGGCAAGCGGGTGACGACCGGCGACTTGGCGAAGGGTGCCTTTGTTGAACCAACCATCTTCACCGGCTGCACCGACGATATGGCTATTGTCCGTGAAGAGATTTTCGGCCCCGTCATGGCGGTGCTTGATTTCGAAGATGAGGCAGAGGTCGTCGCGCGGGCGAACAACACCAGCTTCGGCCTCGCCGCCGGTATTTTCACCAACAATTTAACCCGCGCGCACCGCGTGATCGCGGCCTTGGAGGCGGGCACCTGCTGGATCAATACATACAACATCACGCCGATTGAAATGCCATTTGGCGGCAACAAACAATCCGGTCTGGGCCGCGAAAACGGCAAAGCGGCGATTGAACATTATACCCAGCTAAAGAGCGTCTATGTCGCGATGGAACCGATCGATGCCCCCTATTGAGGCCGCAGACTATATCATCGTCGGCGCTGGGTCGGCTGGATGCGTGCTGGCGGACCGGCTGAGCGCAGATGGCAAACATAAGGTCGTGTTGCTTGAATTTGGCGGCAGTGACCGGTCGATCTTCATTCAGATGCCCGCCGCGCTCGCCTACCCCATGAACACAAAGCGGTGGAACTGGGGCTATGAAAGCGAGCCGGAACCGCATCTGAATGGACGCCGCCTGAACTGCCCGCGCGGCAAGGGACTAGGGGGATCATCATCGATCAATGGGCTTGTCTATGTTCGTGGCAACGCGCTCGATTTTGAACGCTGGAAAGAAGATGAAGGCGCAACCGGATGGGGCTATGCCGATGTGCTGCCGTATTTCAAACGCGCCGAGGGCCGCGACGAAGGCGGTAATGCATATCGGGGCGGAGATGGCCCGCTGTCGACCAGCTATGGCCCGCTCGACAATCCGTTGCATCATGCATGGCTCGATGCAGCACAGCAGGCAGGCTATGGCCTGACCGAAGACTATAATGGCTATGCCCAAGAAGGCTTTGGCCGGATGGACATGACCGTGCGGAATGGCACGCGCTGTTCGGCGGCCAAGGCCTATCTGTATGAAGCCCGCAAGCGGCCCAATCTTCACGTTATCGAACATGCGCTGGCGACGCGCATCCTGTTCGAAGGCACGCGCGCTGTCGGCATGGAATATGAACAAGCCGGCAAAATGCATCAGTTGCGCGCCGCACGCGAGGTCATCCTTTCAGGCGGGCCGATCAATTCGGTCCAGCTGTTGAAGCTTTCCGGCATCGGCCCTGCAGAAGAATTGCAACGCCACGGCATAACAGTGCGTGCAGACCGCCCCGGTGTTGGCGCAAATCTGCAGGATCATCTGGAATTTTATTTCCAGATGGCCTGCACCCAACCCATTACCCTTTACGGCAAAGCAAATCTTCTCGGTAAAGCCATGGTCGGTGCACAATGGCTATTCGGTCGGTCGGGAACCGGCGCGTCAAACCAGTTTGAAAGCTGCGGCTTCATCCGCAGCCGCGCAGGGATAAAATATCCGGATATCCAATATCATTTCTTCCCTATGGCGATCAATTATGACGGGTCGTCCCTTGCAACAGAACATGGTTTTCAGGCGCATGTCGGCCCGATGCGTTCAAAAAGCCGGGGCACGGTGACACTCAAAAGTGCCGACCCGCACGACAAGCCCAAAATCTTGTTCAACTATATGAGCCATCCCGACGATTGGGTGGACATGCGGGCCTGCGTCCGGCTGACGCGGGAGATTTTCCAGCAACCTGCTTTCGCCCCCTATCGCGGACGTGAAATTCAGCCGGGCGCAGACTGCGTTACGGACGATCAGATTGACGCCTTCATTGCTGAACATGTTGAAAGCGCGCTTCACCCCAGTTGCACCTGCAAAATGGGCAGCCCGCGTGACCCAATGGCGGTGGTGGACCCCGAATTGCGTGTCATCGGTGTCCAAGGGCTGCGCGTCGTCGACAGCGGGGTGATGCCGTCCATCACCACGGGCAACCTGAATGCGCCGACGATCATGATCGGAGAAAAGGGCGCCGATCATATCCTTGGGAAACCCATGCTCGCACCGTCTAATGCCCCATTTTACGTCGCGCCAAATTGGGATGTTGCCCAAAGATGACACACACTATCCTGGAGCCCGCACGCCAGATTGATGTGATCCGGCAAACGGACGTCCTCGTCATTGGTTCAGGCCCCGGCGGCCTTGCCGCGGCGTTGGCATCTGCAAGGGCGGGCGTCGAAACGACGTTGCTTGAACGTTATGGTTGCTTCGGCGGGAATATCACGCAGGTCGGGGTCGAGGGCTTCGCATGGTACCGCCACCCGGCGACGATCGACAGCGAAGGTATCGGGCGTGAATTTGAAGACCGCGCCAAGTTGATGGGCGCGGCAATGCCCGAGCCGCAATCGATCAGCCACAGCCTCGATGCCGAAGGGTTCAAGTTCGTTGCTGATACGCTCGTCGAGGAAGCGGGCGTCATCCCGATGCTGCACCGATTATGTGTCGCACCCATCATGGATGGCAACATGATCCGCGGCGTGATTGTAGAAAGCAAGGCGGGACGCGAAGCCATCCTCGCCAAACGCGTGATTGACGCAACAGGGGACGCCGACATTGCCCATCGTGCCGGTGCTCCAACGCATATGCACCCCGTGGACGAAATGATGTCCGTCTCGGTCATGTTTTCGATGTGCGGGGTCAACAAGACGCGCTTCATCGACGCCGTAAAGGCCGACCCGCAAACCTATGGCGACTGGGCCGTGGGCGGTGAATGGGAAGTGATCACCAGCGGCAAAGAGGATGAAATGTTCTCGCCATTCTTGCGCAAGCCGTTTCAAAAAGCATTGGAAGCTGGCCTAATCCCGGACAGCGTGAAAACCATGGCAGGCACGTGGGGCACCGTTTCCGATCAGGGCGACCTCACCTATCTCAACATGTGCCATCTCTATCTCGACGGCACAGATCCCGATGCCCTAACCCATGGCGAAATGGCGGGGCGAAAGCAGGCGATGCACGCCATTGCGGCGTTGCAGGCCTTTATGCCCGGCTGCGAAGATGCAAAGCTGCGCAATTTCGGCATGACGCTGGGCATTCGCGATACGCGCAAGATTGATGCGGTTTACAATATGACCGCAGACGATGTGATGGAACAAGGCCGCTTTGACGACAGCATTGGCATTTTTCCTGAATTCATCGACGGCTATGGCTATCTTATTTTGCCGACGACGGGCCGCTATTTCCATCTTCCCTATCGGTCGATGGTTCCCAAAAATGTGAAGCACCTCATTACCGCCGGTCGCGTCATTGGCGGCGACAAGGTCAGCCATGCCGCCGTCCGCAACATGATGTGTTGTGCGGTTGCGGGGCAAGGTGCCGGCGTTGCTGCGGCGTTGGCGGTCAAGACGGATCGCGACTTTGACGAAATTGATATCAGCGCCGTGCAAAAGGAACTGGTCCGCCAAGGTGCCCGCATTTCTTAAGCGGACAGATCAGGGTCCAGCGCAGCTTGCAGGCGTTTGCGGAGCAGCAAAATGAGCGTGCCACCCACCAAAGCGATGGCCGCATCCATAGCCCAGAAAACCGACGGGGTCATTTGGTCAAAATAGCTGCCAACCCATCCAGCCAGCACATGTGCGATAAAGGGCGAAAGAAACGCAACGCCCATCAGGAAAGAGCCCATGCCCGCAGGTGCCGCCCGGCTGACGATGGCCAGCGTCGTTGGCCAATAATACATCCAGGCGAGCCCCATGATGAGCCAACCCGCGATTGCCCACCCCGCGCCCACACTGTCTGGTTCACTCAGCCCTAAATTGCCATACGCAAAAAGAAGCGCGCCAATGGCAATGATGCAAGTTCCAATACCGACTTTCGTCACGCTGCTTGGTTCGCTGCCGCGCTTGGCCTGCCATGCCCAGAATGCAATCAACGCAGGCGCGGCAAGGACAGAACCAATCGAGTCCATCGATGCAAACCAGCTCGATGGCACCTCGCCAAGCGATGTCGCCAAATTCACATATTGATCGACCCACAATATGCCGATGCTCCATACCATCGGATACGCAATTTCAGCGGGTATGGTGAGCGCAATGACAAGCAAAAGCACCGCCACCCGTTTGCGTTCACCAGCGGTCATGGCTGGGGCCTTTTCCCGTTTGCGCGCCACCGGACGGTCATCCGGCAGGTGCTTCTGGCCCAGAATATAGGCGACGAGCGCGATCAACATCAAAGCCGCTGCAACCGCAAAACCGGCATGCCAGCCATAGATGGCTGCAACCAACCCGGTCACGAACGGCCCGCTCGCCGCGCCAATGCAAATGCCTGTCGAAAAAATGGTAAATCCGCGCGACCGCATGGATTCATCCGATCGAGGGTACAGCGCCCCGACCTGCGCGGAAATATTGCCCTTGAGAAATCCCGATCCAAGGATCAGCAGCAAGAGCGCAAATAGGAAGCTTGCATAAAAGGACATCGCCAAATGCCCTGCGCTCATCAGGACAACGCCGATCATCACCGTGCGCTTTGCACCCAATATGCGGTCGGCAACCCAACCCCCAATCATAGGCGTGAAATAGACCAAGCCGGCATACCAGCCATAAATGATCGCCGAAAAAGCGACGTCGCTCATCGGCCCGCGAAATTCAAACATATTGCGCAGCGCGGCGAGGCCAATAACTTGCGCCGCATTTTCAGGAAGCAGCAACTCTTTGACCATATAGAGCGTGAGCAGCGCAGACATTCCATAAAAGGAAAAGCGTTCCCACATCTCTGTGAAAGACAAATAGTACAGGCCTTTGGGATGACCAGACGGCTGGCCAACTGCGGTTTGTGCGATCTTATCCAAGCTTATTCCCCCCAAAATTCTGTGCGCCGCTAGCGACATCAGTATCTATGCCTGCTTAGGCGAGAGGTGCAAGGAAATGATTGACGGTGCGCATTTAACGGATGGTTAGCGCGCGCGCCTACAGCGGTCCGAGCAGAAGCGCACATTTTCCCAATCTTTCGCCCATTTTTTGCGCCACGCAAACGGCTTTTCACATGCCGCGCATATTTTTGATGGCAGGTCTGCCTTTTTGACCATCTTGGGCATTGCGGAATTCCATATTTGAACGCGCTTCGTGCGTAACATTTTTATCGCAGTAACAGCTATATTTTTACAAATGAAACTAACTATTTGCTGCGCAGCATTTCAAACGTTATCAGCGTACCACGCCTTTAGGCTGCTCAGTGGGATGCTGGGGGCAAATTATGCTTTCATCCCCAATAAAAATGGCGGAAAGCCTTAGGAAAGTGATCAACAGGAGAGTGAATATGAAATTCGGAAATCATCTGCTGAAGGCTGCAATGCTGTCGACGATCAGCATTGCGTCGCTGAGCGCCGGCTCGGTAGCGTTCGCACAAGACACTGCGCCACAGGCAAGCGACGAAGCTGACGAAAATGTCATCATCGTAACCGCAACGAAGCGCGAACAGACACTTGAAGAAGTGCCAGTGGCCGTTTCGGTGACCTCGGCTGCTGCAATCGAACGCGCGCAAGTGCGCGACCTTAAGGATCTGCAGACACTCGTTCCCTCGCTCCGCGTCAGCCAGCTGCAAAGCTCGGCCAACACGAACTTCATCATTCGCGGCTTCGGTAACGGCGCCAACAACCCCGGCATCGAAGGCTCGGTTGGCGTGTTCATCGACGGTGTTTACCGTTCGCGTTCCGCTGCAGCGATCAGCGATCTTCCAAACCTGCAACGCGTCGAAGTGTTGCGCGGTCCACAATCGACCCTGTTCGGTAAAAACGCCTCGGCTGGCGTTATCTCGATTGTTACTGCAGCACCAAGCTATGAATTCGGCGGTTCGGCTGAACTCAGCTATGGCAATCGCAACGCAATCGTAGCGAAGGCCGATATCACTGGCCCAATCTCTGACAATGTCGCGTTCAGCCTTGCTGGCGGCATCAACAAAGCTGATGGTTACGGCACCAACTTGGCCGACGGATCAAAAACAAGCGAGCGTAACCGCTGGTATGGCCGCGCGCAGTTGTTGATCGAACCTTCGGAAAGCTTCAAGCTGCGCTTCATCGGTGACTATGACAAGATTGATGAAAATTGCTGCTTTGTCGGTAACGTGTTGAATAACACCCTGTTGCCTACGCCAGGCACGTCACCGGGCGGAGCGATTGCTGCCGTTGGCGGTAAAGTGAACTCTGGCGGCATCTTCAGCTATACCGAATATCAGACTTTTAATTCGGAAAATGACGTCACCAATGGTGGTGTCTCGATGCAGGCCGATTATGAAATGGGTTCGTTGAGCCTCACTTCGATCACCGCCTATCGTGAGTCACGCTCCAAAACGAACGCCGACAGCGATTTTACCAGCGCAGATTTGATCGGCCAAAACCGTGGCGATGTGGATATCACCACAAAAACGCAGGAACTGCGTTTGGCGTCGGATTTTGACGGTCCATTCAACTTCTTGCTGGGTGGCTATTATTTTGATGAAAGCATCAGCGACACTGAGGCGCTGACACTTGGTCGCGACGCCCGCAATTATTTCAACGCGCTGGCCGGCGGCCTTTACGTTTCTCTTGAGCCCACCATTCGGGCCGCGGGTGGCGTTCCTTCGACTGCAGCCCCATTTGGTGGCCAAGGTCAGGGACGTTTCCAACAGTTCGATTACGAGAATAAGGCCTATTCCATCTTCGGTACGGCAGATCTTGAACTCACCGACGGTCTTGTTCTGACAGGTGGATTTAACTACACCAAGGACAAGAAAAACCTCGCAACCAAGTCAAATTTCACTGACGTGTTCTCGGCGGTCGATCTCGCTCTAGTTGGGGCCAATGCAGGTTTGCCCGCAGAACTTCCAGCAGGCTATACACCTCCGGGCGGCACTGCACTTTCCACCGGACTTTTCCCACGCATTAATAGTTGCGCCACAGTCACCAATGCACCTGCGTCGTCTGCACTAAACCCAACGCGCTCGGGCACCTGTAACCCGTTCCTTGCGCTTTCAGAGTTACAATTCATACCGCCATTCCTTGATATCCCGAATGCGGTTGAAGATGGCCGGACAAGCGATGGTAAGCTGACCTATTCGGCGCGTGTGGCGTGGGAAGCGACGGACAATATCAACCTGTATGCCAGCTATAGCACTGGATTTAAGGCAACATCGTGGAATATGTCGTTCGATTCCCGTCCATTCGCTGCCGACTTTGTCCCCGGCTCCCCCGCACAAGGCAAGCCGTTAACACCTTCGGCCATTCGGACGGCTGGCCTTGCCACCCCTAACCTCACCACCGGAACTCGTTATGCGCTTCCGGAAGAGGCGACGGTTATGGAATTGGGTATGAAAGCAAAATGGGACCGCGTTGCATTCAACCTGACGATCTTTGATCAAGCGATCAAAAACTTCCAGGGCA
This sequence comes from Sphingorhabdus sp., assembly GCA_044374245.1. Classification (GTDB taxonomy): domain Bacteria; phylum Pseudomonadota; class Alphaproteobacteria; order Sphingomonadales; family Sphingomonadaceae; genus Sphingorhabdus_B. The sequence continues at coordinate 2,580 of JBILOZ010000018.1, read as the reverse complement.
ACAGCTTCGTCGGCACGGGCTTCGTTCTGACCAATGCCGGTAAGCAGTCCACGCGTGGCGTCGAATTTGACGGCTCAGTCAATCCGATAGATGCATTGCAGTTACGTGCTGCCGTCACCTATCTTGACCCCAAATATGATAGCTATGTCGGATCGCCATCTGGCGATCTTTCCGGACAGCGTCCGGCAGGTATTCCTAAATGGTCGTCGACCGTTGGCGCTACCTATACGGCGGAGTTGAATGGTGGTAAATCTCTGATCCTAAATGCGGACTATCACATGGAGTCCAAAGTGCAGATCCTTGACGACCCAGCAACACAGCAGTATACGCGCGAAGTCAAAGATCTGGGCGCTTCGGCAACATTCCGTTTGGACAACGGTCTGCAATTCTCACTTTGGGGCCGCAACTTGACGAAGGCTCAATATTTCACCACCATCTTCCCCAGCGTTGTGCAGGCCGGTTCGTATTCGGGCTATCCAAACGCACCACGCACTTATGGTGCATCGGTGAAGTACAAGTTCTAATATCCTGAGATCCTCAGGGCAGAATGAGCCGGCGCAGCAGTGCTGCTCCGGCTTTTTCTTTGCCTGTTGCGGACGAACGGCGCACAAAAGCCGACGACCGGCCGATCAGGCCGCGCGCTGCGTTATTTCAAAAAACACCGGAAAAATGGTGCCCGAGGGCGGATTTGAACCACCGACACGCGGATTTTCAATCCGCTGCTCTACCCCTGAGCTACTCGGGCTACACGGCAAAAACCGCGTGGGAGCGCAGCCTATAGAGAGACGATACGCCCCTTGGCAAGCGCAAAATCAGTCTATGTCGTCTCCGCCAAAACTATCTGCATAATCCGCCGGTGGGCCGGGCACGCGATAGCCCTCATCCAGCCATTTGAGCAGATCGCGATCCTTGCATCCCTGACTGCAAAAAGGTTTGGTTTCAGGCTGTTGTGGCTTCCCACATAACGGGCATTGATTAGCTTTGCGCGACATGCACATGCCCATAGCCTGTGGCATTTTCATCTGCAACAACCGCAACCCCTGCCCCCGCCAAACGCGCGCATTCGGCGCGCAGCGCCTGCCAGCGTTCCGACAACAACAGATGCGCCACTGCGGGGCGGGCCGTTATCGTTCTGTCCCCGAAACCCGATGACCGTGCGGCGCTGCGCAATAACCCATAAGCCTGCGTTTCGTCGGACAAGGCGGCAATGCGGGTGCCAAACAGATGATCCAGCACCGAAGGCCGCGGCCGCGCGCGCACCACTTGCATAAGGCCGTAGCCATTGATCGCAGTGCGTTCGAACGGACGGCTGTCCTTTGCCGACGCCGCGTCAAAGATATTCGCGATTTCCGCGCGCTGGGCTTTGGCTTCCATCGACACAAAATCGATCATGACCATCGCGCCCACCTGATACAGGCGCAGGAGCCGCGCGATTTCCACGGCAGCGATGCGGTTTATGGCAAAGGCATCACCGATCCCGTCGACATCGAATACCAGCCCTGCCTTGGTGCGTTGAAAGCTGATGATGACATCACCGACCTGCGCATAGCCCGCAATGGCAGTGTCAAAGCCGTCATCGAAAGCGTGCGGAGCCGTCGAGCCCCCAAAAGCCGCTAGACGCTGTTCCCACAGACCATCTTTCGAAACATGGTCAGCGGGCAAGCCGTCGCGCAAGATAACCTCGGGCGGCTTGATACGGCCAGGCTCGGCGATGGCTTCCCGCGTCACTTCAAACGCCACATATGTGCCTTCGGCCGCGCCCATCTTGCTGCGCAGCAACACTTCGCTGCCATCTTCCGCAATGATATAAGCGCCCGCCGGTGTGCGCCGGTCGACACGGCCCTTGCCGCATTCGCCAAGCACCCAATGCGCATCACGCTGAATATGGATCTCGACGATTTTACCGTTTTCAACGCAAGCGGCGCGGCGTTCGCCCGGCGCATCGTCGCGCCAAAGTTCAGGCAAGCGTATAACCCGATGCACGCAGCAACGTGCGCGTTTCATACAGCGGCAAGCCAACGACGCCCGAATGGCTTCCCGCCATCCAGTCAATCAACGCCTCTGCCCTGCCCTGAATGGCATAGCCACCGGCTTTGCCCAACCCCTCGCCACAGGCGATGTAGCTTTCGATTTCTTCGGCCGACAAGCGCTTGAAGCGCACGATGCTGTCGCAAAGGCGGCTGCGCATCCGTCCGTCCGCGTCGATGACAGCCACCGCGCTCAAAACATGATGGCGGCGGCCATTGAGCAGCTCCAGAAACCCGCGTTGCATATCGCCATCGGCCGCTTGCGGAAGAATACGGCGGCCGACTGCGACCGTGGTATCGCCCGCGATGACAATTTCACCTGTCGCGCGCGGAACGGCGACAGCCTTCTCCTCAGCCATGCGCAGCGCATAGACGCGCGGCACTTCGCCCTTGCGCGGCGTTTCGTCAATGTCGGGCGAAGCTATGCGATCGGGCACCACGCCAAGCCGCGCAAGCAATTCGCGCCGGCGCGGGCTTGATGATGCCAATATGAGTGCAGGGTTCAGACCCAAGGTCTGCCGCCCTTATTTAAAGCGGTACGTGATCCGGCCTT
>JBILOZ010000114.1:0-6516 GCA_044374245.1 Sphingorhabdus sp. | reverse complement strand
CGCGGAGATTGCCGTTTATCATGCCATGCCAGACGGTGAGCGGCGCGGTGGCCTTGTGCTCGTGCAGGAAATCTTTGGCGTGACGGACCATATCCGTGAGCTGTGCGACGAATATGCCGCAGATGGATATGAAGTTTTGTCACCGGCTATTTTTGATCGCGAGCATCCGGGTTTTGAGGCGGACTATACCGGCCCCGATTATAATCGCGCGGTCGAACTGGCGCGCGATCTTCATCCATTTGTACAGTCGCTGGATGATGCGCAGGTCTGCATTGATGCGTTGAAGAGTAAAGGCCCCGTTTTCATAACGGGCTATTGCTATGGCGGGTCGGTGGCTTGGGCCCTTGCGGGCACTAGCAATGATCTTGCGGCTGCCAGCTGCTATTATGGCAGTCTCGTGCCGACAATATATGCGGACCAAACGCCCAAATGCGCCACAATCGCGCATTTTGGCAGATATGACCATGGCATCCCGATGGAAGGTGTGGAGGCGCTTATTGATAAGGCGCACCCCACCGCGCAAATATTTGTCTACGATGCCAATCATGGGTTCAATTCGGACCGGCGGAAAGACTATCATGAAGAAAGCGCCGATCTGGCGCGGGCGCGGACCTTGGCGTTGTTCCGCGCTTGTGGCGGCTAAACTGGATAGCAAAGGGACATTTGGGCATGACGCCAAGCGCGTGGAAAAATGGTGGTGCAGGGGTAACAATCCGTTGGGCGGTGGTTGATACCGCGCTGGGTAAGATGCTGCTTGCCGCGACCCATAAAGGCATCTGCCGTCTGTCGTTCGATGAAGATGAAGCTGCGTTGAAACGCCGGTTTCCAAACGCAGATATCATTGCCGGGGGCAGTGCACTCGAGCATCTCGTAACGGGCGCCATTGCGGCGATCGAGAACCCTGCGCACATGCCGGACTTGCCACTGGATGTGGGCGGCACGGCATTTCAACAGGCTGTCTGGAACGAGCTGAAGCGCATTCCGGCCGGTGAAACGCGGACATATACAGATATCGCCGCTGCGGTCGGCAGCCCCAATGCCGTGCGTGCGGCGGGAAGTGCCAATGGCGCGAATAACGTCGCTGTCCTCATTCCCTGCCACCGGGTTATCCGCAGCGACGGTTCTCTTGGCGGCTTTGCATATGGCCTTGAACGAAAGCAGGCCTTGCTGGACAAAGAACGCGCGCAAGACCTATTATTGTGATGCGCGGCTGGTTGCTTAAGGATAAATTGCCCGCACAAAATACAGGCCTTCGGGCGGCGCATTTTCCGCCAAGGCGGAACGGTCTGCCGCATCCAGCGCAGCCTGCAAATCGTCGGCGGTCCACCGGCCAAGCCCCACGGCCACAAGGCACCCCACCATCGACCGCACCTGGTGATGCAGGAATGACAAGGCCGCAGCCTCGACGATCACATGCTGCCCTTCGCGACGGACGTTCAATCGTTCGAGCGACTTGACCGGGCTTGCCGATTGGCATGCCGTCGACCGGAAGGTCGTGAAATCATGCACGCCCACCAAAATTTGTGCCGCTGCGTGCATTGCGTCGGCATCAAGCTGCGGACCAACGCGCCACACACGGCCCTTTTCCAAAGTGAGCGAGGCGCGGCGATTGAGGATGCGATATTGGTAGGAACGGCCAATGCAGCTGTAACGCGCGTGCCAGTCGTGGGCGACTTCCTCGCAATGCAATATCGCGATGGGGTGCGGTCGCAAATGGGCGTTGATGGCTTCCATCAATCGGAACGATGATAGCCCTTTTTCGACATCGACATGCGCACGCATGCCCAATGCGTGGACGCCTGCATCGGTGCGGCCTGCGCTATAGACCAATGTCTTTTCGCCCGTGGTTTTGAATATAGCCTCTTCGATGGCGCCTTGAACGGAAGGGCCATGGTCCTGCCATTGCCAGCCCATATAGGGGCCGCCGTCAAATTCGATGGTGAGGGCAAAGCGGGTCATTGCAGAACCGTGCCCGCCGGGATTGCCTTGCCACGCAGCAAGTCCGCGGTCGGCATGGCCGGTTTGCCGGCACGTTGGATCAGGGTTGGACGGATCGCATCCACGCCGCAGGCGATGGTCAGCCGGTCGTCCGAAATTGTGCCGGCTGTGCTGCTTCCCGCAACGATGTCGGCGGCCAGCACCCGATATCGCTCGCCCTCAAATTCGAACCATGCCCCCGGCGCGGGGTTATATGCGCGTATCTGTCGTTCGACCGCTTCGGCGGACATTGAAAAATCCAATTTGGTTTCTGCCTTGTCGATTTTGGCGGCATAGGTCACGCCATCATCCAGTTGCGGCACACAAGGGTGGGCATTGAGGTCCGATAACACCCGCACCATCAATTCTGCGCCAAGCTCGGCCAACTCGCTCGTGAGTATGCCCGTGGTCTTGTGCGCGATTTCGATTTCCGTCGTCGCACGTACTGGGCCGGTATCGAGGCCTGCCTCCATTTGCATGACCATGACGCCCGTTGTGGCGTCGCCCGCCAGAATAGCCCGCTGAACCGGCGCAGCACCGCGCCAGCGCGGCAGCAGCGATCCGTGAATATTCAGGCAGCCATGCCGTGGCGCGTCCAAGATCGATTTGGGCAGGATAAGGCCATATGCCGCGACAATTGCGGCGTCGAGGTCAAGCGCTGCAAATTCCGCTGCGGCATCGTCCTGTCGCAGGGACAGCGGCGTGCGGACAAGCAAACCCAGCTCTTCGGCACGCTGGTGCACGGCGGACGGCGTAAGCTTTTTACCGCGGTTCGCGGGGCGGGGCGGCTGCGAATATACGGCAACCACATCATGCCCAGCGGCAACCAGCGCGTCGAGCGCTGGCACGGCAAATTCGGGTGTTCCCATGAAGGCAAGACGCATCGTCACTTTTCCTTTGTTCGAAAGCCCCCTAAGACCCGCAGCATGGCATCGCAAGAAATAGACGCATTGGCACAGGCATTGTCGAAATTGCCCGGACTTGGTCCACGCTCGGCACGGCGGGTTGTGCTGCACCTTATGAAAAAGCGTGAAAGCGTGTTGATGCCGCTTTTGCGTGCGCTGGAGCAGGTCGAGCAACGGCTGGTCGTCTGCAGCACGTGCGGAAATATAGATACCGGCAACCCCTGCGGCATTTGCGTTGATCCGCGCCGCGATATCCGTTCCATCTGTGTTGTTGAGGACGTATCGGATTTGTGGGCGCTGGATCGTTCGCGGCTATTTCCGGGAAAATATCATGTGCTGGGTGGCCGGTTATCTGCATTGGATGGCGTTCGGCCAGAGGATTTGAACATCGAAGGCTTGGTTACCCGCGTTGCCGCGGGCGGCGTCGACGAAGTCGTCTTGGCCATGAATGCCACGCTGGAGGGGCAGACAACCGCGCATTATCTCGCGGAACGGCTTGAACAATTTCCAATACGCTTGACCCAATTGGCGCATGGCGTGCCCGTTGGCGGTGAGCTCGATTATCTGGACGATGGCACTTTGGCACAAGCATTGCGCGCCAGACGTCCAGTCGGTTGATTTATCGTACGACCGTCCCTATTTGCGACCCATGGCCATATTACCTATTCTTGAAGTGCCCGATCCGCGGCTGAAAACCATTTCGACGCCTGTCGATACATTTGATGCGGATTTGAAAACGCTCGTCGATGACATGACCGAAACGATGTACGCCGCGCCCGGTATAGGGCTTGCCGCTATTCAGGTCGGGGTGCCCAAGCGCCTGTTGGTCATCGATTTGCAGGAAGAGGAAGGCGAGGGTGACGAGCCCGTTCGTAATCCGCGCGTATTTGTGAATCCGGAAATATTGGACCCATCGAACGAACACAGCCTGTACAACGAAGGTTGCCTTTCGGTGCCTGACCAATATGCAGAGGTCGAACGCCCTGCGCAAATCCGTGCACGTTGGCAGGACCTTGATGGCAAGTTTCATGAAGAGACAATGACCGGCCTAATGGCGACCTGTCTCCAGCATGAGATGGACCATCTCGAAGGCATTTTGTTCATTGATCACCTGTCGCGGCTAAAGCGTCAGATGGTGCTCAAGAAAATCGAGAAAGCCCGCAAAATGGGCGGCGGGCATGTCCATAATGAGCATTGCCGCCACTAAATTGCGTTCGCCGGACAGCTTCCCGGCTTGATCCGCCGCGTTACTTTACAAATTGCGTCGGTGCGGGGCTGATTGTCACGAACTTGCCCGACTGAATTTCCTGCACCTCAAGCATGCGCTCGGTGAGGCCATTGGGCATGAAGCGGAATGCGCCATCAACGCCGATAAAGCCTTGCGGATCGGTAAGCTGTGCCATGGGGAATTTTGTGCCCGGACGCCAGTCACGCGCCACGCGCGCGATCAAAAGCACCGAATCATAGCCAAGGCTGGAAAGCCGCAGTGGCGCCTTGCCAAACCGTGCCCGATATTTGGCGGCATATTGGGTATATAGCGTGTCAGAGACGCTCGCAAACCAACCGCCATACATCGCCGGGCTACCCGCCAATGACCCATCGATATTCCACAAATCGGTGCCAAGAATTTTTGCATTGCGCATGCCGTTCCGGCGAAGCGCCGGCACCAATACAACGCCGGCACGGCCGCTATCGGCAATCAGGACAGCATCAATCTGACCCAATTTTGCCAACCGGCGCGCCGCTGCATCGGCAGAAGATGTCGTTCCATCGGATTCTTCAATGGCAACCAGCGTTCCGCCAGCGCTGCGCACTGCAGAGGTCAGGTTCGATTGCGCACGCTGGCCATATACATTGGTCGAAACAACGCCTGCGATGCGGCCATAGCCTTGCGAACGGGCGTAGCGGACAACGCGGTCGATGGATTGATTGGGCAAATGACCGAGTAAGAATACATTTTGCCCGGCAACGCCGACATCGTTGGAAAAGCTGATGATGGGCACAGCTGCGGTGCGCGCGACGGCGGCGGCCGCCACAACATCATCGCCACGCAACGGGCCCAATATGACCTTGTTTCCATCGGCGACCGCGCGCTTTGCGGCTGCGGCGACGCCCGTGCTGGTGTCATAGGTGATCATGCGGATGTTGGTTGCTTTGGTGTCGGCCAGTGCAAGCGCGGTCGCGTTGGCGATAGATTGGCCAACGTCAGCGTCTGGACCCGTCACCGGCAAAAGCAACGCCACGCGGTGCATGCCGTCCAGCGCGTCCTCCGACACCACAGGTGGTGGCCCTTTGCCCCCACGCGGGGCGGTGGCGCAGGCCGCGAGCAAAACGACCGAAGCCAAAACCAGCAGCTTTTTGATCTGTCCTGCTAAACCTTGCGGCGTTGCGCCGCTTGCTGCATTGGATGCGCTCATGAATTTTCCCTTGGGTAGAAGCATATAAATCAGATGATGTTCGAATCGGGCTTATATGTCGTTGCGACACCAATCGGCAACCTTGCAGATATGTCACAACGGGCGATTGATCTGCTGGAAGCCGCAGAAATTGTGGCTGTAGAAGACAGCCGGGTAACCGGTAAATTGTTGCATCATCTTGGCCTGAAGAAAAAGATGCGGCGCTACAACGACCATAGTGGCGAGGCAGAGCGCGAGTCACTGGTCGCCGCTGCGCGCGGCGCGGTTGTTGCGCTGGTATCGGACGCAGGGACGCCGCTGATTTCAGACCCTGGTTACAAGCTGGTGCGCAGCGCACGCGAGGCAGGCGTTCCGGTATATACGATCCCCGGTGCAAGCGCGGTTACGGCCGCTTTGTCGATTTGCGGTTTGCCCACGGATCGATTTTTGTTTGCCGGTTTCCTTCCCAATAAAGCCAAGGCGCGTGTCGAAACGTTGACGGAGCTGGGTCAGGTAAAGGCAACGCTGGTTTTTTACGAGGCAGGGCCGCGTCTTGCAGCGTCGCTTTCCGCGATTGCGGAAACCTATGGCGACCGTGAAGTCGCCGTCGCGCGGGAACTGACCAAGAAATTTGAAGAGGTTGTAACGGGCACGGCATCTGAGCTTGCCGCGCGTTATGCTGCGCAAGAGCCAAAGGGTGAAATCGTCCTGATCATCGGTCCGCCGGCGGATGACGTTGCCTATGACACCGGCGATGTGGACGCAGCATTGCGCGAAGCACTGGATACCATGTCCGCCGCCAAAGCCGCTGGCGTCATTGCCAAGCGTTTCGGGCTGGAGCGCAGCGATGTCTATATGCGCGCTACGCAACTGAAGTCGCAGTGAACAGGCTGGCCGCAGAAAAATTGGGGCGGCGTGGCGAAAGCATCGCTGCCTGGTTTTTGCGGCTAAAGGGGTGGCGGGTCGTCGCCACGCGTGTGAAAACGCCACGCGGCGAAGTCGACTTGATCGCGCGGCGCGGCAAAACCATTGCGTTCGTGGAAGTAAAAGCGCGCGCAAATGTGCGTGACCTCGCCACCGCGATTGACGCCTACAGATTACGCCGCGTTGCCGCTGCGGCCGAAATTCTGCTCCCGAAATATGGAAAAGAATGCGAAAATATGCAGATAGACGTGATTATGGTTGCGCCATGGCGTTGGCCGAACCATCTGCCAAACGTCTGGCACGGATAAGGACAA
>JBILOZ010000017.1:0-22609 GCA_044374245.1 Sphingorhabdus sp. | reverse complement strand
AAATGAAACTATCCACCCACTTTTCGGCCAGTGCCTCGGCTTCAGCAACGCTGAACGGCGCGTTGCCCAAACTCAGTTCCAACCACAAGCCATCGACCAGCGCCGTCAGCGCCACCGCGGCCAGCCGTGTATCCTTCGGCGCGTTGGGACAGGCGGCTATCAGCCGTTCAATATCGTGCCGGTTTTCGGCGTACAGCTCGTCATGAATTTGTCCGATTATGGGCGACGTTCGCGACAGGCTCCAAAAGGCGAGCCATGTCGCGAGCAAAGCAGGGTCGGCAATGGGTTCACGAAAACTGGCGGTGATAAACCCCAACAATCGCCCTCGCGGATCTGATTCGGGAACCATAACAACGGCCGCGTGCATCGCTGCGGCAACGCGTGCGCCCGTCGTCCGATATGTTTCCGCGATGAGCGCATCAATTCCATCGAAATAATGCCGCAGCAATCCCGGTGACACGCCGGCTTCCAAGCAGATCGCACGTACCGATACGCCCTGCGCTCCATACGTTCCCAGACAGCGCGTACAGGCCACGATTAAGGCGTCTCGCCGCGTGTCGGCGCTTTCGCGGGTGAAGGCTTGTCGCGCGCTCATCCAGTTGTTATACACTCGTATAATAAGGAGAGCAAGATGTCCGAATCAGACCTGCACATAGAGCGTGACAATCTGGACGGCTGGAGCCTGCCAGCATGGACCTATGATGATCCTGAATTTGCAGCGCTTGAGGTAGATCGGATTTTCCGTCCCTCATGGCAAGTTGTTTGCCATGTCAGCGATGTCGCAAACATTGGCGACTGGCATAGCCTCGATTATATTGGCGAAAGCGTCATCGTCGTGCGCGGCGCGGATCAGGTGCTGCGTGCCTTTACCAATGTCTGCCGCCACCGGGGCAGCCGCTTGGTCGATGGATCGGGCGGATGCGCCAAGAAACTTGTGTGCCCTTATCATGCCTGGACCTATGATCTTGATGGCCGCCTTACGGGTGTTCCTGACAGCGCGTCCTACCCCACTTTGGACAAGGATAAAGCCGGTCTTGTCGCCGTCGACATGGAAATCTGGCGCGGTTTTGTCTTTGTTCGGCTGGAAAGCGGCGGCCCCTCGGTCGCCGACATGATGGCGCCTTATGAAGACCAAGTCGCACCCTATCGTTTTGAAGAACTCAGGGCGCTTGGCCGTGTGACGATGCGACCGCGCGCTGTGAACTGGAAAAATGTCGGCGACAATTATTCCGATGGCCTTCACATTCCGGTGGCGCATCCCGGCCTCACGCGGATGTTCGGCAAAAGCTACGGCATTGAGGCGGAGCCACATGTCGACCGCATGTGGGGCGACCTTGTTGACCGGCCATCGGCCAACTGGTCAGAGCGCGGCTATCAGAATCTGTTGCCGCCAGTGCCGCATCTGCCCGCCGCCAACCAGAAACGCTGGTTGTACTTCAAACTTTGGCCGTCGGTCGCGTTCGACATTTATCCCGATCAAGTCGATTTCATGCAATGGCTGCCAACTGGCCCCACCAGCTGTGTGATCCGTGAGATTAGCTATGTCTTACCCGATGACCGCCGTGAAATGCGCGCTGCACGCTATCTCAACTGGCGGATTAACCGCCAAGTAAATGCGGAGGACACCGTCCTCATCACCCGCGTGCAGCAAGGCATGGCTAGCCAAAGCTTTTCCATGGGTCCGCTGTCCGACAAGGAAGTTTGCCTTAAAAGCTTCTGTCGCCAAATTCGAAACATCATTCCCGAGGCGCGCCTTGAACAACGCCCTGCGCAGGGCTGGAGCAAAAAATGACACAAAAATATGACGCACTCATCATTGGCGCTGGCCACAATGGCCTTGTCTGCGCCTTTTATCTGGCGCGCGCTGGGCTAAAGGTGCGTATCGTCGAACGCCGCGATGTCGTGGGTGGTGCAGCCGTCACCGAAGAATTCCATCCCGGTTTCCGCAACTCGGTCGCAAGCTATACCGTCAGCCTGCTTCAGCCCAAGGTCATTTCGGACATGAAACTGGCCGACCATGGCTACCGTGTCATTGAACGCCCGATATCGAATTTCCTGCCGCAAGAAGACGGCGGCTATTTGAAACTGGGCGGCGGGCTTGAGCGTACACAGGCGGAATTTGCGCGTTTTTCAAAACATGACGCCGCAGTGCTTCCCGAATATTATGATATGTTGGAAGGTGTTGCCGACGTCTTGCGCGATCTTGCGCTGAAATCGCCGCCCAATGTCGGTGACGGTCTGAAGACATTCATCGACGCCGCCGTACAGGGACGCGGGCTGATGAAGCTCAACCTATCACAGCAACGTGACGTGCTTGAACTGTTCACAAAATCGACACGTAGCTTCCTCGACAGCTGGTTCGAAAGCGAAGCGGTCAAGGCGGCGTTCGGTTTCGACGCAGTCGTGGGCAACTATGCCAGCCCGGATACGCCCGGTAGCGCCTATGTTTTGCTGCACCACGTCTTTGGCGAAGTGAACGGCAACAAGGGCGCATGGGGACATAGCATTGGCGGCATGGGCGCGATTACGCAAATCATGGCGAAGGTGTGCGTCGCACTTGGCGTGGAAATCAGCCTTGAAGCACCGGTATCCCGCGTGCTGGTCGACGGCGAAAAAGTGGCTGGCGTCCGGTTGGAAAGTGGCGAGGAAATCGTCGCCGATCGCGTAATCTCCAACGTTGGGCCCAAGCTGTTGTACGAACGCATGTTCGACGACGCCGATTTAAAACCCGAATTCAAACGCCGCGTAAAAGGCTTTAAGGCGGGCAGCGGCACGTTCCGTATGAATGTTGCGCTTTCCGAACTGCCCAAGTTTACGTGCCTGCCCGAACCCGGCGAACACCACCAATCGGGTATCATCATTGCGCCAACGCTTGATTATATGGACCGCGCGTTTCTAGATGCAAAGCGCGATGGTTGGTCGCAAAAGCCGATTGTTGAGATGCTCATCCCGTCAATCATCGACGACAGCCTCGCGCCTGCGGGGCAACATGTCGCCAGCCTGTTCTGCCAGCAATTTGCACCGGAGCTTCCGGATAATGCAGATGGTTCCAAGCGCGATTGGGATGCCGAAGAGGGCAAGGCCGCCGATGTCATCATCGACACAGTAGAGGCCTATGCACCGGGTTTCCGCGCATCCGTCCTTGGCCGGCAAATACTGAGCCCCAAGGGCCTCGAACGCAAATTCGGGCTTGTGGGCGGCGACATCATGCACGGGAATATGAGCCTCGACCAATTGTGGTCAGCACGTCCTATCTTGGGCCATGGCGCCTATCGCGGACCGTTGAAGGGCCTGTATATGTGCGGCGCAGGTAGCCACCCCGGCGGCGGCGTCACTGGCGCTCCGGGCCACAACTGCGCTGCTGAAGTGCTGGCGGACAGAGGCATGCTGAAGCGGATATTCGGCTAAGCCATAATGAAAAAGCCGGATCTATACAGATCCGGCTTTCCCCCCCTGTTGCCCATGGCAACAAACTTTATGTCATTCATTTAATGACGAATTTCACCCTTCTTCCCTACAAATTTTTGCAGGGAAGAAAAGCGAACAATTGTCAAAAATCGCGTGAGAATTTCACGCCAATCAGCCGTGGACGAATGACGTTATCATAAAACGCACCGCCAGTAGGGGTAGCCGGTGTTACGCCAGTTCCGCAGACGGTCTCAAAACATTGAACGCCGGTTCCTACAACGCCGTTCGTGTCGAACAGATTGGTTGCGAACACATCAATTTTCCAAACGTCGTCCTTAATACCAACGCTGATGTCAGCGGTCGTATAGGCGGGTAAATTACCCTTGATTGCGTTCTGCGCAGGGCGCAGGTCATTGCGCCGGCCGCCGATGTAATTAAGTGCAAACTGCACATGCCCATCAAATGCCCCAATCGGGAATTCATAACGTGCAACCGCATTGGCCTTAAGCTTGGCAGTGGTAGGCAGGCGTGAGCCAGCGGGAGCGAGAACCTCATTGATCTCGTCTGAGTCATCGATTGCCCCACTTCCGTCAAGATCAACGTTGATGGTGCAATCATATGTCGCATTGGCAATAGAGCAGAAATCACGACGAATTTGCGCGTCATTGTAACTGAAGCCAGTGTTGATGCTGAAGCCGCCGGCACGATAGCCGACATCCATTTCAACGCCGCGAATACGGGCTATGCCGGCATTGCGGATTTCCGTCAGACCGTTGGCGCCAAGGAAGGACAACTGGATATTGTTCCAATCTTCTTGATAGACCGCTCCGTTCCAACGGAAAGCTCCGAAGGTCGTTTTCCAGCCCAGTTCATAATTGTCGAGCTCGTCGGCGCCATATGGTGGCAACGAACCACGGCGATTAATACCGCCTGGCCGGAAACCGCGCGACCATGTTGCGTAAACAAGCGCATCGTCGTTGAATTTATAAGTCGCGTTAAGCTTGTGAATGAAATCGGTGTCGGACGTCGATTTGTCGACGTTCGTGCATGGCGATCCCGCGACCTTTGATGGGCCTTGGCAAAGATATACGGAATTGGTGCTGTATCCGGGATTGCTGAAACCGAAAAAACCGACAAGCGAGTTATCGTATTTGTATACGCGGAGGCCACCGGTAACGGTCAGCTTGTCAGTGACATCGTAACTCGCCTCACCAAACGCAGCATAATCGCGATCAACGCGAAGCTGTTTGGTAAGCCAAATATTGTCGACCGTTCCCTGAACCTGCAGATCGTCGGACAAATTATCGATGATGTAGTGCTGCTCAATGTCATGCGACTGACGCTGGTAAAACAGACCAGCGATGACACGCACTGGGGCATCGGCAGGCGATGATACGCGCAATTCGCCGAAGGTCTTCTTGTACCGGTCAATGCCCTGAATGTATTGGTTGGGGCTTATTTGTGCATTGGCGTTATCATAAAAATACACCGCATAGCCAGCCAGCGCGTCATAGAAATAGGCATAATCGGAATAGTCCAATTGTGTTTCTGACTTACGACGCAAATGTCCGCCTGCCGCGGTAACATCCCAATTACCAATCTTGCCTTCGATAGTTAGCGCAGCTTGGATCCACTTATCCCGGCTACCTTCCGGATTATACTGAACGGTCTGCAATTTTTTGGTCGTTTGACCCGACCGCTCTTGCGCAAAACTACCGTCTGCGGTCTGTACTTGCCCCATCAACGTTGGTCGCAATGTCCAATTATCGTCTAGATCGATACCAAGTGCCAAACGGGCACCGTAAGTTTCGACATCATTGTAGTTCTCTTCCGCTAACGATGCGTTGCTTTGCGTGATGTCGTCACCCGGCGCGTCGACCAAGGTGTCGGCTTCGTCATCGCCGTCAGTGTCTGTATTTTTATATATGCGATAAACTCGGCTGCCGGCGATATTGTCGATATAGCCACCGTCCTTACGGTACCAGCCGACCAAACGCGCGGCGGCGTTGTCGCTGATCTTGGCGTTGACGAACCCTTCCAGCACCTGGCCAAAATCGCCGTGCGCGGTATTGTTTATTTCGACGCCCCCCGAACCATAAGTGCCGCTGGTATCAGGCGCGTTGGTTACGAGCTTGATAGTACCCGCCATCGAGCTGGCCCCATATAACGTCCCTTGTGGCCCCGCGAGTGCTTCAACGCGCGCCAAGTCGTACGCGTGCAAATCAAGCGCGCCCTGAATGGTCGTGATCGGCAGCTCGTCAAGATACGTTCCTACGGTCGGCAATGAAGCCGAGTGGTTGGCATTCTCGCCCGAAGCTACGCCGCGGAAATAGACTTGAGCAAAGCCGGGGCCGCCCTGTTGGATCGTGACCGACGGCAGGAATTAACGACGTCGGAGAATTCCTTGACCTGCAGTTGGTCGAGTTTCTCGGTACCAATGGCGGTGATGGCGACAGGAACATCCTGCAGATTCTGTTCACGCTTTTGCGCAGTCACGACGATGACATTGCTGTCTGCGTCTGCGTCTGCTGCTTGCTGCGCCATAGCTGGCGCTGCGAAGGCGGTTGATGTCAACAGCAAGACCAGAGCTGTTCGGACGTTAGACTTTTGACTTTGTAGGCGCATGCAGCGTTCCTCCCTTGTTACCCTGAAATAAATAGGCTCCCAATTGCGCCCCCACGCAATATATTTTCGCTCTATCAGCCGTTTGCATACAATTTTCAATCATTGTGTTGCAACCCAGCAACTATGCTGCGGCAGGATAAATTTCCCACAAATTGCCAAGTGCGCGCTTCAACGGCTCAAGATGCGCCGCATAAGGTTTCCATTGGTCAACACCGTCGCGGTTGATGGGGCGGCGGACCTGTTCGCTCGACGCCGTGCGCACGGCGCGCTTGTTTTCATGGAAATTCAGGCACGCCTCGTCAAACGGCAGCCCCAGATATTCCAGGAGATTGCGGATTTCCTGCTCCGGATCTTCCAACAATTGTTCGTGAATGACGCGGTAAACATAGCCGGGTGCAACCGCATCAAAGTGCGCCATCGCCCGCACATAATCAGCATAATATTGGCCCATATGCGCAAGGTCATAACTGAACGCCTGCCCCTTGGCGAAATGCTGACGATAATTGGAGAAACAGCAATCAAGCGGGTGCCGCCGCGCATCGATGATCTTGGCGTTGGGCAGAATTAGGCGGATGAACGCCAGATAATTCCAGTTATTGGGCAGCTTATCGATGAAAAATGGCTTGTCGGTTTTACGTTGGATGCGCGTGCGCTCGATGAACTCCGCGCCAAGCCTTTCGGCATCATCGGCGGATAGTGCAACCGTCGCATCGATCCAGTCCGACCCGCGCCCTTCACGCAGCGCCATCGCTGGAATGTCGGGCAATTCCATCGTCCCTTCAACCATGGAATGGCTCGCAAGGATTTGCTCGATCAGCGTCGAACCCGCGCGCGGCATGCCGATGATGAAGATCGGGTCTGGCGCCATATGCCCCTGCCCCGCGCGCGCTCCCCAAAATGGCGCGGTAAAGTGCGCAGAGATGTTATCGACCTGTTTACTTGTGCTTTGCGGATCATAATGCAGCTCCGCACTACGCAGCGCATTGCCCTTGGCATAATGGGCAAAGGCGGCGGCATGATCCGCGCGCTCTTCACTTGCCTTACCCAGCGCAAAATGCAGATGAAACGCGTCCTCTGCCGCCAATCCGGCCGACGTCAGCGCGGCATCCATCGCCGCAACATCATTGTCCGAAAACTGGCAGGTTTTTAAATTGGCAAGGCTCCAATACACTTCGCCCAGCGTTGGTTCCACCGATATGGCGTGGCGATATGCCGCAACGCTTTCGTCCTGATTGCCGACGGTTTTGAGCATATGGCCATAGCTCATCCACAATTTGGCATGATCGGGGAAACGCGCGGTCAGTTCCTGATACAGCGCAATCGCCTCTGCATAACCGCCAATCCGCCCAAGTGCCGCAGCCTTCAAATTTTGCTGCACCGGATTGTCACCGTCTTCGGCGAGCACGGCATTCAGATGCTCAAGCGCCTCTGGAAACCGGTTCTGTTTATACAGCACCGTTGCCAGATTGGCACGCGCAGCGCCAAAGTCCGGTGTCAGCTCAAGCGCGCGGCGAAGCAATGCCTCGCTATCCTTCAACCGGCCCACACGCGCGGCCAATTCCGCCATCATGCGAATTGCGGCAACGTCCGTCGGCGCATCACGCAAATGACCGCGCAACAGCGGCTCTGCATCCTCCAACCTGTTTTCGGAAAGCGCGACAGCCGCCGCCATAAGGTTCGGATTGCGCAAAGCAGCTTCGATAGCGGGGCGGGCAGATATTTGGTTCATTGCGCACGGTCTATGCGATGAAACGAAATTTTTGAAGCGGCCAAATCATCTGGCGTATCAATGTCGCATAATGTGCCCGCAGGTGCGGTTAGTTTTTCGGCACCAGCCAGAATATGCCGCGCCCCAGCATCGCCAACTGTCGCCAGCAAATCCGGCCAATGAGATCGCGGAAATATAGCGGGCGGCATGGGCTGGTGTCCGTCAAACGATGCGACGACAGTATCGGTGCAAGCCGCAATCAACGTGTCGATATGGGCAGTCTGCACGAACGGCATATCGGCCAGCGCGATCAGCAACGCCTGCGCATCGGTGCGCAACGCCGCCTCAACCGCGAGATGAAGCGAGCCAGATAGCCCAAGGTCCGCGCGCGGGTTATCGACAATATCAAAGCCCAAACGCGCATAATGCGCTGCAATAACTGCGTCGGGCTGACACACTGCGAAATGCGCGGCTGCCGCAACGCTAACCAGCTCATGTGCTACACGCGCACCCATTGGCGCACCTTCAAAATCCGCCATCAACTTATCAGAACCAAAGCGCCGCGCATTGCCCGCCGCCAGCAGGACGATCGCGACGTCCTTCGCCTGCATTAACGCAACCCTTGGTTAAACGCGCGGATCATGCCGCCCGCGATAGACAGCGCGATTTCGGGCGCGCTGATGGCGTTAATCGCAACGCCCGCGGGCCCCTCAATGCGCGCGCATTGTTCTACACTGACACCCGCCGCCGAGAGCCGCGCAAGACGTGCCTGATGCGACCGGACGGAACCGAGCGCAGCGACATAGGCCGCAGGGCTGGCCAGCGCCGCCGCCAGCGCAGGGTCGTCGATTTTGGGATCATGGCTCAGCGTCACAATCGCGCTTCGGCTATCGGGTGCAAAGGCCTTAACCGCGTCATCGGGCCAGCGGTCATCCAACCGGATGCCGGGAAAGCGCTCTGCCGTTAAAAACCGTCCACGCGGGTCGCACAAAGTGACATCCACCCCTTGCGATACCGCAATGGCGGCAAGGGCCGATGCAATTTCGACTGCGCCCACAATCAGCAAACGGCGCGGCGGATGGTAGATATTGACGAAACCCGCACCCGCATCATCGTCCAGCAAAGCACTGCGGCCCGATTCCAAATGCGTCACAACCGACAGCGCCGCACCCGCCGAGCGCGCCTTCATGATGTCGGCAAACAGATGCGCCGGAAAACCATCGGCGGAAACAGGCTGGACCAGCACCTGAATATCCCCGCCACAGGGCAGACCCACGTCCCACGCCGCATCGTCGGCAACGCCATATCGGCGCAGCACCGGCGGCGCGCCTGCCAAAACCAATTGCGCGCGTTCAAGAACATCGCCCTCAACACAGCCACCCGAAACCGAACCCACAAAGCGCCCGTCCGCATGCACAAGCATATGGGTGCCGACCGGACATGGCGCGGATTTCCAGGTTTCGACCACCGTCGCAATCGCCATAGGCGCGCCTGCCCAGTCAATTGCGGCGGCAAGGATACGGTCGTGGTTGGCGCTGCCCATAGTCATGGCAATGCGCTAGCAAAGTGGCAGGAGCGTTGCTATATGAAACGCAGATTTGGGTGGGAGCTTATTTGCATGGCAATTCAGACGTCGATCAACGGCAAGCCAGTGGCGCTTGCGGCGGAGCCGGACACGCCGTTGCTATGGGTCATTCGCGAAGAGCTTGGCCTAACGGGTACGAAATTCGGATGTGGCATTGCGGCGTGCGGCGCGTGCACCGTCCACGTGAATGGCGAGCCCACCCGCTCGTGCAGCCTTCCCGTGAGCGAAGTCGCAGGCAAATCGATTACGACCATCGAAGGCCTAAAATCGGCAGACGGCACGCTCCACGCGGTGCAGCAAGCGTGGATTTCTGCGCAGGTTCCGCAATGTGGCTATTGCCAGTCGGGGCAGATTATGGCCGCTGTGGCGCTCATCGAAAAAACGGGCAGCCCAAGTGATGCACAAATTGACGAGGCGATGACCAACATCTGCCGCTGCGGTACCTATCCGCGCATTCGCAAGGCGATTCATGCCGCGACAGGGCAAGCGGCGAAAGCGGCGAAACCTGCAGCAGGAGCGGCATAATGGCTGACAACCCCGCAACTGAAGTGCAACCAGCAAAGCGCAAGGGCGTCAAACGCCGTGCCTTCCTAATTGGTGGTGTCGCCGTCGTCGGTGCCGGCCTGTTCGGTATTTCCATAGCCGACAGCAATGCCGCCAAATCCGCCAAGGCGCGCCTTGAAAGCGACGGCGGTCACAGCTTTGCCACGTGGCTGAAAATTGGTGAGGATGACAGCATCACCATTTATTCGCCGCATACCGACATTGGTCAGGGATCGAACACCGGTCTTGCCCAAATGCTGGCCGAAGAACTGGATGCCGCGTGGGATCAGGTGCGGGTTGTTTCTGCACCCGCAGAACCGGCGTTCGCCAATGTGGGGCTTGGACGCGCTTTCCTTGCCGATATGACGGGTCAGCCTGCGATCATTAATGGCATTCCGCAATCATTTCTGTCCTTCATCGCGCGGCAAATGAACCTTCAGATGACCGGCGGCTCAACCGCTTTGCGCTTCACAGGCCGGGTGACTTTTCAAAATGTCGGTGCGGCGACGCGGCTGGCATTGATTGAAACCGCAGCAAAGCGCCTGGACGTTCCGGCGGATGAACTGACGACACAGGACAGCCATGTCATCCATTCCAAATCCGGCCGTGCGTTGCGCTATGGCGAACTGGCGGCGGAAGCTGCGACCTTGTCGCTCGACAATGCACCAAAGCTGAAGGATCCATCGCAATATCGCATCATGCGCCAATCGATGCAGCGGCTCGACATTCCAGCGAAGGTCGATGGCAGCGCGCAATATGGCATCGACTTTTCGGTTCCTGATATGCGCGTCGCAACGATCATGGCTGCGCCTGTGCGTGGCGGCAAATTAACGTCTGTAGACACGGCGCCTGCTTTGGCGGTCAAAGGCGTCGAGAAAGTCATCAAGCTCGATGATGCGGTTGCTGTCGTGGCGAAAGGCTATTGGCCCGCCATTTCCGGCTTGCGCGCGCTCACCCCTCAGTTTTCGGACGGCGGCAATGGCGGCATTTCGACCGCGTCCATTTTCAAAGCGCAGGGCGACCTAATGGCCAAGGGTGAAGCGGATAGCACAGCCGGCGACGGTGATGTGCAGGCCGGACTTGGGGCACAACCGATCGAGGCGACATATCAGGTACCATTTTTGCACCACGCGATGATGGAGCCATTCGCCCTGACCGCCCATTTCAAGGATGGAAAGCTCAACATTTGGGGCGGCATGCAGGACCCACTTGCGACCAAGATGATGGCCGTCGAGGTATCCGGTCTCGATGCGGATGATGTGACCTTCCACCCGATGATGATCGGTGGCAGCTTTGGCCGCCGTTTGCCGATGTATATGGAAATCGTGGGTCAGGTCACAAAGCTTGCGATGCAATTGCCTTATCCGGTGAAGCTTATCTGGAGCCGCGAGGAAGAAGTCGCCCAAGGCGCATATCGCCCACAAAGCTCCGCCGCGCTGAAGGCGTCGTTGACCAAAGAAAAGCGGATAACTGCATATCGCAATGACTATGCCCAACCCGAAAGCGCGGAGAGTGAAACGGTATTTCCTTATACCCTGCCCGCCGTGTCGCGCCGGCATTTTGCACATGTTTCAAACCAGCAAACGGGCGCGTGGCGTTCGGTCAACTCGACGCAGCAGGGCTTTTACAATGAGAGCTTCATGGACGAGCTGGCCCATGCAGCGGGCGAAGACCCGGTTGTATTTCGCCGCAATCATTTGAAGGCAGGATCGCGGCATTTACGCGTATTGGACGAAGTTGCCGCACGCAGTGGTTGGGGCTCCCCCCTTCCCGCGGGAACGGGTCGCGGCGTTGCACTGGTCGAAAGTTTCAGAACTATCGTCGCGCAGGTAATCGAAGCGTCGGTCGGTGACGACGGCATGCCCAAAGTGCATAAGGTAACAACGGTCGTGGACGCCGGAAGCATTGTTAACCCGGACGCCGCCATGGCACAGATTGAAGGCGGCATCATCATGGGGCTTTCGTCCGCCATTGGTGAGGCGATTACGCTTGAAAATGGCGCGGTTCAGCAAAGCAACTTGGCCGATTATACGTTGCTGAAAATGGCAGACGCGCCATTGGTGATGGATATCCATTTCCTCAACAGCGGCGCGGATATGGGCGGCATTGGCGAACCTGGCGTTCCTCCGGCTGCCCCTGCCTTGGCCAATGCGCTGTTCGCGGCCACCGGCAAGCGCGTCCGCAATCTGCCCATCCTAACCCAAGCGAAGGCCTAATTTGCCGCACGCACGTTTGTTGAAGCCAACGGACAATCTGGAAATCGCCGAGACATTGGCGCGGGCGTTCCAGACCGAGACCGGATGGAGCTATGTCATTTCAGACGCAAAGCTGCGCGCACAGCGGCTTGCCGGCGTGTTCCACCTGTTCTTGCGCGACGAACATCGCAAAGGCGCGGTGTATGGAACCGATGGCATAGAAGCGGTCACGCTTTGGCGTGGTCCGGGAAATGCGCGCGACAGCATGTTGGATACCGCACGGCTAATATTGCCGTTCGTCCAGCAGCTGCGCTTTTCGATATTTCGCGGTCTCGAAGTAGCCGACCTTATCGAAAAACATCTGCCCAAAGAGCCCGTCTGGTATTTACATTATGCGGGATGCGACCCGGCCTATCAGGGAAAAGGCTATGGCGGCGCGGCCATTCGCGCAGGGTTAGAGCGGGCGGATCAGGATGGATTGCCCGCCTATCTGGAAACCGCAGACGAACATAATATCCCTTTATATCAAAGCTTTGGTTTTGCCATCAAGCATAGCTGGCAAGTCCCCGAAGGCCCGCAATTTTGGGGCATGCAACGCCCGGGCAAGACCCGCCATTAAATAGCGCCAGCGCCCATAGCCGCTGAATCCCTTGCCCTCCGTACAAAAGCGGCGTAACCCTCTGCGCACGCACCAGGTCTGCGCGAGAGCGTGGATAATAGGGAAGCTGGCGGAAATCCGGCGCTGTTCCCGCAACTGTAACCGGCGAGCTTTTGCTCCATATGCCACTGGGGAAACGGGTAACCGTGAAACTGGGAAGGCGGGGCAAGAGCACTGACCCGGGAGCCAGGAGACCTGCCTGATTGCGGTTTGTCCTTTGTGCTTGCGGGACACTGGCGCAATCGGGGTTTTCCTCCGCGTGACGACATTGTGTTGGACGTCATGCGAAGGAGATACATCCATGACCTTGTTAAAATATTCGGCCGCGGCGCTTGCGCTGCTGCCGGCGTCTGCAATGGCAGATGAATGGGACGACGTTATCGTTGTCACCGCGAGTGGTTTTGAACAGCCGCGATCCGAGACCGGACAAGCGATTGATATCGTTGACCGCGAACGGCTCGACCAATTGCAAAGCGCCACCATCGGCGATGCCCTGCAAAGCGTGCCCGGCGTTACCGTTGCGGCGCGCGGCGGTCTTGGCGGTCAGGCCAGCGCGTTTTTGCGCGGCGGCAACAGTTCGCAGACGCTGGTGCTCATTGATGGCGTGCGGATCAATGATCTCACCAGCCCCAATGGTGCGTTTGACTTTGGCACGCTGATGACCGGCAATATTGGTCGGGTGGAAGTCTTGCGCGGGCCGAACTCGGTCATCTGGGGCAGCCAGGCGATTGGCGGTGTGGTCAATATCCAGTCGCTGGCCCCGATAGATGGTTTCGAAGGACGCTTAGGCGCAGAATATGGTGCCGCCGATACCAAACGGATGAACGCCAACATCGCCGGAACGAGTGGCTTGTTAGAAGGCAGCATGGGCGGGTCATATGTCGATGCCCAAGGCATTTCGGCACTGGCGGGCGGAACCGAACGCGATGGCTTTGAAAATTTCGCAGGCAATGGCCGGTTGAAGGTCAACATCAGCGATGCCTTCAATCTCGATTTCCGCGGCTATTATAACCAAGCGACAGTGGAATATGACTCCGCCTTTGGGATCGGCGCGAATGCCCTGCCCGTCACCCGCAACCGGCAATTTATCGGCTATGTCGGGGCAAATTTCGTTGCGCTCGACGGCCGCATGCAAAGCCGCATTGCGTACACACGGACCGATATCAGGCGGCTTGGCACGGACCCAGTGGTGTTCAGCTTCAACAACTTCATTGTCCATGGCAGCATCGACCGCGCGGAATATCACACGGCGTTTGACGTCAACGACGCCCTGACCCTGACCGCTGGTTTGGAGTATGAACGGTCGTTCGCCAGCACATCCTTTGAGGGCGCTGCACCCGATATCGCGCGCAACCATGTCACAAGTGGCTTCTCGCAGATCATCCTTCGCCCTGTTGCTGGGCTGACGGTGACGGGCGGGGTCCGGCATGACCAATATAAGGATTATGGCGGGCAAACAACGTTGGGCGGCAATATTGCCTTCACCCCCAATGATGGCCGCACCATGTTACGCGCCACCTATGCCGAGGGCTTCCGCGCGCCGACGCTCAGCGAAGGTCAACCACCTTATGGCAACCCCGACCTAAGGCCCGAAACCGCGCGCAATTTCGACCTTGGTTTCGAACAGCAGATATTGGATGGAAGGGCCCGGTTTTTCGCGACCTATTTCAACCGGCGCAGCACGGACTTGATCGCGTTTTCCTTTGCGACTTTTCAGTCCGAAAATATCGACCGCGTGAAATCAACGGGTGTGGAAGCTGGCTTCAACCTGAACCCCACCGACCGATTGGACATTCGGGCAAGCTACACGCTGGTCGATGCGGTTAACCGGTCTGCGGGTGCGAATTTCGGCAACCGACTGGCTTTACGTCCGCAGCATAGCGGCAGCCTGACGGTCGACTGGCAAACGCCCATTGGCCTCTCGGTGGGCAGCAGCGTGTTGTTGATCGGCAATAGCTTTGACGATGCGTCAAACAGCGTAGCACTTGATGGCTATGCGTTGGTTGGCTTGCGGGCATCATTGCCAATCAACGACAGGCTTGAGCTTTATGGCCGCGTCGATAACATCTTCGATGTGCAGTATACTGTCGTGGCAGGGTATAACAGCTTTGGCCGCAATGCCGCGGTTGGCGTCAGGGCCAAATTCTGATGCGTCGCGGTGGGTGCATTTTGCCCCTATTGGCACTAGCCGGATGCGCCACCAACGCTGCAATTGTGCCAGGCGGTATTGTCTCCAACAACCCGTGCATTGACGCAGTTCTGGCCGAAATCGCGTTGCCCGGCCAAGTGACGGCGGTCAGCACTTATTCGCACGATCCCGAAAGCGCGTCTGCGCCTTTGTCATGGTCCATGCAGTATCCCGCCATTGGTGCGAGCGCAGAAGAATTGCTCTTGGCCCGCCCAAAATTGGTGCTGACCGGCAACCTGGCATCGTCGGGTGCAAATGCCGTTCTGGCGCGCGCCGGGATTAAAACAGTGGCCATTGGTGTAGCGCCGACGATTGCAGAGGACATCACGCAAATCCGTACGCTGGCGAAAGCCATCGGCAGGGTGGAGGCGGGTGAACAACTGGTTGCGCGTATAGAGAATGCGTTGCCAAAACCCGCCAACGCCCAGCCGCCGGTTTCAGCAGTGATCTGGCAAAATGGCGGGTTTGTTGCCGGCAAAGGCACCTTACAAGACGAGCTGTTACAGCGTCACGGATTTCGCAATGCCAGCGCAGATTATGGGCTGGCGTCATGGGGCATATTGCCGCTGGAGACCCTGATGCGTAATCCGCCGACGGTCATCTTCATGCCCACCAGCGCGCAGGGCGAAGATGCCCGGGCGCTTGCCGCCCGGCAAAGGCTATTGCGGCATTTGGGCGATAAAACGCGCATCGTCGATTTTCCCGACAAGCTGTTATTCTGCGGCGGTCCGACAATCGTTAAAATATCCGCGATCTTGTCCAAGACACGGGCATCTTTGGCTGCGCGCGCAAGCGGAGGTGGCCAATGACGTCGCGTTTTATGACTGGCCTTTTGCTTTGCCTCACACTTGCGGCGTTCCTGCTTTCGCTGATGGCGGGGAAGGTCTGGATTTGGCCGATGTCTTGGGCCGCCGACAATGCCGATGGCTGGATTTTCCTTGAGCTTCGCCTGCCCCGCGCGCTTCTTGGGCTTTGCGTTGGGGTAGTCCTTGGGCTGTCGGGCGCTGTGTTGCAGGGCTATTTGCGCAATCCACTGGCTGACCCGACCGTGCTGGGGGTTTCAGCCAGCGCTGCTCTGGGCGGCGTTCTGGCGATCTTCCTGGGCATCAACCTTGTGCCCTTTGGCCTATTCGGCTGTGCGATGATCGGCGCGGGCGCCAGCATCCTTTTGCTGCTGGCGATCGGCCGCGGTGGCGGGCCAATCGGGTTCATATTGGGCGGCATGGTGCTGTCCACGCTGGCGGGTGCATTGACCGCCTTTGTCATCAGCATCGCGCCGAACCCATTTGCCGCCAGTGAAATCATGAACTGGCTGATGGGTGCGCTGACCGACCGGTTGATGGAGGACGTGCTCACCGCGCTGCCGTTCATGGCAATTGGCGCGCTGCTGTTGCTGACCACAGGCCGCGCGCTCGATGCGCTGACCTTGGGCGAGAATGGTGCCAAAAGCCTCGGTATCGACCTGTTCCGGATACAGTGGCTGATTGTCCTTGGCGTTGGCCTTTCGGTTGGCGCATCGGTCGCCGTGTCGGGTGTCGTCGGCTTTGTCGGGCTTATCGTGCCGCACCTTATACGCAGCTTTTATGGCGAGCAGCCATCCCGCATCTTGGTGCCTTCTGCCTTGGGTGGCGCGATTTTGACGCTCACGGCGGACAGCCTTGTGCGCCTCATCCCCGGCCCCGGTGAAATGCGGCTTGGCATTGCCATGGCCGTCCTTGGCGCGCCATTCTTTCTGCTGCTGCTTTTACGCTATCGCAAGGGTGCAGCATGAACCTGAATGTCCAAAATCTCAGCTTCGCCCATGGCAGCACCGCGACGCTTGAGGGGATCAATGCGACGTTTGAAGCGGGCAGGCTGAGCGTCATCCTTGGCCCCAATGGTGCAGGCAAGTCGACATTGCTGGCCTGCCTTGCGGGCCTGCAAAAGCCAAACAGCGGCGCAGCAACGCTTGGCGACGAAGCGGTTGCGGCAATGCCCGCACCGACGCGGGCCAAGCGCATCGGACTGCTGCCGCAAGGTGCAGAAACGCATTGGGCGATCATGTCCGAGGCGTTGGTTGCGCTTGGCCGCATACCGCACGCGCGCGGTGCAGGGGCGTCGGCCGATGACCGCAGGGCCATTGCCGCCGCGATGCACGCAACCGCAACCGATGGCTTTGCGCAGCGCCCGATTACCGAGTTATCGGGCGGTGAACGCGCGCGTGTCCTGCTGGCGCGCGTGTTGGCGGGCGAACCGGAATGGATATTGGCCGACGAACCCTTGGCCAACCTCGATCCCGGCTATCAACTCGACATCCTTGAGCTGTTGCGGCAGCAGGCGCGCGGCGGCAAAGGTGTCGTCGCGGTCCTGCATGATTTGCACCACGCAGTGCGCTTTGCGGACCATGTCGTGCTTCTGCATCAAGGTTCCGTCTTTGCGCAGGGTGCGGTTGATGATGTCATCACCGCGCAAAACCTCGCGACCGTATACGGGATTGACGCGCTGCTTTCCAAAGACGAGGAAGGGGCAACCCAATTGTTGATCAAAGGCAAGTTGCGCTCATGAAATATGCCCTCCCCATATTCGCCCTGCTTCTTTCGGGATGCGCGAGCACGGTCACCCCGCCGCATGCTGCACCAAAAAGCGCGCAGGAGGCATTGCGCCCATATTATGCCGCGCTGGACGTCAAGCTGCCCAAGGCGCCAGCCAATCCAGCGCTTTCTGCGGATACGGTAATCACGCGTTTTGCATTCGGCAGTTGCGTCAACGAAAACCGCGACATGAAATTCTGGGACGTGATTGCCGCGCAAAATCCGCAGGCGTTTCTGTTGATCGGCGACAATGTCTATGGCGATACGCGGCCAACAAATGGGGCGGACATCCCGACGCTGGCCGCGAGCTACAAGAAGCTAAACAGCCGCGTTGAATTTGACCGATTTCGGCGCAGCATCCCCATGATGACTACATGGGATGACCATGATTATGGCGCCAATGACGCCGGCGGATCGTTCGCGTTCAAGGAATGGGCCGAGAAAGCCTATGAAACTTTCTGGGGTGCATCAGACG
Organism: Sphingorhabdus sp.; assembly: GCA_044374245.1. GTDB lineage: Bacteria > Pseudomonadota > Alphaproteobacteria > Sphingomonadales > Sphingomonadaceae > Sphingorhabdus_B. The sequence goes on along the minus strand of JBILOZ010000017.1, from coordinate 4,654 downwards.
AAGTGCGCGCCCGCCCCGGTGTGTATGAAAGCCGGATCGTCGGTCCGCAGGGCAAGCGGGTTCAGTTCATCATCCTCGATGCGCGGTTTTTCCGTTCCGACCTCGCCTCCATGACCTATCGCGATCCAGCGCCGGCGCTTGGCTGGTATATTCCCAACATGGATCCCAAAGCGACCGTGCTGGGCAGTGCGCAATGGGAATGGTTGGCACAGGAACTGGATAAGCCAGCAGACGTGCGCTTCATCATTTCGTCAACGCAGGTGATCACCGACGCGCATAATTTCGAAGGCTGGACCAATTTCCCCAAAGAGCGCGACCGCCTTTATGCATTGTTGGGTCAAAAGCGCGTTAATAATGCGATATTCCTGACCGGCGACCGGCATTCCGGTGGCTTTTACAAAACCAATGCGCCGGGCCTTTCCAAACCCCTGTGGGACTTCACATCCAGCTCGCTTAACCTCGCCTTTGGCAAAGGCGACGGCGGTGACCGCGAACCTGATCCAAGCCGGACGGGCGGTTTTTGGGGCATTGCCAACTTTGGTCAAATCGACATTGATTGGGCGGCAAAAAAGGTGGTCATGACCTTGCGCAAGGATGATGGCAGCGTGATCGAAACGCAGGTTGCTAATGCGATTGATTAGGGTCAGGACCTATTAAATGCACCATCGCGGCGTCAAAATGGCAAAGATATCGAAGTAAAATGTCCGCCGCAGGCAGTTATTCTGCCTGCAAGGGCATTTTGCTTTGAGATCGAAGCCATTTTGGCGTCCTTCGGATTTGCCCCATATTGTCCATATCTGCGTTGGCAAGCTTGGACTTAGAACCACTAAGTCCGGCGCTTACCGCCTTGCACTGAACAATATGGCCTCAAACCGCGATGGTGCATTTAATAGGTCCTGACCCTAATCGCTGAATAATCGACGGCAACAACCTTTTCCATGACGGCATCGCGGATAGCGACAGCAGTAGCCAGCGGCAGCGCGATCATCTCCATCGTCCCGCCAGCAATGCCGAAACGAAGTGATGCGAGGCCCTGCCGCCGCGCCAATGGACCTTGCGCAATTTCAACGCTTTGCACCTTCACCTGAGGCGCAATCGTCATCTGTTGCCGCCACCAACCGCGCCTCACATACAACTGACGATCATCCAGTCCGAAACGATATTGCCGCCAGTCCAGCCAGAAAAAAGCGCCCGGAAGCAACAGTAGCAGCAGCAACAATGTCGTGCGGCCGACGGGGGCGTCCGCGAAAATCACCAGCGCAGCCATGGCGGTCAACAGCACGGGCACAATAAACATAAGCTGCGTCAGCCAATATATAGCAGCGCCCCTCTGCAGCCGTTCATCACCATCGGGCGCAGCGATTGCGGCGGCTATTGCGATGCGCCAGACTTCGTCCAGCGTCGCAAAGGGGGCGGCGACATAGTTGGCCTCTTGCTTGCTGTCCTGCGCGAGGCTGACAAATTTCAGGCTGTGCCAGCCACGGCGCTTCCGGAATGGCCCCGTTTGCACGATCGCCGCCTGCACGCGGTGTGCGGGCATGATCACATCCGTGAGCGTAAACAGCCCGCGCCGACGGCGGAACCCCTTGGCAGTCTGGTCCAGCCGGAAACCATTCTCGCGTAAGATCGTGCGCACCACGCCTGTCGCAAAGCCAATGAAAATCAGGCTGGTAACGGCTCCGAAGGCCAAGATCAGCTGCGCGAATAAACCAACGCCGTTGATCTGGTTCACGCTCACACCGCGCTCTTCGGCAAGCCCGATCCAATGTTTGACGTCCCAAAAATCGAACGGCAGCAGGAAATCAAATTGCTGCGCAAGACCGCCGAGCACCGCGAAAATCACGAGTGAAAAGGAATAGAGGCCAAAGACAAACACGCGCTTGCTATCCATCGCAAATATCGGGTGTGCGTCTTCTTCCAGAGGCGCTGGCACATCTGCCGGAGCAGCGACCGCAACCCCAGCCTTACGCGACCGGATTAAAGCGCGCAGGCGGTTTGCTTCCTCCAATGTGACGAAACTCAGTTTCGCATCGTCGCCATCGCCGCCGCCGGTTTCAAACTTGACCTCACCCAAACCCATCATGCGGGCGAGCGGTTTTTGTTCGATGCTGACATCCTGAATACGCGCATAGGGGATGGAGCGCGCCGTCCGGTTCAAAATCCCTTTCTCGACACGAATGTCATGTTCGCCGACGAAATATTGAAACCGCAGCCATGCCAACCAGCGAAAGAACAGGCTGAATAACAGAACAAGCGCGATGACGACGGGAATGAGAACCGGATTGTCGGCTTTGCGAACGCCGAAGATCGCGGCGACCATCGGAAACACCAACTGTGGAAGCCCCGAGACAAAGCCCACCAACAAGCCGCTAATATGCAGCCGCTCGCCGTCGACGGCTTCGTTCACAAGCTGTCCTGCCGGATAGCCGCGCGAATGGCCTCTCGCATCGCCAGCGCGTCGGCATTGGCCAGACCGGGCAAGGCGACTTTGCTGTTGTGGTTGCCCGCCGTGTGCACCGTCAGCGTGGCGAGGCCGTAGCGCCGGTCAATTGGCCCTTGGTCGACATCGATATGCTGGATGCGCCCGAACGGGACGATGGTGTCACGGTAAAACATGTAACCACGCACAATGCGCAGCCGGTCGGTGCCCATGTCATAGCCCCAATGCCGATATTTGCGCGCCGGAACGGTGAACGCGACAAAGACATAGAACAAAAGCATCGGCACGATGAAACTGCCCGGAGGGGCGGCTTGGGCAACCTCAAGCACGCCGGCACCGATAACAAAGGGCAGCAATCCAATCGCTGTCGCAATGCGTGTCGTGGTCACGAATGCGGGGTCGAGCGGGGTGAGTTCCGTCGCGATATTTTCAGTCATGGCACCGATATGCGCACGCTGTGTTGCGTTGGCAAGACGGTTAACGATATCCCCGATAGGGAAAGTTGCAGACCTAACGCGCCAGCGCGGTGTTCGCTTCGTCGACCAGCTTGGCAATGATATCGACCACGGGCCGCTCCACATGGACCATGCCAACCGACTGGCCTGCCATGACCGAGCCATATTCAACATCGCCGTCAATCACCGCGCGGCGCAATGCCCCTGCCCAATATTTCTCAATCTCAAGCTGCGCCGTTTCCATGTCGATTTCGCCGCGATCCAGCATCGCGGCAACTTCGACCTGTTTCTTGGTGAACTCCTCAGTGCCCTTGTTCTTCAATGCGCGGACAGGAATGACCGGCAAACGCGGGTCAATCTGGACGCTGGCGACCGCATCGCGGGCATTGGCGCGCAGGAACGCCGCCTTGAAATTGGGATGGGCAATGCTTTCATGCGCGCAGACGAACCGCGTGCCCAATTGCACACCCGCCGCGCCCATTTCGAGATAGCTTGCAATCGCGCCGCCACGGGCAATGCCACCCGCGACAAAAATGGGCAGTTGATCGCCCAGCTCTGGAAGGATTTCCTGCGCCAAGACGCTCGTCGCCACGGGGCCGATATGCCCGCCTGCCTCACTGCCCTCGATAACCAGCGCATCCACGCCGGACCGCGCAAATTTCTTCGCGAGCGTCAGCGCAGGGGCAAAGCAGATAACCTTCGCGCCGAATGCCTTGATCGCCTCAATGCTGCCCTTGGGCGGCAATCCACCCGCGAGCACGACATGGCTCACGTCATATTTCGCGCAAACATCAATCAGTTCCATGATTTGCGGATGCATGGTGATCAGGTTCACACCGAATGGCTTGGACGTCAGCGCCTTCGTGGCGGCAATTTCCGTATCGAGCAATTCAGGGGTCATCGCCCCGCACGCGATCACGCCAAAACCTCCAGCGTTGGAGATAGCCGACACAAGGTTCCGTTCGGAAACCCAGGACATAGCGCCGCACATAATGGCGACGTCGCAGCCAAGGAATTCCGTGCCGCGTTGCATGAGGTGTTTGAGTTTGGTCATAGCGGTCTCTTATCGGTCGCTAGTTGGCAATGAAAGCGGTTTACTCCGCATCCAACCCATAAGCGGTGTGCAGCACGCGCACGGCCAGTTCGGTTTCGTCCTCGTCGATCAAAACCGAAACCTTGATTTCGGAAGTCGAAATCGCCTGAATGTTGATCTTGCGGTCGGCCAAGGAGCTGAACATCGTCGACGCGACGCCTGCATGGCTTTTCATGCCGACGCCGACGACGGAAATCTTGGTCACCTTTGTATCGGGGATCAGGCGGTTGTAGCCAATGGAATCGCGGCGGTTTTCCAAGATGTCGGTGCAGCGCACAAGGTCCGCCTGCGGGCAGGTAAAGGTCACGTCGGTCTCGCCTTTGTCGCGGCCAACGTTTTGAATGATCATGTCGACGTTGATATTTGCATCAGCCAGCGGCGAAAAGATGTTGGCCACCGCGCCAGGACGGTCGGGCACGCGCGTGAGGGTGATCTTCGCCTCATTCTTGTCGGCGGCAATTCCGGTGATCAGTTGGCGTTCCACTTGATACTTCTCCAATTCTGCGTCGGTCACAATCATCGTGCCGGGGATACTGTCAGCGTCAGGCGCGCTTTCATCAACGAATGAAGACAGCACTTGCACGCGCACGCCTTCCTTCATCGCAAGGCCAACCGAACGGGTCTGCAAAACCTTTGATCCGACCGATGCCAGTTCAAGCATTTCTT
>JBILOZ010000111.1:0-6659 GCA_044374245.1 Sphingorhabdus sp. | reverse complement strand
TCCTTGGTGGGCGCGATGACCTTCACCGCTTCATCCTCAAGCGTAACCGTCAGGCCAAGGCCGCCATATTCGCCATCAATCTGTGTTTGCAGCGAGCTGAAGTCGGATTTGTCGAGGAAGGCACTGTGCGGATCGAGGCTGGCCAGCATCCCCTGAATCGCGCCTTCCATCAATTGCTTGTCATCGACCTTGTCGACATAGCTTAATTTGACCTTGCGATAGACCGCGAGGAATTCCTCAAGCTCTTTGAAGCGATCGGCTTGCGCTTGTTGCTGCTGAACGCTTTGCGCGACGAGCACAGTCGCAGGGACCGACAGCGCCAAAACAATGGCGCAAGTCGCGGGCAGCAAACGGTTCTTCATAGACCAATCCATTTCATCATTTCATCGATGCTATACCTCGCCTGAACCCGCGGTGAAAGCATGTTTAACACGAACAGCATGCGGGCATCGACAAGAACGCCAATAGTTCATCCCAATATCGTGGCAATATCCATCACACGGCCATTTTTGCGCAGTTCAACGCCGATTTCCGGCGCGTCGGGTTTGGCGGATCCCAGCACAAAGCCTTGCTTCACCGCCTGCCCTTTTTTGACCTGCGTACTGCCCAGATGTGTAATCAGGCTGTTCCAGCCATTGCCATGTTCAATGATAACAATCCGCCCATAGCTGCGATAACGGCCAGCAAAGGACACCGTGCCCGCCGCTGGCGCGACCACGCGCATATTGTCGGCAAGTGCAATGCGGACCCCGCGTTCGCGATAGCCGGTGGCGTTGAGTTCGTTGAAGCCGGACAACAGCTTGCCGCGCGCGGGCAGAATATAGGCCGTCCCCGCCGCCACAGCCTTGGTGGCGCGCCCGGGGCGGAGCATCGGCCCGTCCAGCGCCGCGAGTTCAGACGCTTTTTCCGCGCTCAGCCGCTGGATATCCATGCGCCCAACAATATCGCGTGCCCGCTCACCCTGCGCGATGGCTTGTTCAAATGCGATGGCCGCGTTGGTGGACAGTGCGCCGGCCTTGCCACCGGCGGCGCTTTGCAGTCTGGCCAAATCTGTCTGGCGGCTTTTCAACCGGCTGCGGGCATCGCCCAGCGATTTCAGCGCGCGATATTCCTGCGCCCGCAATTCGCTTTGCACCGCAATGCGTTGGCGCAAGTCGCTGGTACGGCGGATGATCTGGGGCTGCACGGTCGCCATGACCGCGCGCACATGCACATAATCTTCGCGTTGCCCGGGCTGCATCATCATCAGCACCGCCGGGCGGCCCGTCATCTGCTGAAGCGCGGCGTTCAGGCGCAGCACCGGTTCGCTTTCAACACCAAGCTGTGCGCGTTGAAGTTCTTGTTGGCGGCTAATGATGGCAATCCGCGCGGTCGCCGCTGCTATCTGCGCTTCGGCGGCGTCGATTTCGGCAGACAGCACCGCCCTTTGCGCGACCAGCCGATCTGCGGCGCTTTCGGCGTTGCTTGCCTCCTGCCGCAACAATTCGCTGCGCCGTTCAGCACGCAGCGCTTTTTCCTGTGCATCGCGCAGGGCATCGTGTTGCGCGCTGCTGCTGCCCGCATTTTGCGCCATCAGGCTGCTCGCAATGGCAAAGGGCGTGAGCATCAAGAGCAATAGGACGGACCAGAACCGCATGGCTCTATCCTTCCCGATGATAGGGGTGGTTGGCAATGATCGATGTTGCGCGGAACAATTGTTCGGCCAGCATCGCGCGGGCCATCAAATGCGGCCATGTCGCTTTGCCAAAGGCGATGAGCTTGTCGGCGCTAGCGCGGGCTTCGTCATCAAAGCCGTCGGCAGCGCCAATGAGGAAACGCACTTCGCGCACGCCATCGTCGCGCCAGCGTTCGAGCAAGCGGGCGAGTTCGACCGATCCAAGCTGTTCGCCTTTTTCATCCAAGATGATGGTTTTGCAGGGGCTGTCCGAACTGGGAAGGTCGCCGCCCTTATCGGGCATTTCGCTGTGCCGCGTTGGCCAGCTGATCCGTTTCAGATATCGGTCGACCAGCTCCGCTTCTGCAGAGCGGCCGATTTTGCCGCGCGCGATGATGTGCAGGCGCATCGCCATCGGCGCGGACGTTCGGGCTTATTGGGCCGGGGCTTCGGGCGCGTCGCCAAATGCCCACATGCGTTCCAGATTGTAGAAGCTGCGGACTTCGGGACGGAACAGATGCACGATGACATCTTCGGCATCAATCAACACCCAGTCTGCCGATGGCAAACCTTCGATGCGGGCATGACGTCCGGCTTTCTTGATACGCTCGGCAAGCTTTTGCGCCATCGACGCCACCTGCCGCGATGAACGGCCGGATGCGACGACCATATGGTCGGCGATGTTGCTTTTGCCTTCAAGCGGGATGGTCACCACTTCCTGCGCCTGATCATCGTCGAGCGATTGCAGGATAAGCGCGTGGAGGGCGTCCGGGGTCAAAGTGGGTTCCTTGGACTTGGCGGCCAGATTGCCGGCAGTCGGAACGGATGCGGTATCGATCAAGATTGCTCCTTAAAGCACAATATTTCGGGTAACGCCGTCACGCGTTCCATGTTCCTTATATCGGTGAAACCAATATGGGTCAGCACGCCGAATTGCGGTTGCTGAACGCGGATCTGGACGAAAGCGCAAAAAGACAAGCGCTGGCGTACTCCATTTTGTCCAGTGATGAAGCTGGTCCGGACGCCGGACAAACCGTCTGAACCAGGCCATTGCGGGACCCGCAACAGCACGTGCATCATAGCCGGGTCTGGCGATAACTGCAATCGGCATCAATCGGGCAATGTCGCGCCAGTGTTTCCAGTGGTGAAATTGCAACAAATTGTCCGCACCCATGATCCAGACAAAGCGGACTTTGGGGTATCGCGCGACCAGATTTTTCAGGGTTTCTGCGGTGTACACGGTACCAAACTCGCGCTCAATGGCGGTGGCCTTAATCGGTGTGCGCCGCGTCTGGTCCTTCGCCGATGCCAACCGCGCGGGCAAAGGCGCCATGCCTTTTGTGGGTTTTAGTGGATTGCCCGGTGACACCAGCCACCAAAATTCGTCGAGGCACAGCGAATCCATTGCGAACAGGCTAATCGCCCGGTGGCCACCATGCGCGGGGTTGAACGATCCCCCCATGAGGCCAATGGTTTTCAAGGGCGGATTTGCCCGTTCCCGCGCACAACCCATTTATAGGTCGTGAGGCCCTCAAGCGCGACCGGGCCGCGGGCGTGCAGGCGGCCCGTCGCAATGCCAATTTCCGCGCCCAAGCCGAATTCCCCGCCATCGGCAAATTGGGTCGAGCTGTTGTGCATCACAATCGCGCTGTCGACCTGTGCCAAAAAGCGCGCTGCGGCATCGGCATTGTTGGTGATGATGGCGTCGGTATGGTGCGATCCGTGGCGGGCGATATGCTCGATCGCATCGTCCAATCCCGACACGACGCGGGCGGAGATGACGGAATCGAGATATTCGGTGTCCCAATCATCCGCGTCGGCGGACACGGTGCGGGCATCCAGTTCCATCAGCACATCATCCGCGCGCACTTCGCATCCGGCGTCAATCAGCGCGCCAATCAATTCGGCAGCGGCCGGATAATCCTGATCAATCAGGACGGTTTCGGTTGCCCCGCAAACGCCGGTGCGCCGCATCTTGGCATTGACGACAATCGCCTGCGCCATCGCCGGATCGGCGTCCTTATGAACATAGCTGTGGTTGATGCCGTCGAGATGCGCGAGCACGGGAACGCGGGCTTCATCCTGCACCCGCGCGACCAGCGATTTGCCGCCACGCGGAATGATCATGTCAATCGCACCCTGCGCACGCAGCATCAGGCCGACCATCTCGCGATCTTGTGTGGGGATAAGCTGCACCGCGTCGGCGGGTAATCCGGCCTGTGTGATGCCAGCCAGCATCGCGGCATATATCGCGCGGTTGCTGTGCACCGCCTCACTACCGCCGCGTAGGATGACGGCGTTGCCCGAACGCAGCCCCAAGGCCGCGGCATCCGCCGTCACATTGGGCCGGCTTTCGTAAATGATGCCCAGCACGCCGATGGGCACGCGGATACGCGCCATTTGCAAACCATTGGGCTGCGTGCTGCTGTCGATGATTTGACCGACGGGATCGGCCAGCACAGCAACCTGTGCCACCGCCGCAGCCATGGCCGTGATGCGCGCCTCGTCGAGTTTCAGGCGATCCAGCATGGCGGGGGACAGGCCAGCCTTGGTCCCTGCCGCCAGGTCGATGGCATTGGCCGCGAGGATATCGGCCGATTGGTCGCGCAGCGCCTGGGCAGCATAAGTTAACGCGCGCGCCTTGGCCGCGTCATCCGCCGCCGCCAAGTGCCGCGATGCAGCGCGCGCTTTAGTGGCAATCGATGCCATCAGGGGCTGATAATCGGTCATATGTTCAACCCGTAGAGAAGTGCCCGCAAAAGGGAAAGGTGCCGCTGATTTCAACCATGTCAGCGCCGTTCATTGTGCGAATCGCGGAAAAAGCGTTGATTTTGCGGCTTTTTACGCCGCGCGCGGGACATGTGGAGGCACAGACAGTTCACAATTTGTGACATTTGAGAAAGGTTTTCCACAGCTCATCGTGTGACTCATTCGACTCGTCACGAGTCCGGCGTCGGCGATTCGCGCCTGCCATTTTGCTCTGCTACGGCCGCGCAACAGAACAAAAAACGGGGTGGGACGTGTCGCTAAAGACCAGAATGTCCGGGTGGAAAAACCGGATAGCTGGATGGTTTATTGACCGCGAATTTTTCATGCGGGCCAATGGCCAAGTCCGGTTCTTGAAACTGAGTGCGCAATTGCAACGCCGCGTTGCGGGCACCGTCGCGTCTGTCGTTGGCCTGTGGCTTGTCGTCACGCTTGGCATGGCGATCAATCAGTTGAGCGTTTCCGCGCAGCGCATGGCGTTGAGCGAGCAAGAGGCGAAGGTCGAATCAGCCGAAGAACGCGTCGCCAATTATCGCGGTTCCATTGATGAAGTGGCCAAAGATCTGGAGCGGCGGCAGAAAATGCTGGAAAGCTTGAGCGATCAATTTCTGGGCGACGTTCCGCAAGGCAAGCCCCAAACCCCTGCAACTGCCAAGTCCACAGTTGAAGACAAGACCGTAAAAACCATCAGTGCCGTGGTGCCAGAGGCCGCTGGCCTCGCCCGTGTTGAAGTCCGCCAAATCCAGTTTGCCGAAAAAATGACCAAGGTTGCCTTGGCCCGCACGGCAAAGGCAGAGGCCGCCATCCGCCAGTTCGGGTTGAACCCCGATGTGCTCGCACGGCAGGCGCGCAGCGCACAGGGCGGTGTGTTTGAACCCTTTTTCGGCAGCACCAAAAAAGATGTCCGCGACCCGCGCTTTTTGAAACTGGCGGCATCGCTGAGCCGCATGGATGCCATGGAGCGCGCGCTGGCCGCGATCCCGACATCGATGCCCGCCGCTGTCATGATGATGTCGAGCGGCTTTGGTTTCCGCAGCGATCCCTTCACCGGTGGGGGCGCAATGCATGCCGGTCTGGATTTCAAGGGTCCGGTGGGCACGCCAATCCTATCTGCAGCCGAAGGCCGTGTGACTTTTGCCGGCTTCAACGGCGGTTATGGCAAGACAGTTGAAATTACGCATGCCAACGGGCTATTAACGCGTTATGCCCATCTTTCCGGTGTGCATGTTACGCGGGGCCAAATGGTGCATCGTGGCTTGCAAATCGGACGAATGGGAAGCACAGGGCGATCGACGGGCAGCCATTTGCATTTCGAGGTCCGCCTGAATGGTCGGGCGATCAACCCGAGAAAGTTTTTGGAGGCCAACCCTGATGTTCTCAAAGTCCAAACAGTCGCCGGAAACCGCGCCGGCAACGCCGCAAAGGAATAATAACGTGCGTAATAGTTCGGGTCATACATTTTCTGTCATAGCTTCCGATGTCGAAATCGTCGGCAACCTCACCGCCCGCGTGGATCTGCACGTTGATGGCAAGGTGCAGGGCGACGTGACATGCGGCAATCTGGTGCAAGGCGAAGGCAGCATTATCGCAGGCAAGGTTATTGCCGAATCGGCGAAACTGTCCGGCCATGTCGAAGGTTCAATCGAGGCCAATGATCTGGTGATCGAATCCACCGCGCGTATCGTGGGCGATGTCGTCTACAGCAATCTGACAATCGCCCCGGGCGGTCAGATTGACGGCAAGTTCCGGCACAAATCATCGAAGGGCGCGCCAACCACCGCGCGCCCGGCCGCCAATGTTGCCAAGCCAGCCGAACCGTTGATCCTTGGGGCTGAATCCAAAGTCATCTAATCTTTCCAACATCGGCAAGATTATTTCCTACAGAAACTGAACGCGCACGTGCTGCGTGCAAAAAGGGGGACGGCCGGCGCGGAAGCGCTGGTGCGTGCTTCCGGCTGATGGTGTTGGTTGATTAAGGCCCGCTTGTTCCATCAGGCTATTGCCCCCGGGCCGCCTTTGCTGGCTGGCATGCTGTCCATCGGGGGTAAGGTTCGTAAACCCCCAAAGGCTGTCCGCACGGACAGGACGGTTTCCCGCCACATCCAACTATGTTCGCGCTGTTCAGAGCTTGATGCAACAGGCCCTTTTTTCAGGCTGAAGCACGCACCCTATCGCGCCGACCGTGCCAACGGGTTGCCCCGCCAGCGTTCCCATCATCCCGACCAGCGTTCCGGACCGC
>JBILOZ010000016.1:0-22983 GCA_044374245.1 Sphingorhabdus sp. | reverse complement strand
TCTCCTTATAGTCGGAATCGAGGTTCACAATGCCGGGATTTTCCCGCGCCGCGGTCAATATCCTGTCACGCGCAACGCTTAGGGATTCATAAGTGGACCCTGCGATGACGAAGTTCAGCGGCTGACCCCGGCCGCGTCCGATAGAGGACCGCGCCGCACCATTGCCGCGCACAGCGGGCAGATCGGCCAGGATTTTATTGACCTGTGCGACGACATCTTCGGTTTTCTCTGTGCGTTCTTCCCATGGTTTCAGGAAGATAAGGAAGGTGCCCGAGTTAAAGTCATCACTTGCGGAAAAGCCGCCGGGCGTGCGTTGAATGATGGACCGAACTGTACCCTTTTCGAGCAGCCCCAAAACCGGTTTGGACGCATCCAACATATATTTGTCCATGGCGTTGTAGCCAGTGCCCTCCGGCGCGGCAATGTTGACGCTTATGACGCCCACATCCTCGGCTGGTGCGAGTTCGGACTGCAGCGTTGTGAACAAAAGGCCGGCAACAACCAAAAAGCCAATAACGCCAAGCGTCGCGGCCAACGGCTTGGCAATCGCGCGGGACAGCATATGCGCATAGCGCGTTTCCACGCGTTGGAATTTATCATCTACCCAAGATGCAATGCGTCCGCGCTTTTCCTGCTTGAGCAGTTTTGAACACAGCATTGGCGCAAGGCTGAGCGCGACAAAGCCCGAAAAAGCGATGGCGGCAATCATGGCGCCCGCAAGCTCGCGGAATAACAAGCCGGTCTGGCCTGCCAGAAACATGACGGGCACAAACACCGCGCAAACGACGATGGTGGTCGATACAACTGCGAAAGCGACCTGCCGCGTGCCGGTGACCGCTGCGACAAGGGGAGGCTCGCCTTGTTCGATCCGGTGATAGACATTTTCCAACACCACGATGGCGTCATCGACCACCAGCCCAATTGCAAGCACAAGCGCGAGCAGCGTCAACAGGTTGATGGAAAATCCGAACATCCACAGCACAGCAAAGGTCGCGAGCAAGCAGATGGGCACGGTGATCGCCGGAATAAGCGTTGCGCGCCAGCTGCCCAAAAACAGGAAGATGACTAAGACAACCAATGCCGCCGCTTCTGCCAATGTGGTCCACACGCCGCTGATGGCCTTGCTGATGAACAGCGAGTCATCCGACCCAACGGTAATGGTCATTCCCTGCGGTAAATCGGATTTGATTTTCTCGGCGAGCGCCTTTGCGCTTTCGGCGACGGCCAAAGTGTTGGCACCCGACTGGCGGACGATGCCCATACCGAGCGCCGACTGTCCGTTCAGCCGGAATGCGGCATAGGGATTTTCCGGACCGGTTTCGACGCGCGCCACATCCGCCAGGCGGGTGAGCGATCCGTCGGCACCGCGTGCAACTATCAGCTGTTGGAACTCGGCCTCGTTCCCAAATGGTCGGCTGACGCGTAGGGTTACGTTTTGATCGGTAGACTCCAAGCGCCCAGCGGGCAGTTCGACATTCTGGCTGCGCAGGGCATTTTCCACATCAAGCGGCGTGAGACCCAATGCGGCAAGGCGGTCTGGCTGCAGCCAAATACGCATCGATGGCCGCGCTTCGCCGCCTACAAATATGCGCGCCACGCCATCGAGGGCGGAGAACCGGTCCACCAGATTGCGGTCGACATAGTCGCTGAGTTCAAGCCGCGACCAACCCGGTTTAGACACCACGAGAAACAATATGGGCGATGCATCGGCATCGACTTTGCGTACTTCAGGCGCGAGCACTTCTTCAGGCAAATCATCCGCCACCCCGCCGACACGGTCGCGGACATCGTTCGCTGCGCTGTCGACGGTTCGGCCCGGCGCGAATTCGATGGTGATATCGGACTGCCCGTCGCGCGAACGCGACGTGATGGTCTGAATGCCTTCAATGCCGGCAAGCGCGTTTTCTAGAACCTGTGTCACCCGCGTTTCGACGACACTGGCGGCCGCGCCTGTATAGGCTGTACCGACCGACACAATCGGAGGTTCCGTGTCGGGATATTCGCGAACAGGTAAGTTTAAAAAGCCGACAATGCCGACCAGCACCATCAAGATCGCAATTACGGCTGCGAATACGGGTCTGCGGACCGAGATGTCGGAAAGTGTCATCTCAACCTTGCATCATTTGCTTTTTGCGGGGGCTTCGCCAGATTTGGCTTTTCCAGTGCGCACCTTGGCACCATCCGACAGCTTCACGACGCCTTCGGTTACGATTTTGTCGCCGACTTTAAGTCCGTCGATGATTTCTACCAGATTGCCGTCGCGTGTGCCTGTCTTCACTGCAATACGCTTCGCCTTTTGATCGGCATCGAGCATGTAGACAAAGCTCACATCGCCTTCACGGACGAGCGAGAGTTCAGGGACAGCGGGGGCGGTGCGCGTTTTCGATGTGATCGTGACCGACAGCAACATTCCCGGTTTCAACTGTCCGTTGCGGTTCGGCAATATCGCGCGCAGCGTGGCGGTCCGCGTTTGCGGGTTCACCACGGGATCGATCGCAATGATTTTTCCTGAAGCGACATAATCGGGGTAAGCCGCAGCCTTCGCACTGATGTCTTGCCCAACACGGACGTTCGCCAACATCGTTTCTGGTATTGTGAAATCCAGTTTGATGGAACTCAGGTCGCTGACGGCGGCAATTTCGTCGCCTGCGCTTACAACTGCGCCAACCGATATGCGCCGCAGCGACACTTGCCCGGAAAAGGGGGCCCGCACAACGCGGTCGCCAATCGTTGCTCGCGCTTCATTGGCGGCGGCTCTTGCCGATGCCGCCGATGCGGTCTGCGCCTCAAGATTTGCGTTGGTTGCAAAGCCGCGGCGGTGAAGCTCACTAATCCGGGCCAGTTGCTGATCTGCTTGGCGCGCGCGCGCTTGCGCGCTGGCGAGTGATGCCGTTTCCTGCCCTTGCGCCAGAACGGCCAGCATCTGGCCCTGCCGCACATAGTCGCCGTCGGAAAAACCAAGCTGCGTGATGCGTTCGGTCACAGGCGCGCGAACGGAAACCTGCTCATTGGCGTTCGCGGTGCCAACGGCAACATAGCGATCCGAAAATACATGCTGCGTTGCGGCACCCAGCGTGACCAATGGCGCAGGGCGGTCGCGTTTTTCTTCACCGCCGCCACAGGCAGCGACACATAGCATCAACGACAGAATGAGTAGCTTGCGCATTTTTTCACCGGTGAGGGGATTGGGATAATCAAGTTCGCCTGGTGGCTGAAGTTAAGCGACATTAACAGCAGATTTCGACGAAAGCATTTCTAACGGCGAAACATTATCCCGTCGCCGCGAACCGAGAACGCATGTTCCCGATCCGCAGCGGTATGACCATCAATGCCGGATGATGTGATCGAAGGCAGACAGGCCTGCCTTCGTGCCTTCGCCCATTGCGACGATAATTTGCTTGTACGGGACAGTCGTAACGTCGCCAGCAGCGAAAACGCCCGGGATATTCGTTGCGTTATGCGCATCGACTTCGATTTCGCCACGCGGCGAAAGCTGCAGCGGTCCTTTTAACCATTCGGTGTTCGGAACCAGCCCAATTTGCACGAAGATACCTTCAAGATCGATGCGATGCGAATCCCCGGTCAGACGGTCGGTATAGACCAACGCCTCAACCTTTTCGCCGTCGCCCAATACTTCCGTGCTGAGCGCGGATGTGATGATGTCGACATTGGGTAGGCTGCGCAGTTTGTTTTGCAGCACCGCATCCGCGCGCAATTGCGAGTCAAACTCGACGAGCGTGACGTGGGAGACAATGCCCGCAAGGTCGATGGCCGCTTCAACGCCGGAGTTGCCACCGCCGATGACGGCGGTGCGCTTGCCCTTGTACAACGGACCGTCGCAATGCGGGCAATATGCCACGCCCTTGTTGCGATATTCTTCTTCGCCGGGAACGCCCATTTGGCGCCAACGGGCACCGGTCGACAATATGATCGTCCGTGCCTTTAACGTTGCACCGCTCGCGAGCTTTACCTCATGCAAGCCGCCTTCGGCAGCGGGGATAAGCTCCGTCGCGGCCTGAAGGTTCATGATGTCGACGTCATATTCGCGGACATGCTGTTCCAATTGCGCCGCCAGTTTTGGCCCTTCGGTGTGCTGGATCGAAATGAAATTCTCAATGCCCATCGTATCGAGCACCTGACCACCAAATCGTTCCGCGACAACGCCGGTGCGAATACCCTTGCGCGCCGCATAAATCGCGGCCGCTGCGCCGGCTGGACCGCCGCCGACGACGAGAACTTCAAACGGCTCCTTGGCTGCGATCTTCTCCGCAGCGCGGGCAACGGTGCCGGTGTCCAGCTTGGCCATGATCTGCGCCAGGTCCATCCGGCCTTGGCCAAAGGGTTCACCATTCAGGTAAATGGCAGGGACGGCCATGACCTTTCGGGTCTCAACTTCGTCGCGGAACATCGCGCCATCGATTGCCACATGGCTGACGCTTGGATTGAGCGCGGCCATGATGTTGATGGCCTGAATAACGTCAGGGCAATTCTGGCACGACAGCGAAAAGAATGTTTCGAACCGGAAGTCGCCTTCAAGCGCCTTCACCGAATCGAGCAGCTCTGCTTCTTCCTTGGGCGGGTGTCCGCCCATGTGGAGAAGCGCGAGGACCAAAGATGTGAATTCATGCCCCAATGGCAGGCCCGCAAAATGCGTTTCAGCAGTGCCATCGGCGCGGCGGATGGCGAATGAAGGCACGCGATCCGCATGACCATCATAACGCGCGGTCAGCAGGTGCGACTGCTCGACGACGGTTTCAACCAGCGCGCGCATTTCCGCAGATTTGGGACTGTCGTCGAGGGTCGCGACGAGCTCAACGGGGGTGCGCAGGTTTGCCAAATATGTTTTCAACTGGGCAGTGGTAGCAGCATCAAGCATCTTGGGTCTCTTTCAAACAAGCACGGTCACGCCGCGACGGATGGCGGCTGCATTGGTCGGCTATTGGGGGGTGGGTGCCGCGCTAAACCACGCGGCACCCGATATTATTATTAGATCTTGCCGACGAGGTCGATCGAAGGCGCAAGCGTTTCGCCGCCTTCTTCCCACTTCGCAGGGCAAACCTGGCCGGGATGCTCGCGCACGTAGATCGCCGCTTTGATCTTGCGGACGAGTTCAACCGCGTTGCGGCCAACGCCTTCACAGGTGATTTCCATGACCTGAATGACGCCGTCTGGGTCAACTACGAAGGTCGCACGGTCGGCAAGGCCTTGGCCTTCGCGCAATACGCCGAAGTTGTTGCTGATGACGTGGTTCTGGTCGCCAAGCATATGGTAGTTGATCTTGCTGATCGCTGGCGAGCTGTCATGCCATGACTTGTGGCTGAAATGCGTGTCGGTCGACACTGCGAATACTTCAACGCCCATGGCTTGCAGGTCAGCATATTGGTCAGCAAGGTCTTCCAGCTCGGTTGGGCATACAAAGGTCCAGTCGGCAGGGTAAAAGAAGAATACGCCCCACTTGCCCTTTACGTCTGCGTCGGAAACTTCAACGAACTTTCCAGCCTTGTACGACTGCGTTGTGAACGGCTTAATGCTTGAACCGATGATACCCATGTGAAATCCTTTCGATGGTGGTTTTTGAAATTCTGATGCTCCCCAACACGAATTCTATCATTTAGTCCAGCAACCGTTTTTGCAATGACTAATCGTTTTTTCCGATAATTCGACATGCGGGTTCGCGGTGCAGTGTATCCGGGAACTGTTACGCATATGTATCCAACAGGCTTGCCGCAATGGACGAAAGCTTTGGACGGATGAAATCGCCTGCTAAGAATGACGTTCGAACATTTTACATGAAGTTGCGTCATGATGCGAAATCTTACTTGTCGGTGGCCGCCTTCCGGTGCACCTATCACGGCATAAACTGAATTTAGAGAGATAGACCGGCATGAAGAACGGCGCGTTGAAGAACGTCATTGTCATTTTGGCTGCCGGCCTAACGGCTTGCGGCGGTGGCGGTAGCAGCTCCGGCGGTGGAACCGTCATAGTTCCGCCGACGCCCCCCACTTCACCACCGACATCGTCGACGTGCAGCCTGAACAGCCGACAAGATTTTGCCTTTTCGGTTTTGAATGAATGGTATTTGTTTCCCGAAACCCTTCCGGGGTCGTTGGCAACGGCACCTTATACGTCCGTGCAATCCTATATTGATGCGCTTACCGCCAATGCGCGTGCACAGGGGCGTGATCGGTACTTTACCTATGTGACGTCTATTCAGGAAGAAAACGCCTATTACGCATCGGGTTCGACGGCGGGTCTGGGCGTGCGTCTCGCGTATCAGGGCAACCGGCTTTTCGTGATTGAAGCGTTTGAGGGTGCACCAGCGCTTGCTGCGGGCATTGATCGCGGAACCGAAGTTCTGGCGATTGGAACCGACGCCACAAATCTAACGCCCGTCGCTGATATCATCACCGCGCAGGGAACAAGTGGCATAACGAGCGCGCTTGGACCGAGCACAGTCGGCACAAGCCGGGTGTTGCGCATTACCGACGCGGGTGGCACGCGGAATGTGACGGTGACAAAGGCCGACTATAATATCGCGCCATTGTCGTCGCGTTATGGCGTGAAAGTGATCGACAATGGTGGTCAGCGCGTTGGCTACATCAACATGCGCACCTTCATTTCTACGGCGGATAATCAGTTGCGCACTGCATTTGCCGATTTCCGGGCTCAGGGTATCACGCATTTTGTTATCGATTTCCGGTACAATGGCGGCGGGCTGGTTTCGACCGCCGAACTGATGGGCGACCTGATGGCTGGCAACCGCTTTTCCAGCGACATCTTTACGGTAACGCGTTTTCGTCCATCCAAATCATCCAACAACGAAACCCGTCGTTTTACGCCAACTACGCAGTCGGTTTCGCCCATTAAAATTGCCTTTATTGCAACCGGTGCCACGGCTTCGGCCAGCGAGTTGGTGATGAACAGCTTCGTGCCCTATTTGGGTGTGAACGCCGCACTGATTGGCAGCAACAGTTTTGGTAAGCCCGTCGGACAAATCGCGCTGGACCAGTCCGCGTGTGATGACCGAATTCGCGTTGTTGCCTTTGCCAAGGAAAATGCCGCCGGGCAGGGCGACTATTATTCCGGACTGGCGGGTACAATGCGCGCCACATGCGCGGCAGCGGACGATATTAGCCGGCCGTTGGGCGATCCGCTCGAGGCATCATTGCGGACCGCGTTGGACTTTGTGGCTGGCCGCAGTTGCACACCTGTTGTCGTTGCCCAAAGCGCGCAAAGCACCTCCACGCGCACCGAACGCCGGGTCCTTCCGGTGCCAGTAGATGCGCGCGCCGCCCAACGCGAAGTGCCAGGTTTGTTTTAAAGATAACAAAACAGAAAATTCATCTGGGCAAATGCCGCAGTTTCTGTTTTGCGAAATCCAGCGAATATTTCAGTGCGCGATTAAATTGCTCCTGGCGAGCGCGAAAGGGATGATGATGGACAACGACATTTTCGAACAATTCACGGAACAGCTGCGACGTTATATTCGTGAACGGTTGATTCCGGCGGAAAAGGAAGTGCTCGAAACGGAAATGATCCCTGAAGCGATCATGGCCGAAATGCGTGACCTCGGGTTGTTCGGGTTGACGGTTCCGGAAGAATATGGCGGCGCTGGTATGAATATTCAGCAATATATCCGCACCATGCGTGAATTCAGCTACGCGGCACCATGCTTTCGCTCTGTCACTTCAATCAATGTCGGGATGGTGTGTTCCGCGTTCAAAAATGGCGGGACGGATGCGCAAAAGGCGGAATGGCTGCCGCGTTTGGCGGCTGGCGAAATTGCGTCCTTTGGTCTGACAGAACCCGGGTCCGGATCCGACTCTGCGGCGATGCAGACGACAGCGGTGAAATCAGGCAATGGCTGGGTGCTGAACGGAACAAAACGGTACATCACCAATGCGCCATTTGCGAATGTCGCGTTGATCATGGCGCGGACAAGCAAGGAAGCCTTACCCAAAAACGCGCATGTCTCGGCCTTTATCGTTCCCATGGACACCGCTGGCATCACCGTGGGTAAGTCCGACAAGAAAATGGGGCAAGCCGGTAGCCATATCGCCGATATCATCATGGAAGATGTGAAGTTGCCTGCGGACGCCATATTGGGCGGTGAAGAGGGCAAGGGCTTTGCCTTTGCCATGAAGAGCCTAGACAACGGACGCATGTCGGTCGGCGCGGCGGCGACGGGCTATGCGCGGCGTGCACTCGACAGCGCGCTGCGTTACGCCAATGAGCGCAAGGCATTTGGCGAACCGATTGCTAATTTCCAGCTTATCCAACAAATGCTTGCCGATAGTGAGATCGAAATTTACGCGGCGGAATGTATGTTGGATGACGCGGCCCGCCGGGCCGATGCCGGTGAAAATGTGTTGCGCAAAGCAGCGGCGGCCAAGGTGTTTGCATCCGAAATGTGCGGCCGCGTGGTTGATCGTGTGGTGCAGATTTACGGTGGTGCCGGTTATCTAGCGGAATATGATGCCGAGCGCTTCTACCGTGACGCACGCATTTACCGGATTTATGAGGGCACCACGCAAATCCTTCAGCTCCAGATTGCCAAGCATATGCTGCGCGAATGGGCGGCGCAGGCCTGATGCATGTATAATTTGCTCGATGGTCTGACGATTATCGAGGCGTCGTCATTTCTCGCGTCGCCAACGGCGGGCTTATATTGCGCGCAATTTGGCGCAGAGGTTATTCGTGTTGACCAGATCGGTGGGGGTCCTGATTTCCACCGTTGGCCAGTGACCGGGGCAAATGACTCGCTCTATTGGGAAAATTTGAACCGCGGCAAGAAATCGGTCGCACTCGATTTGTCTGGCCCGGAGGGGCGGGAGTTGCTGCAAGAATTGGTCCGGGCAACCGGTCAGTTCATCACCAACTTTCCCGCAGAGGGTTTTCTCTCGCACGCCACATTGGCAGCGGGGCGGCCGGATCTCGTGACTGTTCGGATCATGGGCTGGGCAGATGGTGCGCCAGCGCTCGATTATACCGTGAATAACGCAGTCGGGTTTCCCATGATGACGGGCACCGGGCCAGAACCGGTCAATCATGTTTTGCCCGCTTGGGATCTGATAAGTGGCGGCTATGCTGCTTTTGCAATGCTGGCTGCACTTCGTCGCCGCGAACAGACCGGTGAGGGCAGCGAAGTCCGCATACCCTTGTCCGATGTTGCCATCGGGACAGTCGCCAATATCGGCGGTATTGCCGAAGTGCTGCACAACAACGCGAATCGGTCAAGGTTGGGGAATGCTGTCTATGGACTCTTCGGCCGCGACTTTGTGACCAAGGATGGCGTGCAGACGATGATCGTCGTCGTCACCCACCGGCAATGGGCCAATTTGCTCAGCGCGCTTGGCTTAGCCGACGCGGTGCACGCCGTTGAAACCGAGCGCGGTGTCAGTTTTGCCAAAGACGACGGCGCGCGCTTTGAACATCGCGATGCGCTTTTCCCGCTTTTTGAAAGGGCCATTGGTGCGATGGATCATGCCCGCTTGACCAGTTTGCTGGACGATCGCGGCGTTGTGCATTCGGCCTATCGAACGATGCTGGATGCTGCCCACGACCCCCGACTGGTTCGTGACAACCCGATGTTCGCAGACTTTGGCGCAAACCCCTCCGGACTCAGCTACCCTGCCGCAGGGGCGTTCGGCACGATACCGCAAATGCAGCGGGGCGATGCCCAGGGTGCGCCCCAAAACGGGCAGCATAGCGAAGAAATTCTAAGCAGCATGCTTAACCTATCCTCGGGCGAGATTGCCCGCCTCATCGACTCTGGAACTGTAGGAATTGCCAAATGAATAAGCTTCGCCGTGCCGCAATCGTCGCCCCCATTCGCACGCCCGTCGGCAAATTTGGCGGTGCGCTTTCGTCCTTAAACGCAGGTGAGTTGGGTGGCATCATATTGAAAGCACTTGTCGAGCGGACCAAGATTGATCCGTCCCGCGTGGACGATGTCGTGTTCGCGCAAGGATATGGCAGCGGTGAGGCCCCGTGCATCGGTCATTGGTCATGGCTGGCCGCTGGCTTGCCGATTGAAGTGCCCGGCTACCAGATTGACCGTCGTTGCGGTTCCGGCCTTCAGGCGATCGTGAATGCCGCGATGATGGTGCAAACCGGGGTGAGCGATATGGTGGTTGCGGGTGGATGTGAAAGCATGTCCAATGTTGAACATTACACCACTGACATCCGCAAAGGTGTTCGGGCGGGCAATCTGACCTTGCATGACCGGTTGACCCGCGGACGCGTGATGAGCCAGCCTGTCGAACGCTTTGGCGTGATTTCGGGGATGATTGAAACCGCCGAAAATCTGGCCAAGGACCACGACATCAGCCGCGAAGCATGTGACGCCTATGCGGCCCGATCGCACCAGCGTGCGGCGGCGGCATGGGCAAATGGCCTGTTTGACGATGAATTGGTTCCCGTCAGCATCGCGCAACGAAAAGGCGATCCAATCGTCTTTGATCATGATGAAGGCTATCGCGCGGACGCGACGCTTGAGACGATGGCTGCGTTACGCCCGCTCGAGGGTGGCGTGGTCACGGCGGGCAATGCCAGCCAACAAAATGACGCTGCAGCCGCATGCCTTGTCGTCGCCGAGGACAAGCTTGAAGAGCTTGGGTTGGAACCCATAGCCTATTTCCACAGCTGGGCCGCAGCCGGTTGCGAGCCTTCGCGCATGGGCTTTGGTCCCGTTCCCGCGACTGAGCGGCTCTTTGCGCGCAATGGCCTTTCTTGGGACGACATCGGACTGATTGAATTGAACGAGGCATTTGCGCCGCAGGTGCTCGCCTGTCTCAAAGGATGGGGCTGGTCGGAGGACGACAGTCGCCATGACATGCTCAACGTCAACGGTTCCGGCATTTCGCTTGGCCACCCAATCGGCGCAACTGGCGGCCGTATATTGGCGAACCTGACGCGTGAAATGCAGCGGCGTGATGTGCGTTATGGTCTGGAAACCATGTGCATCGGTGGGGGTCAGGGCATAGCGGCGGTGTTTGAGCGCGCATGAGCTTTGCGGCCGCTCTCGAAGCTGCTGAGGGCTACCGCGATGCGGCGAAGGCGGCGCTTGCCGATCGGGTAAAAGAGCGGTCGATGGACGCCGACCAACGTGCGGCCCACGGTTTTTCGTGGATTGCGACAAGCGTGGCTGCGCTTGAAGCCGTGGTGGATTGGCTTCGCCTGCATGATGGAGGAACCGACCTTGATCGAAACATTGCGACGCTGATTTTTGCTGAAACGCTTGGGCAATTGACCGGCGGATTGCCGATGGGACAGAATGAAATATTCCGCCCCGTTGATCTTGGCCTGTCGCCACAGGCGGCACTGTTGGCCGCACGTTGCGAAGAACTATTGGGCGCAGATCATGCCGCGGTGCGCGCCGATGTTGCGCAGGCACTGGCGTCAGGTGCGATGCCGAGCGAAAGCCTTCGTGACGCAGAGCTTGATGCCATTCGCGATCAATATCGCCGCTTTACGAACAGCGAGATTTTGCCGCACGCGCATCGCTGGCATTTGGCGAATGATTTGATCCCCGATGACACGATTTCGGCGATGTCAGCGCTTGGCACTTTCGGCGTCTGCATCCCTACCGAATATGGCGGCCTTGGTTTATCCAAGCTGGTCATGTGCATGATAACCGAAGAGCTCTCGCGTGGCTGGATCGGCGCGGGTTCGCTGAGCACAAGGTCTGAAATCGCCGGTGAATTGATTTCCATGGGCGGAACAGAAGCACAAAAGGCGCATTGGCTGCCGAAAATTGCGAGCGGAGAAGTTTTACCGACCGCAGTGTTTACCGAACCCGACACAGGGTCTGACCTTGGCGCGCTGCAAACCCGCGCACAACGGACCGTTGACGGATGGAAGATCGACGGAGCCAAAACATGGATTACGCATGCCAGCCGTTCCGATCTGATGACGATGCTGGTTCGCACTTTGCCCGATGCCAAGGGCTATGCGGGTCTGTCGATGCTGCTCGTCCCCAAGCCGCGCGGAACGGACAGTGACCCGTTTCCGGCGACGGGCATGTCCGGCAGCGAGATCGAAGTGCTGGGCTATCGCGGTATGCGCGAATATGCGTTGCAATTTGATGGCATGCTTGCACCCGCCGATGCTTTGTTGGGCGGCGAAGAGGGGCAGGGGTTTAAGCAGTTGATGCGTACCTTTGAAGGCGCACGTATCCAGACCGCAGCCCGCGCCGTGGGTGTCGCCAAACGCGCGTTGGAGCTTGGCATCGACTATGCCGTCAACCGCAAGCAGTTTGGCAAGGCCATCATCGGGTTCCCGCGTGTCGCCGACAAAATTGCCATGAGCGCGGCTGATTTCGTGATGACCCGTGAACTGACTTACACTGCTGCGCGCGCCAAGGATTCCGGCAAACGCTGCGATATTGAGGCGGGCATGGCGAAGTTGCTGGCGGCTCGCGCGGCTTGGAGCAATGCCGATGCGAGCTTACAAATTCATGGCGGCAATGGCTATGCGTTGGAATATGAAATCAGCCGCGTTTTGTGTGATGCGCGTATATTGAATATCTTTGAAGGTGCCGCAGAAATTCAGGCGCAGGTCATCGCCAAAGGCTTGATCGGAGGCGTAAACTAATGGGGGCATGGGATGCTTGGATTGGCCGCGAGGAGGTGCGGACAGACAGGGTCGATGTTGGGCTGGTTTCGCGCTGGCTTGCAACGCTTGACCGTGATGCGCCGGGTGATGGCAATGTGCCGCAGGGATTGCACTGGTGCCTTTGCTTGCCGGATGCCGCGACCGCAAAGCTTGGCCCCGATGGGCATCCATTGCGCGATGATGGCGTAGAAAGCTTCCTACCCCCAGTGCCGCTGCCGCGCCGCATGTGGGCCTCAAGCAAGGTCGATTTTTTGAAGCCATTGCATATTGGCGCGGTCGTCACGCGGACGTCGCGCATATTGTCGATATCCGAAAAGTCTGGCAATTCCGGGCAACTGGTATTTGTCGATGTCGCGCATGAAACCTCCACTGAAAAGGGACTGGCCGTGCGCGAGGTTCAAAGCATCGTGTACCGTGCGGCCGTGGGATTAGAAACACCGCTATCGCCACCCGTCGAAAGCGCGTGCAGCTTTGATGCCGACGGCTGGGACGCTCAGCGCGTTGTTGTCCCAAGCGATCCGTTGCTTTTTCGCTATTCCGCGCTGACGTTCAACAGCCACCGGATCCACTATGACCTGCCATATGCGCGTGATGAAGAGCGCTATCGCGGACTTGTGGTCCATGGTCCGTTGACCGCGAGTTTGCTGCTGGACCTTGCCCGCCGAGCGTTGGGGGACAACGCATTGGCCAGTTTCGCATTCCGGGGCCTATCTCCAGCAATCTGCGGAGAGGCCTTGCATCTGGTGATGCGGGGATCAGGCAACGATATGGAACTGGCCGCCTTTGCAGGCGACGGACGACAGATCATGGCAGCTTCGGCGCAAGGACATATTTGACATGAATGAGAGTGAAAATATCGCCGAAATCCGCCGCTCGGTTCAGGCGTTATGCGCAGAATTCCCCGGTTCCTATTGGCGGGAAAAAGACAGCGCGCGCGCCTATCCGGGCGAATTTGTGGATGCGCTGACCAAGGCAGGGTTCCTCGCGGCGTTGATACCGGAAGCTTACGGTGGTTCAGGGCTCACACTCTCTGACGCGGCCATTATCATGGAGGAAATTCAAGCCTCAGGCTGCAACGGCGCTTCGGCCCATGCACAGATGTACATCATGAACACGTTGTTGAAATATGGCAGCGAAGAACAGAAGCAGGAATATCTGCCACGTATCGCGACAGGCGAGCTGCGCCTGCAGGCCTTTGGTGTGTCCGAACCGACCAGCGGCACCGATACGCTTTCCTTGCGGACTGTCGCTGTGCGGGACGGTGACGAATATGTCATCAACGGCCAAAAATTATGGACGAGCCGCGCGGAATATTCCGACCTTATGCTGTTGCTCGCGCGCACGACGCCGCGTGAGGAGGTTAATAGCAAGACTGAGGGGCTCTCGGTTTTCCTCATCGATATGCGCAAGGTGGTTGGAAACGGCATGACCATCAAGCCGATCCGCACGATGATGAATCATTCAACGACCGAGATATTCTTTGACGATATGCGGATTCCAGCGTCAGCCTTGGTTGGCGAGGAAGGCAAAGGTTTCCACTACATCCTGTCGGGCATGAATGCCGAGCGTATCCTCATTGCCGCAGAGTGCATTGGGGACGCCAAATGGTTCATTAAAAAAGCCAGCGATTATGCCAGCGAGCGCAACGTCTTTGGTCGCGCCATTGGCCAGAACCAAGGCGTGCAGTTCCCGATTGCACGCTGCTACGCCCAAATGTGCGCAGCGGAACTGATGGTGCATCATGCAGCGCAGGTATTTGACGCTGGAGGTAATCCGGGCGCAGAGGCGAATATGGCCAAGCTTCTGGCGTCAGAAGCCAGCTGGGCCGCCGCCGACATGTGCGTCCAAACCCATGGTGGCTTTGGCTTTGCCGAAGAATATGATGTGGAGCGCAAGTTCCGTGAAGCACGGCTGTACACAGTAGCCCCGATCAGCACGAACCTGATCTTGAGCTATCTTGCCGAACATGTACTGGGGCTGCCGCGCAGCTATTAAGTCAGGCTGCGAAGCTTTTTCCCGGGTTCAGTTCACCAGTGCCAATACGTGCGGAGCATGTTCTTTGCGACAAATAAGCAGGTCGGGCATATACACATCACGTTGGTTATAGACCAACGGACTGCCGTCGACACGGCTGACGTGCAAGCCATAGGCAGCCGCGACCGCGACGGGTGCGCAGCTGTCCCACTCATATTGCCCGCCGGTGTGCAGATAGATATCGGCTTCGCCGCGGACCACGGCCATCGCTTTGGCGCCTGCAGACCCCATGGGGATGAGCTCAGCGCCCAATGCTTCCGCCACGGCCACTGCCTCCGGTGCCGGGCGTGTCCGGCTGACAACCATGCGGAGTTTTTCCGGGGCAGGGGGGATCATGACTGGCTGATCCGTCCGCAGAACCAAATCCAAGGCCGGAAGCGCAACGGCGCCAATGACGGGCGCACCGTCGATTGCCAACGCGACATGGACCGCCCAATCGGACCTGCCTTCGCTATATTCGCGTGTGCCATCGACTGGGTCGATAATCCATACGCGCGATTTTGAAAGGCGGGCGTCGGTGTCTTTGCTTTCTTCCGACAAAAGCCCGTCATCGGGGCGTTGTTCCGCAAGCGCATGGATCAGGAATTGGTTGGCGGTTCGATCGCCCGCGTTGCCCAATTCCTTCGCGACCAGCCCACTGGTCTCACGCATTTCGAGAACCAGCGCGCCTGCGGCCTTTGCCAAATATGCGGCAAGCTCCGTATCGTCAGCGATGATATTCATTTGAGCGGCATCAACTGGCGCACGATATACTCGGCGGCCTCGGCCGGGCTCATTTCGACAGTGTTCACGCGAATGTCGGGATGTTCGGGCGGTTCATAGGGGCTGTCGATGCCGGTGAAGTTTTTAAGTTGGCCGGCGCGCGCCTTTTTATACAAGCCCTTCACATCGCGGGCTTCGGCGACCTCCAGCGGTGTATCAACGAAGATTTCGACAAATTCGCCCTTAGGTAACATCGCCCGCACCATGTCACGCTCGGCGCGGAATGGTGAAATGAACGCGGTCAGGACAATCAGCCCTGCATCCGCCATCAGTTTAGCGACTTCGCCTACGCGGCGGATATTCTCGATCCGGTCGGTCTCGGTGAAGCCCAAATCCTTGTTCAACCCGTGCCGGACATTGTCCCCGTCAAGCAGGAATGTGTGCCGGTTCATCAGGTGAAGCGCCTTTTCCACCTCGTTCGCGATGGTGGATTTCCCTGACCCCGACAGTCCAGTGAACCACAAAATCTTTGGTTTCTGGTTCTTCAGCATGGCGTGCGCATTGCGGCCGATGTCGGTGGCCTGCCAATGGACATTTTGTGCGCGGCGCAGCGAAAAGTGCAGCATTCCGGCAGCAACGGTTGCGTTGCTGATCTTGTCGATCAGGATGAAACCGCCAAGTGCGTGGTTATCCGCATAAGGCGCGAACACAATGGGTTTGTCTGTCGATATCTCCGCAACACCAATCGCGTTAAGCTCCAGCGTTTTGGCCGCCATATGCTCCATGCTGTTCACATTGACGGTATATTTGGGCGCTTGCACCGTCGCTGAAACCATCTGCGTACCAAGTTTCAACCAATAAGAACGGCCAGGGACAAGCGCGTCATCGGCCATCCACACAATGGTGCTTTCGAACTGGTCCGCTACCTCTGGCGGATTGTCAGCCGCGGCGATCACATCGCCGCGCGAACAGTCGATTTCGTCGTCAAAGCACAGGGTGACCGATTGGCCGGCCACGGCTTCCTGAAGCTCGCCATCAGCTGTTACGATTTTTTTGATCGTGGTTGTCTTGCCCGATGGCAAAACACGAATGGCGTCGCCCGGGTGGACCGTCCCCGATGCAATTTGGCCCGAAAATCCACGGAAATCCAGATTTGGCCGATTGACCCATTGGACAGCCATACGCAGCGGCTTGGCCTGGTCAGCATCATTATCGAGCGCAACCGTCTCCAGATGTGCCATCAGCGGTAGGCCCGTGTACCAGGGGGTGTTTGCCGAGATTTCCGTGATGTTGTCGCCCTTGAAACCCGAAATGGGCATGGGCGTGAATTGGCTGATGCCGATACTCGCCGTAAATTCGGTATATTCGGCAACGATGGCGTCATATTTTGCCCGATCATAATCGATCAGATCCATCTTGTTCACCGCGAGAACGATGTTCCGAATGCCCAGCAGCTTTGCAAGATAGCTATGCCGGCGTGTCTGAACGAGGACACCCTTGCGCGCATCAATCAAGATAACCGCAAGGTCTGCGGTCGATGCCCCAGTGACCATATTGCGGGTATATTGTTCATGCCCCGGGCAATCGGCGACGATGAATTTGCGTTTCTCGGTGGCGAAGAAGCGATAGGCGACGTCAATCGTAATACCTTGTTCGCGTTCGGCGGCCAGCCCATCCACCAGCAGCGCAAAGTCAATGTCCTGACCTTGGGTGCCCATGCGCTTGGAATCGGACTCCAGCGTCGCCAGTTGATCTTCAAAGATCATTTTTGAATCGTACAGCAGCCTGCCGATCAGTGTGGACTTGCCATCATCGACCGAACCGCATGTGATAAAGCGCAGCAGCGATTTATGCTGATGCACGTCCAAATAAGCATCGATATCCGACGCAATCAGATCATCGGTTTTATAAATAACCGCGTTGTCTAGTGAAGCAGTCATTAGAAATATCCTTCCTGCTTCTTCTTTTCCATGCTTGCGGCCTGATCATGGTCAATGGCCCGGCCTTGGCGTTCGGAGGTGGTGGTCAGCAGCATTTCTTGAATGACTTCGGGTAATGTGGATGCCGTGCTTTCGACTGCGCCTGTCAGCGGGTAGCAGCCCAGCGTTCGGAACCGGATGGACCGTTCCACAGGCACTTCGCCATCCTGTAATGGAAAACGTTCGTCATCAATCATCAACAGCATGCCATCACGCGTTACCGTTGGACGCGGCGCGCTGAAATACAGGGGCACAATCTCGATATTTTCGAGATGGATATATTGCCAGATGTCCAGCTCCGTCCAGTTCGAGATGGGAAACACCCGGATGCTTTCGGACTTCGCCTTGCGGGCATTGTACAGGTTCCAAAGCTCAGGGCGCTGGTTCTTGGGGTCCCAACCATGCGTCGCTGTCCGGAATGAAAAGATGCGCTCCTTGGCACGGCTTTTCTCTTCATCGCGGCGCGCACCACCGAATGCGACATCAAATCCATGTTTGTCGAGTGCTTGCTTCAGGCCCTCTGTCTTCCACATATCGGTATGCAGCGATCCATGATCGAATGGATTAATGCCGCGCGCAATCGCTTCGGGATTTTGGTGAACGATTAACTCCATACCCGCATCGCGCGCGGCTTTTTCGCGCAGCGCATACATGTCTTTGAACTTCCACGTCGTGTCGACATGCAGCAACGGGAATGGCGGCGGCGAGGGATAGAACGCCTTGCGCGCCAGATGCAGCATAACGGCGCTGTCTTTTCCGACGCTATACAGCATGACGGGCTTTTCCGCTTCGGCCACAACCTCGCGCATGATGTGGATGGCCTCGGCCTCAAGGCGCTCAAGATGGGTCAGCGTTTTCGTCATAGTCTGGTCACTTCCTGCAGACGCTACTGTCAGAACTGGACGCAGCGCGCAAACAAGACATTCTTGCGCCGTCAATTATCCCGGTTTCAGCCCATGCCTAGCAAGTCATAATCGATTTTCCTACGCCCAGTTTGTGATGTCCCGATTGTGCGCAGCAAAAGCCAATGCTAGCTGTTCAATATCATAGGCTACTCAAAGTGAGATCGAACACCGTGGACGTCGCATTAACGCAGGATCAGCAGAATATTCGCGCTGCAGTGTTGAAACGTTGCGCGCAGTTTACCGACGATTTTTGGCGCGCGCGCGACCGCGAAGCTGTGCGTCCAAACGCACGGTGGCTTTGGCTTTGCTGAAGAATATGATGTCGAACGCAAGTTCCGTGAAGCACGCCTCTATACCGTTGCCCCGATCAGCACCAACCTGATCCTCAGCTATCTTGCCGAGCATGTTCTCGGTCTTCCCCGCAGCTATTGATTAACATGATTTCGGACATGAAAATCGACAACACAGCCGCCACATCAGTCGATAAAGGCCCAATGGATGAATTTTGAACTCGCCGACGAACATCGGATGTTAAAGGATCTGGTCCGCAAATTTGTGGACTCCCAACTGGTGCCGCTCGAAGGTGAGGTTCTGGCGCGCGATACTGCAGGTAAAGGCAGCTATCTGACCAAGGATGAACAGGCCAAGGTTGACGCTGTCTCGAAAGATCTCGGCCTGTGGGGGCTGGATGCGCCTGAAGAAGTCGGCGGCATGAATTTGCCGATGGTGGCGATGGTTGGGGTCGGTGAGGAATTGGGTCGGACTGCGACGCCATATACATTGCCGCCAGATTCGCCGAATTTGCGTATGATGATGGCGGCTGCGGACGAAAAGCAACGCGAGCATTATCTTGCGCCTTATGTACGCGGTGAAACCATTTCTGCCATTGGCATTTCGGAGCCTGGCGCTGGCGCTGATCCGCAATTGATGAAAACCACCGCAGTCCAAGATGGCGACGACTGGATCATTAACGGCCGCAAAATCTGGATTACCAAAGCGGATGAAGCCGATTTTACGATCTTGATGGCGGTAACCGACAAGAATGCCAATGGGCGCAATGGCATGTCGGCATTTTTGGTGGATCGCGATACGCCCGGGTTCAACGTGTTACGTAAAATCCCGATGATTGACGGCACCGCGACCTATGAAATCGCACTGGACGATTGCCGTGTTCCGGGCTGGAAATTGCTCGGCACGCGCGGGCAGGGGTTTTTACCCATGCAGGTGCGGCTTGGCACGCGGCGCATTGAAATGGCGTCCTGGTCGATCGGTATGGCGCAGCGCGCATTGGATATGATGATTGAATATGCGCCACAGCGCGTCACATTTGGGAAGCCTTTGTCTTCGCGTCAGACGGTTCAAAATTGGATAGCCGATGCCGCCACGCGCATTCATGCCATGCGTTTGATGACCTATGACTGCGCGTGGAAAATCGATGAAGGGCGCGACACGCGGCAGGAAATTTCGATGATCAAATCCTATTGTACCGAAGCCGCATATGACATCGTCGATCACGCGATGCAGATGTTCGGTGGCATGGGCATGACACGCGAAATGCCGCTATACCTGCTTTCAAACAAGCTACGCACGATGCGCATTTATGATGGACCCAGCGAGATCCACAATTGGGTGGTCGCCCGCGATTTGCTTGGAACGCGCGAGTGACCAATGCTTCATTCAAGTACGACGCCGTCAGCTAACATCATAGAACACGGGTAAACATGCAAAGTCGCTTTGCGCAGGGGGAATAAAAATGGCCGAAAAGAAATTTGATATCATCGTATATGGCGCCACCAGCTTTGTTGGCCAGATCATCGTGCGCTACATGCAAGACCAGTTCGCCGATGGATCGGTTAAATGGGCCATCGCAGGGCGTTCGCTCAGCAAGCTGAAGCAGGTCCGCGATACGATTGGTCTGCCGGGCATAGACATTATCGTTGCTGACGCTGCGGATGAAGATGCGCTGAAGCAAATGTGCGCGCAGACCACGGTCGTCATGTCGACGGTCGGCCCCTATGCGCTGTATGGTGACGTGCTCGTTCAGGTTTGCGCCACCACGGGGACCCATTATTGCGATTTAACAGGCGAGCCGCAGTGGATCCGCAAAATGCAATTGCGGCATGAAGCTGACGCAATCAAAAGCGGCGCCCGGATTGTGCATTGTTGTGGCTTTGACAGCATTCCGTCCGATCTGGGCGTCCACTTCCTGCAACGCAGCGCGTTGGAACAATTGGGGCATAGTTGTGACCGTGTAAACATGCGGGTTGTCAGTATGAAGGGCGGCGCGTCCGGCGGTACCATCGCCAGCATGATTAACATGGTCAAAGAAGCGGTCAGCGACGCCGATTTGCGGCGCGAACTTAAAGACCCTTATGGCCTTTGCCCACAAAGCCATGGGTTCACTATCGCGCAGCCCGATGTGCAGATCGCATATGACAATGTCTATGGTGTTTGGATTGCGCCCTTCATCATGGCGGGCATCAACACACGGGTGGTGCATCGGTCAAACGCCCTGAGCAACAACAGCTATGGTACTGAATTTAAATATGAGGAAGCCGTGGTGACGGGGCAGGGCGGTTCCGGCAAGCAAAAGGCACGCGCGGCGCATTGGGGTGCCAATGCCCTTATGATTGGATTGGCCGTGCCCCCAATCCGATGGCTGCTGGAAACTTTTGTGTTGCCAAAGCCGGGTGAGGGGCCAAGCGAAAAGGCGCAGCTTGAGGGGAATTTTGACATTGTTTTCCTCGGATCAACGGCCAAGGGAGAAACCATCCGCTGCCGCGTAACGGGAGACAGAGATCCAGGCTATGGATCAACGGCAAAGATGCTGTCCCAGGCCGCCGCCTGCCTTGCCAAAGACGTGCCTGACGACGTTCCGGGCGGCTTCTGGACGCCGGCAACGATTTTGGGGGATAAGCTGATTAAACGGCTTGAGGCGCATGCGGGCCTGACGTTCGAGAGACTGGCTTAGATTGGCATCGTGCGTCGAACTGGTACCGGACGACTTGAAGGCGAAGGCGGATTATGAGCTGAACCGTTCGCGATAATGGTGCGCGCTTCTTTGACAGGCACTCACCTCAATGACCGGGGCACTCACTGGGGGCCAGCCAATTGCTTTCGATGACTTCGCAGAATGCTCAGGATGTTAACGGATTCTCCAGTTCAAACAACTGGTTGGCAACCCAGTTTTCCCGTGCCTGAACCATGGGGGCTTCGCCTCTAAGGTCGTTGCTCGGACGAGCTCATATTCTGCTCATTGCCTTCGCTCAATATATCTTCTTCATCGCCAACTATTACTTTTCCGCGTTTAATTCTGCCTTGCTTGAGCAGTATCTCGGTCTTTCCTTTAATCTGGTTTGTGTAGGAAGAGATCGCAAAAGTTCGCGAGTCTTTTACAGGTTTGCCGTTGATCGTCACATTGCCGATCACATGATCTGCATGACCGCCTTCCATGTCTGCGATGTCATATTCATAAGAGTTGACCTTTAACGTTTTCGTAGCAGTAAATTCTTCATAGACTTCATCCCACATATATTGCTGGAAATGCTGTCCAAGGTCGCCATCGAAATTTGTGAAATAGAAGCGCGCCACATCTTTGTAGATCTTTGAGACACCGCCGCGGCTAAAGGCTCGCAGCGAGTTTACAAACTCGCTAGCATTCTGATCGAGGAGGCGGTCGACGTTTTCTGCAGTAAATGATTGCCCTTGCATCGAGGGTGATCCGATGTCGCCCAAGAAGAAGCCGTAAATGACCTTTGGATCTTCCCAGTTGGGGTATACGATATTTTCCCGGATGTCGCGTAGGCTTAGCTTCGAACCGTTTACCGAAATCACTTTTGCATCGTGGAGAGGAACCTTGCCCTCGCCAATCAACAGATTGCTAGGTTTCATAACGGGATAGCTCTCGGCGATCAGCAACGTCACTGTCAAATTGTGCAGGTTGATCCAATAGACCAACTGCTCTTTTCTGGGCAATGCTGCTATCTCGGTTGTGTTGGCGAGATCCTCCAGGTCGCGTTTATATTCCTGAAGTGTAAGGACATGTTCCGCTCTCAGTTTCGAAAAGGGAATCTTGTTCCCTTCCAGACGATAAGGCGATGTATGTTCCACGACGAAACGACTGCCGGTTAAAGGCTCCGGTTTGGGCGCGACTTGGCGGGTGGAAACGCCCGTGAGGAATACAAGATTGTTGAGAATTTCGTTCCAATAGTTGTAATCGATTTTCAGATCGTTTTTTGGCGCCGGCACAAACTTCGCGAATTCCGGCGAAACCACAATGCGAGCAGACCGCTCGCCTGGCGCTTGCAGCGCAAGGGACTGAGCCGGTGTCATCAATGACAGCGCCACGATGATGGAATGTAAAAACGAATATCGCATGAATCGATCCTTAAGCCGACATTTCCACATTGGTGGTAACCTTCGCTAATTTGCAATGAGATTCTAGCGAGAGAGCTTTGGGCGCAAGCATTTTTGGTCTTTACCGAGCCAGAGGCATGAAACGAGTATGGCCAAAGCCGGGTGAGGGGCCAAGCGAAACGGCGCAGCTTGAGGGGAATTTTGACATTGTTTTCCTCGGATCAACGGCCAAGGGCGAAACGATCCGCTGCCGCGTCACGGGGGATAGAGATCCAGGCTATGGATCAACGGCAAAGATGCTGTCCCAGGCCGCCGCCTGCCTTGCCAAAGACGTGCCTGACGACGTTCCGGGCGGCTTCTGGACGCCGGCAACGATTTTGGGGGATAAGCTG
>JBILOZ010000110.1:0-6757 GCA_044374245.1 Sphingorhabdus sp. | reverse complement strand
GAACTTAAACAATGTTCAAGAGGATGTAGTGATGACTTTTTCGTCATTTCGATTGATGCAATATCACCAAAAAATTGATCGCGAACTGCGCGCCGAAATTTCACGGCGCTGGCCAGACGTGTTTCGGATCCAAAAACTGAAACGGCTGAAGCTAGCGATCAAGGATCGGCTGGCGCGCCACGCGCACAACTCCTTTGGCCGTCGTCTGCGCCTTAAAAAGACGTAATTTTAAAGCTGACGCCGCGCGCGGTTAAATCCGCGCGGCGTCGGCACGTACAATATAGGGAATGATTTCATGGAATTTTTGATGATGGACTGGTTGGGCACACCGGTTTGGTTCTGGTTGGCCTTTATCGGCATCGTGATTGCGCTCACCGCGTTTGACCTTGGCATTTTGCACAAGGAAGACAAAGAGATGGGCATCGCCGAAAGCCTGAAACTGTCGGCCTTTTACATCACTATTGCGATGCTGTTCGGCCTTTGGGTCTGGTTCCAAAAAGGGGCAGACATGGGCATGAAATATTACACCGGCTTTTTCATCGAAAAGGCGCTGTCGATTGATAATGTCTTTGTCATCAGCCTGATTTTCACCTTCTTCGCGATTCCACGAAAGTACCAATATCGCGCATTGCTATGGGGCATTATCGCCGTCATCGTCTTGCGTGGCCTGATGATTGCCGCTGGCGCTGCCATTGTGCAGGAATATTATTGGACGCTGTATATCTTCGCGGCTTTCCTGATTGGAACGGGCATCAAGATGCTGTTTTCTGGCGATCAGGAAATGGACGTCGCCAAGAACCCGGTGGTCAAATATATTTCAACGCACATGCGCGTGACCAAAGAGCTGCATGACGAGAAGTTCTTTGTGAAGGTACCAGATGACAAGACCGGGAAAATGGTGCGCGCTGCGACGCCATTGTTCCTCGCGCTTGTCGTCATCAACCTCGCCGACCTTGTGTTCGCAGTGGACTCGGTACCGGCGATCTTTGCCATCACCACCGACACGTTCATTGTCTACACGTCAAACATCATGGCGATTTTGGGCCTGCGTGCCTTGTATTTCGCACTCGCCGCGATGGTCCATCGTTTCCATTATCTTAAATATGCGCTGGCACTGGTTTTGGTCTTCATTGGTTCGAAGATCTTCGTTTCAGACTTTGTGATGGACGGCGACAAGTTCCCGCCCGTCCTAAGCCTGGGCGTCACCTTTGCGCTAATTTTGGGCGGCATATTCTTTTCGCTCTGGAAAACGCGCGGCGAAGAGACATCGGTTCCATCCCAAATTGTTTAGCCGTCGACTTATTTGGCGCGGCTAAACGCTAACGCCGGTCCTTCGTCGGCGCGTTAAAGTCGGACGGTTTGTTGGCAATCCATGCCACGAACCGTCCGATTTCTTCATCCGCCAACAAAGCATCAACGGTGGCAAAACGCTTTTCGAGATCGCTGTTGGTGAAATTGGCATGAATGGTCCGATGGCAAATCGGGTGCACCGGCTGCCGTTCCTTGCCACCCCGGCTCTTGGGCACAGGGTGATGCCATTCGGTTACCTCACCCATCGGGCGCGAACACAGCCAGCAGGTTACTTCGGGCGCAATGGGCTCTTCGTCAGAGTCATAAAAATCGCGATTTTTTCGCGCCATTGTCGCCGCTCCGTAACCTGCCAGATATCCGCAATCAGTTCTTACCTGTTCCCAGCAAATCCAATGCGGCGGCTGTCATCGCTTCGATGCCCAAGCGGACCGATGGTTCAGGATCGATCTTGAACAAGGGCGAATGGTGACCGGCCACGGCTGGTCCGCCATTTTTCGCAGCCGCAATCCATTCGGGATTTGTCCCGCCGACCGCAAAATAATAGCCCGGGATGCCGAATTGCTGATCTACGAAGAACGCGAAATCCTCTGCGCCCATATTCGTCTGGCGGAAGGGCACAACAACATCGCTACCCAATGCCGTCGCAATTGCACCGTTCAAGCGACGGGCAAGCGCAGCGTCATTAACGGTGACGGGCGTGCTTTCGTTGACCTTTACGATAGGTAGTTTGTCATTGGGCAGGCCGTGCGCCGCGCCAATGCCCTTTGCCACACGCTCAATCGAGGCAATCAGCTGATCGCGAACCGCTTGGCTATTGGCACGCACGGTCACCTGTAAATCGGCATATTCCGAAATGATGTTATGCTTGGTGCCAGCGTGGAATGCGCCAACGGTAATCACGCCAGCGTCCAACGGGCCCTTTTCGCGGCTGATGATCGACTGAAGGCCGACAACGATCTGCGACGCGATGTAGACGGGGTCACGGCCAAGATGCGGCGCAGCACCGTGCGTGGCGATACCGGGAACGCGGATGTCGACGCTGTCCGCGGACGAATATTGAATGCCTTCCGATGCTGCGATTTTGCCGGTTTCCAATTCTGCTGCCACATGGAAGGCCAGCGCGTAATCAGGCTTCGGAAAACGCGTATATAGACCGTCCTGCACCATGGCCTTGGCACCGCCAACGCGCTCTTCAGCGGGTTGAACGATGAACAGGATCGTGCCTTTCCACCGGTCTTTCATGCGCGCCATTTGCCGCGCTGTGCCGAGCAAAGAGGTAATGTGCACATCATGGCCACAGGCATGCATGACGGGCATTTCAAGGCCATCGACACCAACCTGTCGGACGGTCGAGCTGTTGGCGAGGCCCGAACGTTCCTGCACGGGCAATCCGTCCATGTCCGCACGGACAAGCAAGACGGGACCATCGCCATTTTTCAGCATGCCGACAACGCCGGTTCCGCCAACCTTTTCAGTCACGATCATGCCAGGCACGGTGCGCAGTTCCTGTGCCATCCGGGCGGCAGTCTTATATTCGCGGAACGACAGTTCAGGGTTGCGGTGGAAATGATCCCACAGGCTGGCCAGCGACTTGTCATAGTCTGCTTTGACGGCATCCGCATAATCGGGGCGGGCCGCAGCTGGCGTGGCCATCAGTACGCTTGTCAAAAGCGCACCCAGCAAAGTCTTTTTCATCATAAACACTGTCCCTTATTGTATCTGTTATGCGACGGCTCAAATGTCCCCTGTTGGGTAAAGCCGCCTTGGTCTGAATGCTACGCTATCACGGGCACCGGTCAAAGCAATGCCCGACGGGTGAAAATTCATCGACCATCGTCACGTAGCGGTAAAATCCCTTGCCTTGCGCCGGATTAATCCAAAAACCGGCACGCAGCGAATATGCCTCACCGACATGGCCAAACCATCGATTGCCCGCATTGTCCTCCAACCAATGCACGCCAAGGCCATATGCTGTGAAATAGCCTTTGTCGTCATCGCCATTTGAACCATTGAAGGTCCATACGGGCACGGTCATTTCGGCGAAGCTTTTTTTCGACAATAATGGCGCGCCTTGGCGCAAAAGCAGCTGGCCCACTTTGGCAAGGTCGCGCGCCGAAATGCGCAGGCCGCCTTGCGGGCTGAACGCCGAACCATTGCGCCCAAGAACGTACAGCGCATCAACATCGCAACTGCCGTTGGTGGCAGGATACACCGCGCAAGGGTCAGGCCCCTTCATGGCGGCATCACGCGCCAAATCGCCATTTGGGCGTAACAAAGTGACCGCTTGCGCACGCCGTCCCTCGCTGCACCCGGCACCCCAATTGTAGCAGGCATCAAGCCCAAGCGGCGTCAGCACAAGCCGCGCCATCAACCGATCAAACCGTTCGCCCGTGGCGCTTTCCAGCACCGCCGCGATCACGGGCGAATTGATATTGGCATAAGAAAAATAGCCCCCCGGTGGGTGGGCGGCATCCCACGCTTTTGGGTTGGCAATGACGTCGGACAGCTCGCCATCCAGCGGCACGATATAATCGACAGAATCGCGCAGCCCGCTTTGGTGGGACAGCAAGGCACGCATGGTCACCGGCGTATTAGGGAAGGCTGGGTTGCGCACGGGCCAGCCCAGATAAAGCCCGACATCACGGTCAAGATCAAGCACGCCCTGTTCCGCCAGCCGCATCGCCCCAATGGCCACCACCAGTTTCGAGATCGAAGCAACGCGCGCAGGATCATCCAGCGTTACCGCACGGCCTGCCACACCAGCATCGCCTTGCGCGGCAACGTGCGTGATGCCGTCAGCGGTAAAATCAACCCGCACCTCCGCCGCCGCAGGAAGCGCGCGTTCAGCCGAGGCAGGCGTTGTTGCACAGCCGCCCAGCGCCGCCGTACACAAAGACAAAGCCGCGACGAGAGACGCCAGCCGCGTCCGATTCCAAGACAGCCTTATCCTCTGCATCATGCAGCCGGACAGGCGCCTACATATTTGCCGGTTGCTTTGCCCTGCATCTTCACCTTGCCAATCATCGGCAGACGGACATCGAACTTGCTGTCATAATTGAATTCGGTTTCGCCCATGACGCCCGCAAGCTCCATGTCGAAACTGCCCATGCCGTCCATTCCGCATGACAGCTTCAACCGGATATTTTGGCCCGAAACGTCAAATGCCTTATACACGCATTTTTCCGCGCCATTGCCGCCAAAGAAATCCGCAGCTGGCTTTTTGGCTTCTGCTTCCGTCAGGCAGCTACGGCTCGACGCGCCCTTGGCGACCTCATCCATGATCTGCTGCTTTTCCGCTTTGCCCAGCGTCGGCACGTCAATGTCGGTAAAGACAAACTTGGTTTCCCACTGCCCGACCTTCATCGGAATAAATGCGTCATAATCCATTTCGGCGGCGCGCTCTTTGTTGTCCATGTCAGCGCCTTTGTCCGAACAGGCTGAAATCGCCAACGCCGCAACGCCCAATAAAAGGAACTTGTGCATGGGTTGTCTCTCTCGCTCTGTTGTCATGTCCGTCTTGTGTCCCTGACGTATCAAAAAGGCAACAGGCGATCAGAACCCCTTTTGTGGTTTTGGCGTACCGTGGCCAACGTGGTGACTTAGATGACGTTTTTCGCATAAAGCCGCCGCACACTCTTGCCCTTGCACGAGCTACAGCACATATAGCGAACATGGCTGAATTGATTATCCGCCGTGGGCTGGAAGAACCGGACACGGTTGGCAGCTTCACCCCGCACAGGCCGGAACGCCCGTCGAAGCTTGAAGGGGGTCGCCCTTTCAAAATCGTTTCCGATTATGAACCCGCAGGCGACCAGCCGACGGCGATCAAAGAACTGGTGACGACTGCGCTGACCGGTGAAAAGAATCAGGTCCTTTTGGGTGTCACGGGTTCCGGTAAAACCTTTACCGTCGCCAAAGTCATTGAGGCATTGCAACGGCCCGCACTGATCCTTGCACCGAACAAGATTTTGGCGGCGCAGCTGTACGGCGAATTCAAAAGCTTCTTCCCCGACAATGCGGTCGAATATTTCGTCAGTTACTATGACTATTACCAGCCCGAAGCCTATGTCCCGCGCAGCGACACCTATATCGAGAAGGAATCGAGCGTAAACGAAGCCATTGACCGTATGCGCCATTCGGCGACGCGGTCATTGCTTGAACGCGATGACGTTATCATCGTTGCCTCTGTGTCGTGTATTTACGGTATCGGTTCGGTGGAAACCTATTCGGCGATGATATTCGACCTGAAAGCAGGCGAAAGCGTTGATCAGCGCGAATTGATCCGCAAGCTCGTCGCGTTGCAATATAAGCGCAACGACACCGGCTTTGCCCGCGGCAATTTCCGTGTGCGGGGCGACAATCTGGAAATTTTCCCGTCGCATTATGAAGACATGGCATGGCGTGTCAGTTTCTTTGGCGACGAGATTGAGGAAATTGCCGAGTTCGACCCGCTGACGGGTACGACAGGCGCAAAGCTGAACAGTGTGCGCGTATACGCGAACAGCCACTATGTGACGCCCGGCCCAACGATGAAGCAGGCGAGCGAAGCCATTCGGTTCGAACTGACAGAGCGGCTGAAGGAGCTGGTGTCCGAAGGCAAATTGCTGGAAGCGCAGCGGCTTGAGGAACGGACGAATTTCGATCTGGAAATGATCGCGGCGACCGGCAGTTGCGCGGGCATCGAAAATTACTCGCGCTTTTTAACGGGCCGCCTGCCGGGTGAACCGCCACCCACTTTGTTTGAATATCTGCCTGAAAATGCATTGCTGTTTGTCGACGAAAGCCACCAGACGGTGCCGCAAATCGGTGCGATGGCAAAGGGTGACCATAGGCGCAAGCTGACGCTCGCCGAATATGGTTTCCGCCTGCCGTCATGCATCGACAACCGGCCGCTGCGTTTCAACGAATGGGACATTATGCGCCCGCAAACCGTGTGCGTTTCTGCAACACCGGGCGGTTGGGAAATGGAACAGTCGGGCGGCGTGTTTGCCGAACAGGTTATCCGGCCAACGGGGCTCATCGACCCACCGGTTGAGATTAAACCCGTTGAGGATCAGGTGCAGGATTGCATCAATGAATGCCGCAAGACGGCAGAGGCAGGTTTCCGGACATTGGTCACCACGCTGACCAAGCGCATGGCCGAAGACCTGACCGAATTTATGCATGAGGCAGGCTTGCGCGTGCGCTATATGCACAGCGATGTGGAGACATTGGAGCGCATCGAGCTGATCCGTGACTTACGGCGCGGCGTGTATGACGTGCTTGTCGGCATCAACCTGCTGCGTGAGGGTCTGGATATTCCCGAATGCGGGCTCGTCGCGATTTTGGATGCGGACAAGGAAGGTTTCCTGCGCAGCGAAACGTCGCTCATTCAAACCATTGGTCGCGCCGCACGTAACGTCGAAGGCCGCGTTATCCTATATGCCGACCGGATGACGGGAAGCAT
>JBILOZ010000109.1:0-6778 GCA_044374245.1 Sphingorhabdus sp. | reverse complement strand
TTGGCCGAACGCGCCATATCGATGACGCCCATGACGTCCATTTCCTTGACGAAATAACCGCCGACCGGATTGACCTTCGCGCCGCGTTCATACTCAAGCGTCTTCATCGCGACCATCCAGCCCTGCCCTTCTTCGCCGACGAGGCCTGACGCTGGAATGCGGGCATCGGTGAAGAAGCATTGGGTAAAGCCATATTCGCCCGTCAATTTCTTCAAGCGCCGCGTTTCAACGCCGGGAATCTTCATCGGCGCGAGGAAGAACGATAGCCCCGCATATTTGCTGGGCCCGTCATTCGATGTGCGCGCGAGCAGGATCATATAATCGGCGCGGTCGCCCAATGATGTCCAGATCTTCGAACCGTTGATGACATATTCATCGCCGTCGCGGACTGCCTTTGTCTGGGCACTGCCAAGGTCCGAACCATGCTCTGGCTCCGAAAAGCCCTGGCACCAGATTTCTTCCGCCGAAAGCATAGGCTTAATGAAACGGCGCTTGTCCTCTTCGCGGCCAATGTCGAGCAGCAATGGACCCGTCCAACCGTTCGCAATCGCGTTCAGCATGATCGGCGCGTCATGGCTTTTCATGACGCGTGTGGCGATCCGTTGATATTCGGGGTGCACGCCATAGCCGCCATATTCGGTGGGCCAGGACATGCCGAAATAGCCCGCCTCATAAACCTTGCGCTGCCAGTCGCGCAGAAAATCAAACTGCTGATCAGTGGAAACTTCCATGAAGGTCAGCGGCAACATAAAGCCCGGGTCGCGCACCGTGTTTTCGGCGAACCACGCATCGCACTGCTTTTCGAAATCCGCTAATTCTTGGGGACTTGGTTTGCTCATGGCTGATTCCTCTCTCGCTTATTTAATTGCGCGATTAAAGAGTCGATTGCAACAGCGAAATCCTGCCTGTTCGCGGACGACTTAGCCTTTCTTGAACGGCGCCATTTCGCCCAGAAACTCTATCTGGCGTTCCATCGCCTGACTTTCGCGGGCAAGGAAATCGGCAACCGCAGAACGAAAGCCTGCATTGGCGATATAATGCGCCGAATATGTAGGCACAGCCTCATATCCGCGTGCGAGCTTATGCTCACCCTGCGCGCCCGCTTCAACGCGCGGCAAGCCGTGCGCGATCGCGTAATCAATGGCCTGATAGTAACATAATTCAAAATGCAGAAACGGCACGT
Source organism: Sphingorhabdus sp. (assembly GCA_044374245.1). Classification (GTDB taxonomy): domain Bacteria; phylum Pseudomonadota; class Alphaproteobacteria; order Sphingomonadales; family Sphingomonadaceae; genus Sphingorhabdus_B. Next base: position 5,595 of record JBILOZ010000109.1, on the reverse strand, counting down.
CGCGGCTGCAGCCCCAATAACGCCCATAGAGGCAATCCGGACTGACAAAGTTCAGCGCACCTGCAATCGGCCGATCACCATCATACGCTAGGAACAGGACGATACTGTCCTGCATGCTTTCCCCGATGCGGTCGAAAAACGCGCGCGTGAGATAAGGCTGCCCCCATTTGCGCGCACCGGTATCTTGGTAAAATACCCAAAAGGCATCCCAGTGATCAGGCGTAATGTCTGCGCCGCGGATTTGCGCAATGCGCACGGCGGATTGTGCCGCGGCCCGCTCCTTGCGAATGGCCTTGCGCTTGCGTGACGACAATGCGGACAAGAAACCGTCAAAGTCTGCATAGTCGCGGTTCTGCCAATGAAATTGCGTGCCCATGCGCGTCAGCCATCCCGCCGCACGAAACAACTCCAGCTCGGCTTCTTCGACAAAAGTTGCATGTGCAGACGACAGGCCATTTTGGTCCACGACCGCTTCAGCGGCGGCCAATATCGCTGGCGCAAGCGCTGGATCGCGCAACAACAATCGCGGCCCGGGCACGGGCGAGAATGGCGCGGCAATCTGCAACTTGGGATAATATTGCCCGCCCGCCCGTTCAAACGCATCCGCCCAATGATGGTCGAACACATATTCGCCCTGGCTGTGGCTCTTAAGATACGCAGGAAGCGCAGCGGCGGGAATGCCGTCCGCATCGCGGATCATGATCGGCGCAGGCGACCAGCCCGTGCCGGGGCCCACACTGCCCGATTCCTCCAACGCCGCCAAAAACGCGTGGCCCACAAACGGATTACCCCGCGGGTTCAGCGCATCCCACTGGTCCGCGGGAATATCGCTGACCTTGCTCAAGAGTTCGGCGGTGACTTCAGACATCGATATCGTACCGTAGCCCTGAGCAGCAGTTGTGCAGCAACTGCGTCTGTCGAAGGGTGGTCATCGGTTGCGGCTGCGACATTTGGCTAACTCCGATATCTGATCCCAATTACCCTGAGCCAACGCCTCCTTCTTAGCCCTGCTCCAACCCTTGATCTGCTTTTCCGCAGTCTTGGCGTCGTCACGCGTCTGAAATGCGTCATTCCAAATCAATTCAACGGGTCGCCGCTTGTAGGTATAGCCCGGAAATGCCCCCGACTGATGCTCTGCCAGTCGCTGTTCCATATTGTCGGTGTGCCCAACATAATAAGAGCCGTCAGAACATTTCAACATGTAGCAATGAAACATCCAGTCGCTCGTCATCGCTTCAGCCCCATCATTACCGCAGCCCTGAGCAGCAGTCGTGCAACGACTGCGTCCGTCGAAGGGCGGCCCGAACCGGAAAAGCGCCCTTCGACTTTCACCAGCGCCCAGGCGCTGGTGGCTCAGGACTACGGTGATTTTTCCACATCAGTTCTTAGCTTCGAATTTTTACCACACAGTCGATTTCGACCGTTGCATCGCGTGGCAATACAGGGACGGAGACGGCCGCGCGTGCATGCTTGCCTGCATCGCCGAACACGGCTTCCATCAGGTCCGATGCGCCATTGGCGGCTTCGGGTTGGTCGGTAAAGTCAGGGGTCGATGCGACAAATACGCCAAGCTTGACGATGCGTTCCACGCGGTCGAGGTCGCCGCCAAGCGCTGCCTTCATCTGCGCAATCAGCATGATTCCGCACGCCTTGGCAGCCGCCTTACCCTCTTCAAGACTGCGCGTATCGCCGACTTTGCCGGTGACAACCTTGCCATCGACAAAGGGCAACTGGCCCGAAATGAACAGCATCCCGTTTGCTTCAACAGCGGGCACATAGGATGCGACCGGCGCAGCGGGTGCAGGGAGGGTAATGCCGAGCTCGGCCAATTTTGCTTCTATCATCATGCTACCTTTTCCAAACTGGGCGCTGGCGCATTCGCAACCAGCCGTTCCCTAATCCAAACTTCTGCGTCGGCCCAACGATCCAGCCGCGCATGCGCAGATTTCGAGGGCTTCACGCGGTCCCACAGCAATGGTTCACCGACAAAATGCAGCCGCCAGACGTCGGGATGCTGCTCGCCAACAGATTCATGCTGATGCCCAAGATCGTCGACGAATACGGCAATACTGGGTTTATATTCGTCCAAAATCCGGCCAAGTGCCTCGCCCTTGCCGCCTTGGTTGCAATAGACGGGCGCGTCGATGCCCACGGCCTTCAACTGCTCGGTCCGTGGCCCGGCGCGGTGATCAAGCAAATTGGTGAGGATGACGACATCGGCATGTTCGCGCAGCCGGTTGAGGCTATCAACCGCGCCGTCAATCGCTTGCTGGCGGTGCATTTCGGTATCGAAGAAGCCGTTGAGCAGGTCCCACACCTGACCGCGCTCAACCACCGTGCCATCATGCTTGTGGCGCAGCGCCTCGCCCCAATCGCCGTGGACGAGGTCAAAATGGATATGATGCACATCGTCCAGCCAATCGCGGAAGGGCACGATCATATGCAACAGCACCTCATCGCAATCGGAAATTAGCAATGGCCTACTCATGCTTCTAACTCCTGCCGTGCCTGTACAAGTAATGCCGGTGAAACCCCGATGACCGCAGCGCACGCGATGAGGTCGGGCTCATAAGCCTCAAGAAAGGATAATATCGCGGCTTGCGTGCCGCGTTCGGTGATGGAGCTGCGCAACCCTTCGGGTGTAAGGCCGGTCAGCGACAAAAGCCGCTCCGCCCGTGCTTCTTCCATCAACGCCCAAGCCAAAGCCTGAAACGCCATACCCGATGCGTCTAACTTGCCATTTGTTTCATGCATGGCTTTCGCTTAAGCATGTTTGAAGTCGCGGCACCAGCCCTCTCCCCCACCCGACCACCCATAGCGTACAATCGTTGGGTGGCCGGGTGGGGGAGAGGGCTGGTGCCGAAACCGGCGTGAGCCGGACAAGCCAAGGGGAAAAGAGCGGTAATGTCGAAAAAGGTGATGATCGTTGAGGATAATGAGCTGAACCTCAAGCTATTCACTGACTTGCTGCGCGCGCACCAATTTGTTGTTGAGGGCGTGCGCGACGGGCGGCTGGCGCTGGAACAGGCGCAGACATTTGCGCCGGACCTCATCATCATGGACATTCAACTGCCGCATGTCAGCGGCATCGACCTGATCGAAGCGATGCAAAAGGACGCCGCGCTTTCGGCAATCCCCGTGCTCGCCGTGACCGCTTATGCCGGCAAAGGCGACGAAGACCGGATCATGGCCGCAGGCGCAAAAGGCTATCTGTCAAAGCCGGTGTCGGTGATGACGTTTCTGGAGGCGGTTCGGGGAATTGTTGGATAATCGAACCCAACCGCGTGCGGACAATCCGTGAATCAAAAAGGGCGCCCGAGGCGCCCTGATCGATAGCTTATTCAAGCAGCGCGTTGGCTTACTTGATTTTAGCTTCCTTGAACTCGACATGCTTGCGCACAACGGGGTCGTATTTACGGAACGTCATCTTTTCAGTGATGTTGCGTGGATTTTTCTTGGTCACGTAGAAGAAGCCCGTGTCAGCGGTGCTGAGCAGCTTGATCTTGATCGTGGCTGGCTTCGCCATGGCCCATTCCTTTTGTTCAAATAATGTCGCAAAAAACTGCGCAGGGTTTGGCCGCGCTGTTCACAGACGCGGGCCTTTGCTGGTTTGGCGGGTGAAAGTCAAGCCCGTAACCCCAAATCAGACGTCAAAGCGGGCCAATGCCCCCTGAATCGTCATACTGAACGGGTTTCAGCATCTTCGTTTTGCCGTACCGCCGCGTTTTCGCATACCGGAGCGCGCTCAACATAGCCCGCGTTGATTGCCAAAACAAAGGCGATTCGCGGCGCAGTTCATTCCACCCGCCGCACGCATCCCATTTTGATCATGATGTGCTAAGGCAGAAAATATGGACACTGCTTTTACGACCTTCCTGTCTGTTTTCCTCGCCGAGATGGGCGACCGGACACAGATCCTCGCCGCCGTGCTCGCGCTGCGGTATCGCAACAATAACGCGATACTTGGCGGACTCGCCTGTGCCACTTTGCTCAGTTGCGGCATTTCGGCAGCGGGCGGATCGGTAATCGACAGCTGGATAAGCACGCGGTCCGTTCAGATGTTCGCTGGCCTTACCTATATCTTTGCGGGCGCTGGCATGTTGCTGTGGCGGCGCAATGTCGACCCGTTATCGGGGTGGAAAACCCCTGCGTTTCTGACCGCATTCTTGGGTCTGTTTATCCTGGAATTTGGCGACAAGAGCCAGTTCATCATCGCCGCGCAAAGCGCCCGCACCCCTTATTGGGGCATGGCTGCGGTCGGCGGGTTCGTCGGCATCATGGCCGCAACGGTGCCCGCGGTCATCCTGCGCGCGCGGCTTGGCCAGATTGTGCCGTTGAAACCGATAAGGTGGGTCTCTGGCGCATTGTTGTTGGGATGGGGCTTTATATTGGCCACGCAAGCCAATGGCATCAGCTAATTGGCGCTGCCGCAAGCGCGGGTGCTGTAAATAGCGCGCTTCGTTCCTATATTATGTTCTCCCCCCCCCCCGAATGATGGAGAACTGCCATGGCACATGGTGACAATAGCAAAAAAGCACTGGCCGATGCGTTGAATGGCCTGCTGGCCGATTATTATGCACTCTACCTCAAGACCAAGAATTTCCATTGGCATGTAACCGGTCCGCATTTTCGCGAATATCATCTCCTGTTTGATGAGCAGGCGACGGAATTGATCGCAACGACCGACCTTGTTGCCGAACGCGTGCGCAAGCTGGGTCAGGACACGCTGACGTCCATTGGCGCGATCGCCGCCAAGCAGCGGATCAATGACCATGATTCGACGTCGACTGATGCACCCAAGATGCTGAAGGAACTGCATGCCGATAATGAAACGCTGATTAAGGCATTGAAAGACGCAAAGGACCTTGCGGATAAAGCCGGCGACAATGCGACCGATGGCCTGCTGGACGACTGGACGGACCAGGCCGAACAGCGCGCCTGGTTCCTGGCCGCGACAATCGGCAAGGCATGATAGAGACAAAAAAGGCGGGCGAAGCGTTGTGCTTCACCCGCCTTTTTGAAATTCTAAAGCGCGCTTATTCGGAAAGCGGGCCCAAGTTTGTGGCCGAATATTTGCCGCGACGATCGATTTCGATGTCAAACGCCAAACGGTCGCCCTGAGTCACTTGACCCATGCCCGAACGCTCAAGCGCAGAAATGTGCACAAACACATCTTCGCCGCCATCATCACGCTGCACAAAACCAAAACCCTTCATGTCGTTGAAGAATTTGACGGTTCCATTGGCACGTTCGCCAGTCGATTCGCGCTGCGGACCACGTGGTGCCGAATCACGGTCACCACCGCGGAAGCCACCACGGTCATCGCCACGCGGAGCGCGGTCACGATCAAATGCTGGACGGTCCGGACGCGGTGCGCGCTCGGTCACTTCCATTGGCTCACCATCGATGACGAGGTCCGTTGCCGAAACCTTGCCGCCACGCTCAACGAGCGAGAATTCGAGCGGCTGGCCTTCAGCAAGACCGGTCAGGCCAGCTTGCTCAACCGCGCTGATGTGTACGAACACATCATCGGGACGACCATCGACCTGAATGAAGCCAAAGCCCTTTTGACCATTGAAAAACTTAACAATTCCT
>JBILOZ010000108.1:0-7063 GCA_044374245.1 Sphingorhabdus sp. | reverse complement strand
TTTTCGCCGTCATCATCAATGACTCGTACTTTTTCAGCTGTGATGAGATTATTGTAGCGCGGACCACTTTTAACAGGTGGGGTCATTGCGCGCCGGGTCGGCGGGGTGGCGATAGTCGATACTCCTTGTGATGTTATGCAGCGCCATTACAGCCAAATCGCTAACAGATAAAGGCCTTAGCGCCGGATTATCCGCTTTTGTTGGCGACAGTGGCTCTCGAGACACGGCCAAGCGCCCAAAGGATCCTGATCTGATCTATTTCGTGAGCGCCGTCAGGTCATCGACCGTCAATATCTGCGGCAGTATCTGCGCCTCTCCCTTCCGCGGGAAGTACAGATATAATGGGACGCCCGAGCGCCCATATTTTGCGAGATAGCGGGTAATGTCGGGGTCTCGGCGCGTATAGTCGCCCACCATCACGGTCATACCCGCGTTGCGAAATGCGTCGGTGGTCTCCGTCCGGTCAATTGCTGCCTGCTCATTGACCTTGCAGGTGACACACCAGTCAGCGGTGAAATAGAGGAACACCGGCTTGCCCTCGGAGCGCAGCGTGCTCAGGCGGGCTTCGTTAAAAGTTATGCTGCCGGCCTTAGACGCCGTGCCCGCAGGCGCAATCGTCACTTTGCCGATTATCAGTGCGGCGGCGATAGCGATTCCGAACAAGGACATCACCACCAATTTATAGGGCGACCCCTCTTTCTGTTTCCGGCCAAGCTCAAACAACCGCACGAGGACCATCAGCGCTGCCGCGCCGCCGATCATCAAACCGGTAAATCCAGCCAGTTGATATGTCAGCCACAGCAATGCCAATGATGTCAGCGCCATGGGCAGCGCCATCCACTGACGGAACCGCACCATCCATGGCCCGGGCCGCGGCATCCGCTTGCGTAAGGCAGGGATGAACGCAATCGCGAGGAAGGGTAGGGCCAGACCAAATCCAAGTCCGGCAAAAATCAGCAATGCCAAACCGGTGGGCAGCAAAAGCGCGGCGCCCATTGCGGCGGCCATGAACGGCCCGGTGCATGGTGTCGCGACGACTGCGGCAAGCACGCCTGTCCAGAACGAGCCAGACAGGCCCCCCTGCCGCGTCAGCTTTTCGCCCGCACCAATGCCGCCAACCTCAAACATGCCCGCCAGATTTGCGGTGACCGCGACCATCAGCAGCAAGAGGATCAGCACGACCGCAGGGTCCTGCAACTGAAATGCCCAACCCACTTCTTCACCGGCAGCGCGCAAGGCCAGCATGATGCCGCCGAGAATGAGGCAGCTGACAATGATGCCGACCGTGTAGGCCACCGCATCGCGGCGGGCTTCGCCTTCATCGCCGCCCATTTTGGCAAGGCTCAGCGCCTTGAGCCCCAATATAGGAAAGACGCAGGGCATGAGATTCAGCAGCAAGCCACCAAGCACGGAGAATGCCAATATCCACCCGAAGCCAAGCGGCGGTTGTTGGCCATCGGCAGGCGCACCTTCGCCCAAAACAGACACTGCAGCCCCGCCCGATGGCACCGCGCCGGGCGTAGCGCGCACCTCAAGCCCTTGCGCGTCATTGAAACGGAGCAAACCATCAATTTGCCCGTCAAAGCCCTCTTTCACCTCGCCGCTGACCACCAGCCAGTCACCGACCCGGCGCGCGCTTTGCGGTGCTGCATAACGGAACAGTTTTTCGGTCTGCGCGAAGAACCAGACGCGCTCAGCCTTGGCACTGCGCGGATAAGGGATGGCGATATCAATGCGCTTGCCGTCAATTTGGTACAGCGCCGAACGGTCAAGCGGCACCTGCAGCGCGCTGCGCCATTGGTCAAAGCGCGCGCGGTCAGCATTGGATATGGTGCCTGACCCGACCGTCCATGGCACGGACAATGTCGCATTCTCCGGAACGCAAACCAAGTCGGAACAGGCCGACCAGCGGGCATCCACTGTGACGTTCAGGCGTTGGCCCGGCTGCGCGTCTTTGGGTATTTTGACGTCCACCAGAAAGGCATGCTTTGCCTTGTAGATATGGTTCATAAACCCGCTGACGATCAGCGTCTCGGGCACCGGTGCACGCACCGATCCTGCAGTCACACCGCGTGGTAATTGCCATGCGAGCTCAAGCGGGGTGCCTGCATCACCGGGGTTTAACCAATAATCATGCCAGCCGGATTTGGGGTCCATGACAATGGCGACAGTCACAACGTCGCCGGGTGCGGGGCGATTGGTTTCGATATCTATCGATGCGCGCACATTTTGCGGCGATGCGTTGGCGGGCGTCTGGGCATATGCCCCGCCAAAGGCCAACATTAGCGCCAACAGAAACGCGCAGAGTGTGATCAGAAGACGCAGCGGTCGCTCGGCCAATGCCGACGTGCCGATTTCCTGCGTGTGTCGAACAGCCATTTTATTCCGGCGCCGTTTGTAAGGGGGACGCATCCATTGTCGGCATCGCCTTCGCCTTTTTCCAGCTACCGTTCAGATAATAAGCGATCGACAACACACAAGAGGCGATGGATGTCGCGATGAAAGCCGCCCAAATAGCGTCCGCGCCAAATCGGTCATGAAGGGTAAATCCGATAGTGAAGCGAACGATGACGGCGCTGAATATCAGGATGAGCAACGGCGCGACCACGGCCCCATTTGCCCGCACTGCGAAGGTCACAACGACCGACACACCCATCAATATAAAGCTCCAGCCAATGATATGGTTGATGTGGATCGCGATGTCGATTGCTGGACTGCCGATGGGCAGGAACAACTGAAGCAACGGCGTTGCAAACAAGGTCATCAGCAAAATCAACACGCCCGACATCAGCAGGTTAATGCCGATGCCCGACCAAACGATGCGACCGACGCGATCCCATTTGTTCGCACCGATATTTTGCGCAACCATGGCGCTGACCGCGCCACCGACAGCCACCGCGGGCATTTGCACATAGCTCCACAGCTGGTTCATCACGCCGAATGCAGCAGTGGTGTCCACGCCTTCGCGATTCACGAGGCCAATCATCACGACCGCAGAACCCGACATGATAATCATCGACAAGCCCGTGGGCAGACCCATACGGGCTATCGGTTTCAGAAAGCGGGCGTCAGGCCGCACCCATTTGAGTTCAGCCCCGCGCAGACGAATGGTCAGGTCAAGCGCATAGACCTTACGCAGCAGCAGGCCGAGGCTGATGATTCCGGCAACGATTGTCGCGAGAGCAGACCCGGCGATGCCCATTGCGGGGATTGGACCAAAGCCAAGAATGAACACCGGGTTGAGGATGATGTCGAGCACGACATTCAAGACCGTATTCCAAAACGGCGTGACGGAATCACCGACGCCGCGCAGCGATGATGATATAAGCACCATGACAAATGACGTGGGCATCGTCAGGAAAATCACGCGCAGATAGGCAAGCGCGAGCGGATACACCGTCTCAGGCGTCGACATGAGCCGCAGCATGTGCGGCGCGAAAATCCAGCCTGCCGCTGCGAACAATAAGCCCGCAGCGAAAAAGACGGTGATTGCGGTTCCCATGATCCGGCGCACAGATTCAATATCGCGGCGGCCCATATTCTGGCCGATCAATATGGTTGTCGCCATGGTGAAACCGAACAAGGTGGAGAACATCAAGAACATGATGAGCCCAGCGTTCGCCGACGCCGCCAGCGCCTCTTCGCCCAGAAACTTTCCGATCCAAACCGAATTGACCGAATTGTTAATCGACTGGAGAATGTTCACGCCAAGCGAAGGCAGCGCAAACAGGAACAATGTTTTGGCAACCGGACCAACCGTCAGGTCGCGTTGATGCGCGGGTGCGCCGCTCACCCCAGTCGTGCCAATGCCGCCGTCAGCCGCTCGGCCTCGGCAGCCTTTTCTGCGTGATCGGCGCGTGCCTTTTCCACGGCCTCGGGTTTTGCCTTTTCAACAAAGGCCGCGTTGGACAAACGCCCTGCAAGCGCATCACGCTCCTTGGCAGCGGCTTCGATAGCTTTGGTGATCCGGCTGCGTTCGGCATCGAGATCGATGATGCCGTCGAGGGCATAGACGACCGTATCGCCACCAACCACGATCTGCGCGACATTGTGGGTCTCGACAGGCGTAAAAGCAAAGCTGTCGATGCGGCCCAAGCGCGATAGCGCCGCGGCCTGCCGTTCGATGATTGCGATCGTCGATGGCTGCGGGTCGGCAATATTCGCGGCCAAACGCGCGCCAGGTGGAATGTTCAGCTCTGCCTTGAACGAACGCGTCTTGCTGATCGTGTCAATCACCCAGTCGATTTCACGAACGGCGTCTGCGTCAACCGTTGCGTTCGGCTCGGGCCATTTGGCATGGATGATGTCGTAAGGGCGATCACCCAAGGCGTGCCACAATTCTTCGGTGATGAACGGCATGAACGGATGCAGCATGACCAAAATTTGGTCGAGCACCCAGCCAGCGACGATTTTGGATTCAGCATCCATCTCGCCCTTTTCACCATCGACAAAAGCGGGCTTGATAAGTTCGAGATACCAATCGCAGAACTGGTCAAAGACCATGTGATAAATCACATCCGCCATGCCATCGAAGCGGAATTCGGCGAAGGCCTTGTTCAGCTTTTCGACGGTGCCAACCACCTCGCCGATAATCCAGCGGTTAACCGCGAGCTCGGCTTTGGGGGCGTGGATGCTGTGCGATCCGCTGATGCCGTTGGACTGGGCAAAGCGCGCCGCATTCCAAAGCTTGGTCGCAAAGTTGCGATAACCGGCGACGCGGCTTTCATCCATTTTGATGTCGCGGCCCTGGCATTCCATGGCGGCCATGAAGAAGCGCAAGGCATCGGCACCATATTGGTCAATCAGGCCAAGCGGATCGACGGTATTGCCCTTGGACTTCGACATTTTGCTACCGTCTGCGGCGCGGACGAGGCCGTGCAGATACAGCGTCTTCCACGGCACTTCTTTCATGAAGTGAATGCCCTGCATCGCCATGCGCGCGTCCCAGAAGAACAATATGTCGAAACCGGACACGAGCACGTCATTGGGATAATGGCGGTCGAGTTCGCTCGTCTGGTCGGGCCAACCCAATGTGCCAAATGGCCAAAGCGCGGATGAGAACCATGTGTCGAGCACGTCCGGATCGCGAGAGATATTGATCGTGTGCTCAGATGTTTCCATATTTGCAACATTGCCGATGCGAACATCAAGCTCTGGTCCATAATGCGCTTGAGCTAAAGCAAGTGCTTCGGCTTCGGATTCTGCCACAAAGGCCATCGAGTTTATGGCTATCGCCTGACCGCTCTTGGTTCGATAGGTACCCGCTTCGGAATGCCACGCGGGGATCTGGTGGCCCCACCATAATTGGCGCGACACGCACCATGGCTGGATATTTTCCATCCAGTTGAAATATGTTTTTTCCCAAGATTTCGGGACAATATCGATTGCGCCCGAACGCACCGCTTCGATTGCGGGCTTGGCCAATGTTTCTGCGTCGACATACCATTGGTCGGTCAACCATGGTTCAATCACTTGGCCCGAACGGTCGCCAAAGGGCGTCTGAATAACGCGGTCTTCGATGCGTTCGAGTAGCCCTTCAGCTTCCATCATGGAAACAACACGCTTTCGAGCCTCAAAGCGGTCGACACCGCAGCGAATAGTAAATTCACCGTCTTCAATGGTTTCAAAAAATTCGGCAGGAATCCGGCCGTCGGATGTCTGCACAACTTTTGCCGCAGCATCGAGCATGTTGAGCATCTCACTGGCTTTGAATCCGGCGCGCTTGCCCACTTCAAAGTCATTGAAATCATGCCCCGGCGTTACCTTGACTGCGCCCGAACCCAATTCTGGATCGGCATGTTCGTCGGCGACAATCGGTATCAAGCGGCCGGTGATCGGCAGGCGGACATTTTTGCCCACCAGATGCGCATAACGTTCATCCGAAGGGTTTACGGCCACCGCCATATCGGCGAGCATCGTTTCGGGCCGCGTCGTCGCGACGGAGATAAATCCGCTGCCATCTTCGAGCGGATATTTGAAGTGCCAGAACTTGCCGTTGATTTCACGGGTTTCCACCTCAAGGTCGGAGATCGCAGTTTTCAGGCCGGGGTCCCAATTGACGAGGCGCTTGTCGCGGTACAGCAGACCTTGATTGTACAGTTCAACGAACACTTTGATGACCGCTTTTGAAAAGCCCTCATCCATTGTGAAGCGTTCATTTTCCCAATCCATCGAGCAGCCAAGCCGGCGCAGCTGGCCGGTAATTTCGCCGCCGCTTTCCTCTTTCCATTCCCACACCTTGGCAATGAATTCGTCGCGGGTGAAATCGGTGCGCTTTTGCTGGCGCGCGTTTAATTGCCGTTCGACCACCATTTGCGTGGCGATGCCCGCATGGTCGGTTCCGACCACCCACAGTGCATCCTTGCCCTGCAAACGCGCATGGCGGATGAGGATATCCTGCAACGTATTGTCGAGCGCATGGCCAATGTGCAGCGAGCCCGTCACATTTGGCGGCGGGTTCACGATTGTATAGGGCTCTGCATCGGGCCGTTCGGGACGGAACGCGCCAGTGGATTCCCAATGGGCGTACCATTTTGCTTCAATTGCGGCGGGGTCGAAAGTCTTGTCGATAGTCATAGGTTCGTGCCTTAACGAGCCTTACCGGAAAGGGAAACCCTCACCACACGACATGTGCGTGAACAGCCCATAAAAAGCGCCGCCGCAATGACGCCGCACCCGCCGCTGATTGGTGCTGCGCCCGTTACTTCGCACCCTTCAAATGCTTGGCCAGCCACGCGAACACAGTCTGGTGCCACTGGATCGAATTTTTCGGTTTCAGCACCCAATGGTTTTCATCGGGAAATACCAACAGCTTCGATTCTACGCCCTGCTGCTGCAATGCGGTGAAGGCGGCCAGACTTTGCGAATACGGAATGCGATAATCCTTCTCGCCATGGATGACCAAAGTCGGTGTTTTCCATTTGGCGACATGGTTCACAGGGTTCCATTTTTCGGCATCGGTCCGCGTTGTCCATGGCCCGCCATTATCCCATTGGTCGAACCATAATTCTTCGGTTTCATAGGCCATCGCGCGGAGGTCAAAAATGCCCGCATGATTGACGAG
>JBILOZ010000015.1:0-23976 GCA_044374245.1 Sphingorhabdus sp. | reverse complement strand
ATGGGTGGAAATTGTTCGCCACCGCCCGTCGTTGGCGCGTCATCTGGCTGTTGCGCAATCGAGGGCCCACCGCCGGTCATGGGGCGCGCCACGCCAAATGATGAGCGCCCTAAAGACAAGCCTGGTTTCTTCCCAAATGCGCTCACGTTATCCCGCTCCGATATTCTATGGACTAAGGGTTTCTGGCTACCGACAAATGGTAAATAAATCGGTAACAGTTTGCTTTTCTTGGGTTGCCCGACAAAGATTTCTGCCGCTTTGCATTCATGGCAAACACTTTTAAGAGAACGCGGTAATCGAAGGAAATCCAGTGCATGCATCGTCGGCCCGATCGGGTCTTTTATATGCCGTTTGCGGCTTTGCTCTGTTGTCCTTGGGCGATGCGGTCATCAAATCGATTGCCGGTGCCTGGCCCGGTACTGCCGTGGCGGCGCTGCGCTATTCGATCGGTGCGCTGGGCTTGGGTACGTTGCTTTATCTCAAGGAAGGCAGGCAGGGATTTGCTTTGCCCATGCCCAAAGTTCAGATCCTGCGCGGATTTGCAGTGGCCATGGCAACGATCTGTTTCTTTTTGTCGATCTTCGTCATGCCCTTGGCTGAGGCTACGGCAATTGGTTTTACAAGCCCGATGATCACGGCGGTCTTGAGCGCCATTTTTCTGCACGAACGGACGAATGCGACCAAATGGATGGCGACATTTATTGCGTTTGGCGGCGTTCTTCTCATCATGCGGCCCAATGTTGCGGAACTGGGTTGGGTTGCTTTGTTGCCCCTTGCAGCGGCCATGTCGATGGCACTTTTGATGATTGGTAATCGCGCCGTGGCTGGGGCAGGGACACCGATTTTGATGCAATTTCTGGTCGCGTCACTTGCGGTGCCATTCATCCTGACCGCAGCGATTTTGGGTCATTTTTCGGGCGTTGCGACATTGCATATCGGCATGCCGGACTGGACCATCGTGGCGCGCTGTGGCGTCGTTGCGGTCACCGCTAGCTTTGCGCACTGGCTGATCTTTATGGCAACGACCCGCGCTTCGGCCGCGGACATCGCGCCGATGACATATGTCCAGTTGTTGATGGCACTCACGCTCGGCATATTGGTTTTTGGCGATTGGCCAGATATGACATCGCTTGCCGGGTCCGCGATCATTATCGCCAGCGGCCTTCTTTTGTGGCGCAAGTCGCGCGCGTAGTTCCACCGCGATGGCCTGCAATATGGGTAGCGACACGTCCGCTGCAAATTAGGAAAAGACTTGGCCAAAACGGGCTGCTATCGCTCCGCCATGTCAGACCAAAAGCATCTCTATCTCGTCGATGGCTCCGCCTATATTTTCCGGGCCTATCACCGGCTGCCGCCGCTCACCAATAAACATGGCGAGCCGGTCGGTGCGGTATATGGCTACACGACCATGCTGTGGAAGCTGGCGGACGACCTAAACCAAGCGGATGGTCCAACGCATATGGCTGTGGTCCTCGATAAATCGAGCCAGTCATTCCGCAACCGGATCTATGACCAATATAAGGCGCACAGGCCCGACCCACCGGAGGATTTAAGACCACAATTCCCGATGATCCGGGATGCAACACGGGCATTCTCTTTGCCGTTGGTCGAAGAAGATGATGTCGAGGCCGATGACATGATCGCAAGCTATGCGCGCGCCGCTTGCGCCGCCGGCTGGCATGTAACCATCGTCAGCAGCGACAAGGACCTGATGCAGTTGGTGGAACCGTGCATCGACATGTTCGACACGATGAAAAACGAACGCATCCGCGCCGAGGAAGTATACGAAAAATTTGGTGTCGAGCCCGAACGGGTTGGCGATGTGCTGGCGCTGATGGGCGATAGCGTCGACAATGTGCCGGGCGTCCCCGGCGTCGGACCAAAGACCGCAACCAAGCTTATTCAGGAATTTGGTGACCTCGAAAGCGTCTTGGCCGCTGCACCTTCTATGAAGCCGTCCAAAATGCGCGATAATTTGATTGAGCATGCGGACAAGGCGCGCCTATCAAAAGTGCTGGTGACTTTGAAAGAAGATTGCCCACTGCCCATTGCGATTGAAGACATGACGTTGGGGACAATCCCCGAAGAGCCACTCGCCGCATTTTTGGAGCATCACGGGTTCAACTCGCTTTTGAAGCGTATCGGCCATGTCGCAAATACCGCTGCTGCCAATAAGGCGATCGCGGGCAACCCCAAGGCAGCGAGCAAACCCGATGGCCCGGTATCCGCGCCGACAGCGGGGACAGCCGCGTTGCCGCCCCCCATGCCCAAAATTGATGTGTCGACATATGAATGTGTGACCGATGTTGCTCGGCTGGATCATTGGATTTCCCGCGCCCGTGAAACAGGGACGTTGGGTTTCGACACCGAAACAGACAGCTTGCAAGCCGCGAGCGCCAATCTTGTGGGCTTCAGCCTAGCGGTCGCTCCGGGGGAGGCATGTTATGTCCCGTTGGCACATGGCGGAACAGATATGTTCGCGGAAAAGCCGGTTCAGATAGAAATGAACATAGCTTTGCAACGGTTGCGCCCACTGCTCAGCGATCCCAGCGTGCTGAAAATTGGCCAGAATCTGAAATATGACATGTCGGTATTGGCGCGGCATGATGTCCACATAACGCCCTATGATGACACGATGGTCATGAGCTTCGCCTTGGATGCAGGCCGCCAACTGCATGGCATGGATGAGCTCGCCAAAACGCATTTGGGGCATGAATGCATCTCTTATAAAAGCGTCACCGGAACGGGCAAAAGCCAGATTGGTTTTGCCGCCGTCCCGCTGTCTGATGCGACTTGTTATGCGGCGGAAGATGCCGATGTGACCCTGCGGCTTTGGCATCATCTAAAGTTACGGATGAGCACTGAAAAGGCGACCAGCGTCTATGAACTGGTAGACCGCCCGCTCGTGCCTGTCCTGTCGCAGATGGAATGCTTAGGCATCAAAGTCGACCGGGCCGTGCTGGCGCGATTGTCGTCTGAATTCGCCGCGCAAATGGAACTGCTCGAAAAGGAAATTCACGGCCTTGCCGGACAGCCGTTTACGATCGGCAGCCCACAGCAGCTTGGCGAAATCCTGTTTGGAAAAATGGGATATAAGGGCGGCAAAAAGGGTAAGTCGGGGCAATATTCGACCGACGTGACCGTGCTGGAAGATCTGGCGGGGCAGGGCATCGATATCGCACGCAAGGTTCTCGATTGGCGGCAATTGGCGAAGCTGAAATCAACCTATACCGACAGCCTGCAGCAGCAGATTGACCCGAAAACGGGCCGTGTGCACACAAGCTACAGTCTCGTCGGCGCGCAAACCGGGCGGCTGTCATCGACCGATCCGAACTTGCAGAATATCCCCATTCGTACCGAAACCGGTCGTCAGATCAGGGATGCTTTTGTGGCCGAACCCGGCAATGTGATCCTGTCTGCTGACTATAGCCAGATCGAGCTTCGGCTTGCGGCGCATTTCGCAGATGTAGAGCCACTGCGCGATGCCTTTGAAAAGGGCGAAGACATTCATGCGCGCACCGCATTGGAACTGTTCGGCGAAGTAAACCGCGACACACGTGGCCGGGCCAAGACCATCAACTTTTCGATCCTGTACGGCATTTCCCGCTGGGGTCTTTCAAAGCGCTTGGAATCCACCCCTGAAGAAGCGCAGGCGCTTATCGACGCCTACTTCAAACGCTTCCCCGGCATTTCAAATTATATTCAGGAAACAATGGCAACGGTCCGCGAATGCGGGCACTCGACGACGTTGTTCGGCCGGAAAACATGGTTTCCGCGCATCACATCCCCCAATCAGGCAGAACGGCAGGGCAGTGAACGCGCTGCGATCAACGCGCCGATTCAGGGGACAAGCGCTGACATCATCAAACGCGCGATGGTGCAAATGGGGCCCGCGTTGAAAGCCGCTGGCTTAGGCCATGTGAAGATGTTGCTTCAGGTGCATGACGAACTCGTCTTTGAACTGCCCGAGGCGGATGTCGCCGCCGCAAGCGACGTCATCCGCGCGATTATGGCAGGCGCGGCCGAACCTTTGGTAAAGCTCACCGTCCCGCTCGGTATCGAAATCGGGACAGGGCCAAGCTGGGGTGCGGCACACTAAGGCGCCACCGCCCTGTGCCTTTGCGCTTTTGTCGTCTTCTTCTTGCTCAAAGGTGACGGCACCGACGGGCTGGGCAGTTAGGCGCGTTCAGCCGCGATTGCGGGTTTGCACATATGTACCGAGCAAGCGGACCGAGTTGCAATGAAAGCGCAGTTCATCCAACGCGCGGTCAACGGCTGGGTCACCCGGCGCGCCTTCGATATCCGCAAAAAATTCGGTCGCGGCAAAGCTTGCGCCGTTTTGATAGCTTTCCAGCTTCGTCATATTGACGCCATTGGTCGCAAAGCCGCCCATCGCCTTATATAAAGCTGCAGGGACGTTCTTCACTTCAAAGATGAGCGTTGTCATCAATGTCCCCGTTACCCCGGTGTTGCTCACGGGTTCACGCGACAACACGACAAATCGCGTGGTATTGCTCGCATCATCCTGAACCCCGTCGTTGATCGGGACAAGGCCATATAGCTCTGCGGCGATTGGCGGCGCTATGGCAGCAGCGGAAGCGTCATCATTGGCCGCAACAAAAGCCGCCGCAGCGGCCGTGTCTGCATAAGCAACGGGAATAATACCATGCGAACGCAGATAATGGCGGCATTGGCCAAGTGCCTGCGGGTGGCTCATGGCTGTTTTCAATTCCGCATCGGCGGATTTCGCCATTAGGCAATGGCGGATCGGCATGAAATGTTCGGCGATGATGCTAAGGCCAGATTCCGGCAGAAGAAAATGGATGTCCGCCACGCGACCGTGCAGTGAATTCTCAATTGGAATAATCGCCCTGGCCGCAGACCCGTCTTTCACGGCGTCAATGGCATCTTCGAACGAGAAACAGGGCAGGGGCAAGCAATCCGCATCATATTCCAACGCGGCAAGATGGGAATTTGCGCCGGGCGCACCTTGAAAGGCAATCGCTTTTGTAGGCTGTTCATGCGCAGCTAAAGCCATGGTTCTGACAAGTGCGAGTGCGGGTGCGGGGTAACTGTTCATATGGCTATCGCGATAGGATAGCCAAACTTATCCGGCAAGTCTGGAATTGGACACTTGCACGGCCTTACTGACACTATTAGAGGGGCTTGAGAATCCGGCCGTCAGACCGACGCCGGCTTAAAACCGCATTTCAGGGCTGATAACCAATGGATGATCGTAGTAACACAATTGCAGGCTGGGTTTTGGCAGGCGGCATCGTCGCGCTCGGACTAAGCATCGTATCGGGCATGTACTTCCACGGTGAAGCGCCTGAAAAAGAAGGTTTTGCAGTTGCAGCGGAAGCTGGCGGCGAAGCCGGTGGTGCCGCGGCTGTGCCGATTGCAACATTGCTTGCCACTGCGGATGTTGCAAAGGGCGAAGCGGTTTTCAAAAAATGCGCAGCTTGCCATACCATTGCGCAAGGCGGACCAAATGGCATTGGCCCAAATCTTTGGGCTGCGATGGGTAAACCGCACGGCCATGTTGCAGGCTTTTCCTATTCGGACGCGCTGAAAAGCGTTCCCGGCAACTGGGACTTTGAAGGCATGGACAAGTGGCTTGCCAACCCTAAGAAATATGCGCCCGGCACGAAGATGACTTTCGCTGGCTTGGGTAACCCCGAAGAACGCGCAAATTTGATCGCGTATCTCAATGCGCAGGGTTCAAACCTGCCGTTGCCACCGCCACCAGCAGCCGATGCTGCAGCACCTGCGGCTGATGCATCAACCGGTGAAGCAGCTGCTGCGCCAGCGGCTGATGCAGCAGCGCCAGCGGCACCTGCTGCAAAGTAATTATATCAAATCAGTTTGAGACTTCGTAGAAATCGCAGATAGCATTCCATGCTTCTTCTGCGGTTTCTACAAACTGGAAGAGTTCCAGATCACGTGGGCTGATGACGCCCTCGAGCATTAGCTCCTCAAAGTTCACAACACGATTCCAGAATGCGCGACCAAATAGCAGGATCGGCATCTTTTTGATCTTGCCGGTTTGGACAAGCGTGAGCAGCTCGAAGAATTCGTCGAACGTTCCAAAGCCACCGGGGAACACCGCAACGGCACGTGCGCGCAGCAAGAAGTGCATTTTGCGCAACGCGAAATAGTGGAACTGGAAACTCAATCGCGGCGTCACAAACAGATTTGGCGCCTGTTCATGCGGCAGCACGATATTTAGGCCAACGGATTCCGCGCCTACGTCATGCGCGCCGCGGTTGGCGGCCTCCATGATGGATGGGCCACCGCCCGAACATACCACGAAGTGGCGTCGACCTTCTTCGTCCGTCACATTGGCCTGTCCCGCCAGTTGCGCAAGATGACGGGATTCGTCGTAGAAACGCGCCTTTTCCTTCATGCGCTCGGCGATGATTTTCGACCGCTCATCGGTTGCGGCCGCGATCAAGGCATCTGCAGCATCGGCTTCGGGAATGCGCGCAGAGCCGTAGATGACCAACATGGATCCGATGTTAGCCTCGTCCAGCAGCATTTCGGTCTTGAGCAGTTCCAGCTGGAAACGGACGGGGCGCAAATCTTCACGCAACAGGAAGTCGGTGTCCTGAAATGCGAGCCGGTATGACTTGCTTTGCGTTTGCGGGGTGGAGAGTTGCTGTTCAGCAAAGTCGGCTTCTTGTTGTGCCTTGTAGAAGCGGCGATCGTTAATTTTTGTGTCTGTCATTACCCTGTATATAGGGTGCTAGGGCGTGTTCTGCCACCCCTCATCGGCAAAAGCCCCTCATCGGCAAAAGGATGTGCCGTTGCGCATTGATCGGGCCATGTCCAAGTGGAAATGGTTTGCATGCGCGGCGTTATAATCGGGGCCAAGCACAGTGCCGAACCGTTTGCAGGCGGACTGGTGCAGACGGCGCAGGAACGCGCGTTCTTCGCTGGATCCGTTCCAGCCTGTGAGCACGGACACGCGGCGGCCGTCACGCAAAACGAACGCCGAGACATCGACGGCATTGGCAAAGGCATGTTCGGATAATTTGCCCGAACGCATCCCATAGATGTTCCGGCAATTGAACGTGCCCATTGTCTCGATACGGACGACCTCAGCGCCCAAATACTGCTTGGCGGCGGGACGCACGGCATAGCGTGCCCAATCGGTGAAGTTGGCGGCCAGCGGGCACGTCATTGCGCCCAAATTGGTGGCCGGCGTGCCAAAATCCATGAGCTTGACCGTGTCGATCGTGCGGCACCCGCCGTCGAAACTTTTGTTGGGCAAGCCGGCAAAGCGGACGGACTTTTCTTTTAAACCCGCCATGCACTGCCGTGCATTTTCCGTTGAGGCGTTTGCACCCGTGCGCGTCGTTTTCGGGGCCTCACGCGCGCTGCAAGACGCCAACAACAGCGCGCTCGCGACAAGCAGAATTCTTGGAGCAGT
Organism: Sphingorhabdus sp.; assembly: GCA_044374245.1. Lineage (GTDB taxonomy): Bacteria > Pseudomonadota > Alphaproteobacteria > Sphingomonadales > Sphingomonadaceae > Sphingorhabdus_B. The sequence goes on along the minus strand of JBILOZ010000015.1, from coordinate 16,544 downwards.
GACGACGGCCATGTAAGATGTAATAGCGAAATCTCACCGCTGCGCAGCCCCAAATCGACCAATTGGAAGCCGTATGGCGGCAAAGGCGTGGATATTGATTCAATTTCCGCGTTGCGCACAGTGGCTGGCGCGATTATCGCGAATGCATGTTGCGAATCATTCTTAATAAGAAGTGGGTGTTTTGGATATTGCTGTCTTTGCCAGCGATATTGATGCTGCGTAGCTTCTATGCGGGTGACCGCATCGCGATGGATATGCTGCATCCAACAGGCGAATGGTCTGCGCGTTTTATGATTGTCGCGATGGTTTTAAGTCCGTTGTTGTCGTTGTTGGGACCGCGCCCGTGGCTCAGCTGGTTGATCCAGCGCCGCCGTGCGCTGGGTGTCGCAGCGTTCGCTTATGCGGTGCTCCATCTGGCTTTCTACCTCATCGATATGGGCAATATTGACGACATCATTGCCGAGTTTCTCGCGCTGGGCATCTGGACAGGATGGGCGGCCATGCTGTTATTTGTCCCGCTCGCGCTGACGAGCAATGACGCATCGATGCGCGCGCTGAAAGCGGGATGGAAGCGGCTGCAACGCCTTGTATATCCCGCTGCCGTGCTTGTTCTGGTACACTGGATATTCATCCACAATAATCTAGGCCCAGCGCTCGTTCATTTCGCCCCATTGGCGTTGCTGGTGGCGGCCCGCTTTTTTCTTCCCCGTAAATCTGCATTTAAAGGAGCATGAATATGCGTTTATTGACTTCACTTTCACTCGCCGCAGCGACCGCAATTGCTTTTGCATCGGTGCCTGCATCGGCAACCGGCGTTATCACCTGCAAGGCTGGACCGGTTTCGGGTTGGAAAAGCCAACAGGCACTTACCGATAAACTTACCAAGGAAGGCTGGACCGTCCGCAAGGCAAAGGTCGATGGTGGTTGTTATGAAGTGTACGGCACAACGCCAGAAGGCGACCGCGTCGAAGCCTATTTCCACCCTGTAACGCTCGAGAAATTATATGTTGGTCGCCGCGGTGAAGTATTGTTTCGCAAGCAGGGTTATTGATAACATTCTGCGATAGTCATTGACAAAGCCGGGGCTGCGCTTAAACGCGGCCCCGGGCCACGCGGTCCCAACGCCGCGCTGCTCTCTGCAAGGAGAAGCTTACATGACTATAGTACCCCCCGCCGTTAAGCCGGCGCGTCCATATTTTTCTTCCGGTCCCTGTGCGAAACCGCCAGGCTGGAGTCCCGAAAAACTTCAAACCGAATCGCTTGGCCGTTCGCATCGTGCGAAAATCGGTAAATCGCGCCTTCAACTCGCGATAGACCTGATGCGCGAAGTGCTTCAGGTCCCTGACACGCACCGCATTGGCATTGTCCCCGGTTCGGATACCGGCGCAATCGAAATGGCGATGTGGACCATGCTTGGTGCACGACCGGTCACGATGATGGCGTGGGAAAGCTTTGGCGAGGGCTGGGTCACAGACGTCAACAAGCAGCTTAAGCTGAATGCGACCGTCATGAATGCGCCATATGGCGAAATTCCTGATCTGAGCGCGGTAGATTTTTCCAACGACGTGGTTTTCACATGGAACGGCACGACTTCAGGTGCGCGCGTTCCAAATGGTGACTGGATTGCCGATGACCGTGAAGGGCTGACCTTCAACGATGCGACGTCGGCTGTGTTTGCCTATGATATGCCTTGGGACAAGCTGGATGTCACAACGTTCAGCTGGCAAAAAGTGCTCGGCGGTGAAGGGGCACATGGCGTGCTCATTCTCGGACCGCGCGCTGTTGAACGGCTTGAAAATTACACCCCGGCTTGGCCGCTTCCAAAAGTTTTCCGCTTGATGTCGAAAGGCGCACTCGCCGAAGGTATCTTCAAGGGCGAGACGATTAACACGCCATCGATGCTTGCGGTGGAAGATGTGATCTTCGCGCTTGAGTGGGCGAAAACCGTTGGTGGTTTGCAGGGCCTTATGGACCGCAGTAACGCCAATGCTGCTGCGCTCGCAAAAATCGTTGAGGCACGCGACTATCTCGGTTTTCTTGCCGCTGATCCTGCCATTCGGTCAACGACGTCGGTGTGCCTGACCGTTGAGGGTGCTGACGAAGCGATGATCAAGAAAATGGCGTCACTGCTTGAGGCGGAAGATGCGGCTTATGACATCGCCGGATATCGCGATGCGCCTGCGGGCCTTCGTATTTGGTGCGGCGCCACTGTCGATACCGCAGATATTAAAGCGCTCGGCCCTTGGCTCGATTGGGCATATAAGAAAGCCAAAGCTTAAAATCCCACCCGTGCCATTCCCGCGCATGCGGGAATCCGCGAACGCACATGTCCGCGCAAGGCGGCAGTCCAGAACATGGATCCCCGATTAAGTCGGGGATGACGAAAAAAGACATATAGGAATTTCAAAATGACCAAACCACGCGTACTTATCTCAGACAAGATGGATCCCAACGCCGCGAAGATTTTCGCTGAACGCGGCTGTGACGTTGATGTCATTACCGACAAAAGCCCTGAAGAGCTCGCCGCCATCATCGGCGATTATGATGGCCTTGCCATTCGCAGCTCAACCAAGGTCACGAAGGCCATCCTCGACGCCGCCACCAATTTGAAGGTTATTGGCCGTGCCGGTATCGGCGTTGACAATGTGGATATCCCGAACGCCTCGGCCAAGGGCGTTGTCGTCATGAACACGCCGTTCGGCAACTCGATCACCACTGCTGAACATGCGATTGCATTGATGTTCGCTCTGGCACGCCAATTGCCCGAAGCAAACGCGCAGACACAGGCTGGCCTCTGGCCGAAAAACGGCTTCATGGGCGTTGAAGTCACCGGCAAGACGCTTGGCCTAATCGGCGCAGGGAATATCGGTTCCATCGTTGCAAGCCGCGCGCTTGGCCTGCGTATGAAGGTCGTTGCCTTTGACCCGTTCCTGACGGCGGAGCGCGCCATTGAAATGGGCGTGGAGAAGGCCGACTTGGACACGCTGCTGGCTAAGGCTGATTTCATCACCTTGCACACGCCGCTGACCGATCAGACGCGCAATATCCTGTCCAAAGAAAATCTGGCGAAAACCAAAAAGGGTGTGCGCATCATCAACTGCGCGCGCGGTGGCCTGGTCGATGAAGCCGCGTTGAAAGAAGCGTTGGACAGCGGCCAAGTTGGCGGCGCTGCATTAGACGTGTTCGCAACGGAGCCTGCCAAGGAATCGTCGTTGTTTGGCACGCCAAACTTCATTTGTACGCCGCATTTGGGTGCGTCGACCAACGAAGCACAGGTCAATGTTGCACTGCAAGTTGCGGAACAGATGGCGGATTATCTCGTCAATGGCGGCGTGACCAATGCGTTCAATATGCCCAGCCTGTCAGCCGAAGAGGCGCCCAAGTTAAAGCCGTATATGACCTTGGCGCAAAAGCTGGGTTCGTTGGTTGGCCAGCTTGCACATGACAATTTGGATAATATCGCCATTGAGGTTGAGGGCGCTGCTGCTGAATTGAACATCAAGCCAATTACCGCCGCTGTCCTTTCCGGTTTCATGCGGCGGTTCTCGGACGCGGTGAACATGGTCAACGCACCGTTTTTGGCAAAAGAGCGCGGATTTGATATCCGTGAAGTCCGCCATGACAAGGCGGGTGCCTATCACACATTGGTGCGTGTCACGGTGAACACCGCGCAAGGCCCACGTTCGGTTGCGGGCACATTGTTCGCCAATAGCGAAGCGCGGCTTGTCGAGATTTTCGGTATCAGCCTTGAAGCTGAGCTCGAAGGCAGCATGCTGTATATCGTCAACGAAGATGCACCGGGCTTCATTGGCCGTGTCGGTACGGCATTGGGTGAAGCTGGCTTGAATATCGGCACCTTCCATTTGGGTCGCCGCAGTGCAGGTGGCGAGGCGGTTCTTTTGCTGTCGATGGATGCCGCTATTCCAGAGGCTGTTCTTAAGCAGTTGGCTTCGCTTCCGGGCGTGAAGACAGTAAAGGCGCTTAAGTTCTAAGCGGGGCTTCCCCGCCAGAACTTTTCGCGTAAAGAACGCGCATGAAGATTCCGCCCGACTTGCTGCCCGAAGGCTTCCGCGACCGACTTCCTCCCCAAGCGGAGGTTGCGGCGCGGGTGTCGCGTGCCATGATCGATGTGCTGACAAGCTATGGCTATGCCAGAGTAGCGCCAGCCATCGCCGAATTTGAAAGCGCGCTTGCCGAACGCAGTGGCGGCGCGGCGCGTAATCAGCATTTGCGTTTTACCGACCCTGTTTCCGGACACACGCTGGCGTTACGTGGCGATATAACCGTTCAGGTCGGGCGTATTGCAACAACGCGGATGCAGGAATCTCCTCGGCCGCTGCGTTTGTGCTATCATGGTCAGGTTCTGCGTCTGAAGGCAAAGCAGCTGCGACCAGAGCGCGAATTGACGCAGCTTGGCGCGGAATTGATCGGCAATGACAGCGTTGCTGCGGCGTGCGAAATTGTCGGCGTCGCTATCGATGCGCTGGAGGCAGCGGGCGTTAAAGACATCACAATCGATTTTACCCTCCCTGACTTGGTCGAACGGCTTGCTGAAAAGGCGTTGCCTTTGGCCCCCGATAAAATCGATGCCGTGCGTTCCGAACTGGATATGAAGGATGCTGGCGGCCTTAGCGTGTTGGGCGCGGATGCCTATCTGCCATTGCTCGCGGCGACCGGTCCATTTGATGCGGCGGTTGAAAAATTGCGTGCGATTGATGCTGGCGGTGCACTTGCATCGCGAATCCAGGCGCTGGAAAGCATCGCCGCAACGGTCGCTGGCCGTGCCAATGTGACGCTTGATCCCACCGAACGACATGGCTTTGAATATCAAAGCTGGTTCGGTTTCACGATCTTCGCCAAAGGATATAGCGCGGCGCTCGGTCGTGGCGGTACATATTATATCGACCGCGCGGATGGCCCGTCTGAAGCTGCAACTGGATTTTCGTTGTATCCAGATCCGTTGATTGACTTGGCCGAAGAAAGCAATGTGCAGCGCCTGTTCCTGCCGCTCGGCACCGATGCAGCCACCGGCGCGAAATTGCGAAGCGAAGGTTGGGTTACCGTTGCTGCGTTGGACGATAATGACAGCGCCGCCGTGCTGGGCTGCACCCATATATGGGCAAACGGGCAGGCAGTTATCGTCTGAAATCGTCCATCACGTTGCTTTAGGGTGGACGCAGCGCAATCATAATCATAACGGAGCACATGGCGAATCCCTTCGCAGGAAAAAGCTCCTGCGCAGAAAAAGGCCCCAGAGCTATCTGGCTTTGACAGGGAATATCTGATGGCAAATGTAACCGTAATTGGCGCTCAATGGGGCGACGAGGGAAAAGGTAAGATTGTCGACTGGTTGGCGGAACGCGCCGATGCAGTGGTCCGGTTTCAGGGCGGACATAATGCGGGCCACACATTGGTGGTCGGCGAAAATGTATATAAATTGTCGCTGCTGCCGTCGGGTATCGTGACGGGCACGCTGTCGATTATCGGAAACGGCGTTGTTCTGGACCCATGGGCGTTGCGCGATGAAATGACGAAGCTGCGTGGGCAGGGTGTTTCAATTACAACAGAAAACTTCGCGCTTGCCGACAATTGCGCACTGATTCTGCCCATTCATCGTGATTTGGATGGCTTGCGCGAAGCCGCCGCCGGTTCGGGCAAGATTGGCACGACGGGGCGCGGTATTGGCCCTGCTTATGAAGATAAGGTTGGCCGCCGCGCCATTCGCGTTTGCGACCTCGCACATTTGGATGCGCTTGATGCGCAATTGGACCGTTTGTGCGCGCACCATGATGCGCTGCGTGCCGGCTTTGGCGAACCGCCGGTAGACCGTGCTCGTTTGATTGCTGACCTTAAGGAAATTGCACCGTTCGTTCTCGAATATGCGCAGCCAGTGTGGAAGCGCTTGAACCAAGTGCGCAAGGCAGGCGCGCGGATATTGTTTGAAGGCGCGCAGGGCGTTTTGCTGGATGTCGACCATGGCACCTATCCATTTGTGACATCATCAAACACGGTTTCGGGTACTGCCGCAGCTGGCTCGGGCCTTGGCCCAAGTGCCGCCGGTTTTGTCCTTGGTATTGTGAAGGCATATACCACGCGGGTTGGTTCGGGGCCCTTCCCCACCGAGTTGGAAGATGAAACGGGCCAGCGGCTGGGCGAACGTGGTCATGAATTCGGCACCGTAACGGGCAGGAAACGCCGTTGCGGTTGGTTTGATGCGGTGATTGTGCGTCAAAGCTGCGCGGTGTCCGGAGTCACGGGAATTGCGCTGACGAAGCTTGATGTCTTGGACGGTTTTGACACGATCAAAATCTGCACGGGCTATCGCCTGAACGGCAAGGTATATGATTATCTGCCCGCGCATGCCGCAGAGCAGGCCGCAGTCGAGCCGATTTACGAAGAAATGCCCGGTTGGCAGGAAACGACCGCCGGCGCGCGCAGCTGGGCTGACCTTCCTGCACAGGCGATTAAATATATCACCCGCGTTCAGGAACTGATCGAAACGCCAGTTGCCTTGGTATCGACATCTCCACAGCGTGAAGACACGATTTTGGTCCGCGATCCGTTTGCGGACTAACCGCTTTTCAACTCTGCGTTCAGCCGCAAGCTAGCGCGCCAGAAGAAGAAAGCGGGGATCAGCCCAAGCCAGGCTGCACCATACAGCACCCAGCGGACGCTCTCGTCGCCCGCCATGGGTTGCAGCCAATCGGACAGCATGCCGAACAGCAATGGGCCCATGCCAAGCCCGATGAGATTTTGTCCAAAGACGACAAGCGATGCCGCAATGGCGCGCGCCTCGAGCCGGACAAGGCCTTGGACGCATCCATAAGCAGGGCCGTAATAAGCCGAATTCAATATGGTCGGCAGAATGAGCAGGGCGACGGCAATCCGCCAATCTTCGGCCCAATATCCAGCAAACAAAATCGGTGCGGCTATTGCCATGCCGATGGCGGGCAGGGTCAAGATATGCCGCTTGTCACGCTTGCCAAAAACATCGGCCATTTTCCCGCCGAGCCATGTGCCGATGATGCCGGAAATGCCAAGCGCGACTGCCATAGCAAGCCCCGCCTCGGTCGTTGATAGGCCGTGGGACCGGATGAAGAAGCTGATCGTCCACAGACCTTTGCCGTAGCTGAGGAAGGCGGTGAATGATGCGGCGATAAAGACGTACAAATAGGCCTTGGATGCAAAGACTTCGCGCACCGCATCTTTAATCGACAATTTTGCCTTCACGGGCGTGTCCGCGGTGTTGAAATGCGCGCTATCTGCGCATCGCCGTGGATCGCGGATAAGCAATGGCAACACAAACGCCAGCAATATCCCTGGCGTACCAACCAGCATAAGCGCGATGCGCCAGCCATATTGGTCGTTGACGATCCCGCCAATGATGAGGCCAAGCAGTCCACCAATCGGGATGCCCAACCCAAAAAAGGCGATAGCTGACGACCGTTTTTCGGCGGGCACGCTGTCTGCGATCAGCGAGTGTGCAGCGGGCGTGCAGCCGGCTTCACCGACACCCACGCCGATCCGGGCAAGAGCAAGTTGCGCGAAGTTTTGGGCAACACCGCAAATCGCTGTCATCCCCGACCATACCGCGAGGCATATTGAAATCAGCCAAACCCGGTTGGTCTTTGCATTATCCGCATAGCGGGCGATTGGTATGCCGAGCACGGCATAAAAAACCGCAAAAGCAGGGCCAGCGAGCAAGCCGAGCTGTGTATCGCTTAGCCCAAGCTCGCCCTTGATAGGTTCGGCCAGAATATTGACAATCTGACGGTCCAGAAAGTTCAGAATGTACACGAGCAGAAGCGCGAACAGCATTATCTTGGGGTTGGTGATCGCCAACCCACCGCTGCGCACAGCCGTTCGATCATTCATTCCGTTTCTCCTTCTCCAATGCGCAGTTATTCAACTATTTTCGAGATTGTAAAGCATCCGTAAAACAATGATTTTGACAATCGATTGTCCCAACATCGCAAAGGGTGCGGAAAATCGGGCAGTCTGAAAAATGCGTGATTGACTGTTGGCGGCACAGCGTCATTGGAGGACCATATGACCACGCGTGAAACCACGGCTTTCTTGGCCCTCGACGATCTTGATCTCACATTGTCGTTGAGCGACCGGGTCATGGTCATGGCTTATGGCGCCATTCAATGGCCATGGTTGCTGCGCAGCCTCGATGGTGGCCGTAAAAAGGATAAGGCGAAACTGCTCGCGTATCTCGATTTGCCGCAGGATGCGTTGCCCAATTTGGGCAGCTGGAAAGCAGATACGCATTTTTTGTGGCACATCGTTTCGGCAATCGAAGAAATGCGCCCGCAACAGGTGGTTGAGCTGGGTTGCGGGGCATCGACTTTTGTCGCGGCGCGGGCACTGCAGCTATTTGGCGGCGGAAAAATCGTCAGCTTTGACCAGCACGCGGATTTTGCGTCGACGACGCAAGATTGGATCCGTGACAACAATATGGATGTCGACATCCGTCATGCGCCATTAGGGCCGCCACCGGCTGGTTGGCCGGGCCATTGGTATCAATTGAGCGATGTGCCGGCTGAAATCGATCTGTTAATCGTCGACGGGCCGCCATGGGCCCTTCATCCGCATGTGCGCGGTGCCGCGGCAAGCCTATTTCCGCATTTGCGTCCCGGTGGCCGCGTGCTGCTGGATGATGCCGCGCGTCCCGGCGAGCGTGTCGTCGCCCGCCGATGGCGCAAAGAGCATCATAATATGGACTTCACGCTCGACAGCCAAGGCGCCAAAGGCACCTTGCTGGGGCACAAGCACCCCGCTTAAAGCTTCGTTTTTCGCTTGTCAGTCACCATGTCGCTGGCAAGGTCCAGCCCGGCTTTGCCATGCGCGGCCGTGTGTGCAGGCGCATGCAATGGTTCGACAAACTCGGGCTCTTCCACCTCAAGCATGCCTTCCCATTTGGTAATGACGGACGTCGCCACGGCGTTACCCACGACGTTGGTTGCGGTCCGGCCCATGTCGAGGAACTGGTCAATCGCGAGGATCAGCGCGACACCTTCAACAGGCAAGTCAAACATCGCCAGCGTGCCGGTAATGACCACCAACGATGCGCGGGGCACTGCGGCTACGCCCTTTGATGAAATCATGAGCGTCAGCAGGATCAGGATCTGCGTTCCGATAGGTAAATCGATACCATAAGCTTGCGCGATGAAGATGGTCGCGAAGCTCATATACATCATCGAACCATCAAGGTTGAAGCTGTAGCCCAATGGCAGCATGAAGCCCGAGATCCGGCGCGGGACACCGAAGCGATCAAGCTGTTCAAACAATTTTGGCAACGCCGCTTCGCTGGACGCGGTCGAGAATGCGATGAGCATGGGTTCGCGGATGTAACGAATGAGCGTCCAAATGCGGCGCCCGAGGAAAATCGCACCCAGCGACAAAAGGATCGTCCACAACAATGCGAGCGACAGATAGAACTCACCCACGAGCTCAAGATAGGTCAGCAAAATCGCCAGGCCGCTCTTGGAAACCACGGCTGCAAGCGCGCCAAACACCGCAACAGGTGCATAACGCATAACATAATGTGTGATTTGCAGCATCATTTCGGCAAGGGCTTCGGCACCACGAACGAGCGGCGCACCTTTTTCGCCCAGAGCGGACAATGCGATGCCAGCGAACAATGCGAACACCAAAATTTGCAAAATATTGTTCGTCGCCATCGCTTCGAACGCATTTTTGGGGAAAATCGACAGAATGAAATCCCAGAAGTCGAGCTTCTTGACCTCGCCAATCGTGGCAGCGGCATTGGTGATGGTATCGACCGGCGCACCGATGCCTGGCTGGAGCAGGTTCACCATCAACAGTCCAAGCCCAATCGAGATGAAGCTGGCGACGACGAACCACGAGATGGCGCGAAAACCGATTCTGCCCAGCGCACTGCTGTCACCCATGTGCGCAATACCGACTACGATGGTCGACAGGATCAGCGGCGCGACCAAAAGCTTGATGAGATTAAGGAAAATATCCGAAAGCAGTTTGAACGTCTTGGTGAGATATTCGAACTGCATACTGTCCTGCGCGAAACTGACATGGACCGTGTAACCCACGGCTACGCCGAGGATCATCCCCACCAAAATCCACAATGTTAGTCGCTTGTCCACGCAAAACCTCCCATATTTTTAACTTTTGCCGACGCTACACAGGAGTAATGTCTGTCGCAACAAGTTACAAACGTGACTTGTTTAAGCGCTCGAAGGGCGTCATAAGCTTTGTAATAAAATTACAACGTATTTTGTCGTTGGACATGGCACTTAACCACATGCTTGCGGGCTCAGGAGATGATTTCATGGCGGCCGCCAAAATTGCTAAAACTACCGGGAAACTCGACAAAAGCCTGCTGAAGGCAATGATTTCGGCGTTCGCTGAAACGGCACTTCCCGGCGAAAATGAAGGCTTTGACGCCACGGCAATGGAAGAGGCCGCCCGGTTCACTATTGAAACGGGTCTCCATCGCAAAGCTGGCACTGCCGCCATCGCGCTCGATAGTTTCACCGATGCGCAGGGCCGTTTGATGATGCGGATTGCGCTCAACAATGACGACATGCCATTTTTGGTGGATTCGGTCTCCGCCGCCGTTGCCGCAAATGGCATATCCGTCAAACGCATCATTCACCCCGTGTTGAGTGTCGTCCGCGATGATGCCCTGACGCTCACCGATCTCGGCCGGAAGCGTGTGGACGGTCAGGCCCGGGAATCTTTCATCTATCTCGAGACAGAGCGGGGCGACGCGCGGGAACGCCGGCAGCTTGAAATGCACCTCGCCGCCGTTCTGGCCGATGTGCGCGGCGCGGTTACCGACTGGCGCGATATGATGGCGGCTTTGTCGGCTGACGCGGACAGTCTGCCCGAAAGCGAGGGCGCTGCGCTCCTTCGTTGGTTCTCCAAAAATAATATGACGGTTCTGGCGCACGAACAGATCAGCCGTGATGGCACGCGGTCCGACCGCCTTGGTCTATCGCGCGTGACCGATGCACCGGTTCTTGCAGAAGACAGCGTTGGCCTTGCGATCAAATGGTTTGAAGACGGCGGCGTCGCACCGCTGGTGCTTAAATCCAACCGGGTTTCGACGGTGCACCGTAATGTCCAGCTGGATCTAATCGTCATTCCCGTTGTAACCGGCGACCGCATTACGGGCGTAGCGGTCACTGCAGGGCTTTGGACGAGCGCAGCACTCGCAACTACCCCAGAGGCAATACCCGTTCTGAGAACGCATCTGGCGACGCTTATGGACCGGTTTGGCTTTGACCCTTCGGGGCATGCGGGCAAGGCAATGGCACATGCACTGACGGCGCTGCCCCACGATCTTTTGGTTGCGCTAAAATTGGATGATCTGGAGCGGGTCACACTGACCGCGATGTCGCTCACGGATCGCCCACGGCCGAAGCTGATTGCGCTGCGGTCGCCGCTTGGCCGACATTTGTACATTTTCGTCTGGTTGCCGCGCGACGATGTCTCGACAGGCATTCGCAAGCAGATCCAGAATATGCTTATAGATGCCACAGGCGGTAGCTTGCTCGGCTGGACGATTGGTCTGGAAGATGGCGGCGTCGCCTTGCTGCGTTACACGCTCGACCTTCCAGATCGCGACCAAAAGGTCGACGAGGCGGCGCTTGATGGCAAAGTCGAGCTGATGGTGCGCGGATGGGAGCCCGCGGTGGAAGCGGCTCTCGCGTCGCTGACCGACGAAAAGCGCGCGGCCGCAATGCTCGTGCGTTACGGCGCCGGTTTCCCCGCCAATTATCGCAGCGCGTATTCTACCGAAGAAGCCGCGCGTGACATGGTTGGCCTGCTCAATATGGAGCGCGACCATAGTAAAGTCACCCGGCTGTTCATGGGCGGCGATAATCTTCGGCTCAAAATTTACAGCGGTGGCGGCGCGCTTCCACTCAGCGATGTTGTTCCGGCGCTTGAGAATTTCGGTTTCGACGTGTTGGAAGAATTGCCCAGCGCATTGGGCGACGGCAATTATATCCATGATTTCCGATTGTCGCTGCGCGGCGGCGATGTGGCAACGGTGATGAACCGTCCGCACATTATCGAAGGCGCGCTGAGCCAGGTTTTAGACGGCAGCTTTGAAAATGATGTCTTTAACCAGCTGGTGACGGTCGGCGGTCTTGATCCGCAATCGGTTATTTGGCTGCGGGCATGGTATCGCTATTTGCGTCAAACCGGTGTGACCTACGGCATGCCGACGGTGGTGTCGGCATTGGCCAAAAACGCCAATGTCACACGTTCGATCATTGCCCTGTTCGATGTCCGGCATAACCCAGCCCATTCCGGTGACCGCGAAAAAGAGATCACCAAATATGTGAAGTTGATCAACACAGACTTGGCCGCAGTATCGGCCATCGACGAAGACCGCATATTGCGCCGCTTCTTGGCGATCGTCTTGGCCACGGTCCGCACCAACGCCTTTTCGGCTGCTGCCGCAGAAGCGCTTGCGTTTAAGCTGGATTGCGCGAAAGTCCCCGGCCTGCCTGCACCGCTGCCTTGGCGCGAAGTGTTCGTATATTCGCCGCGGGTCGAAGGCATTCACTTGCGCGCTGGCCCCGTGGCGCGTGGCGGTTTGCGCTGGTCAGACCGGCGTGACGATTTCCGCACGGAAGTTCTCGGCCTGATGAAGGCGCAGCGCGTTAAAAACGCCGTGATCGTGCCGACAGGTGCCAAGGGTGGCTTTTACCCCAAACGGCTACCCGACATGCGCATCGACCGTGATGCCTGGTTTGCCGAAGGCACCGAAGCCTATAAAATATTCATCCGGACCTTGCTGTCGATAACCGACAACATCGTTAACGACCGTATCGTGCATCCCGACAATGTCGTCATTCATGACGGGGATGATCCCTATTTCGTTGTCGCTGCTGACAAGGGAACGGCGACATTTTCCGACACCGCAAACGCCATCGCGCTTGAGTGCAATTTCTGGTTGGGCGATGCTTTTGCCAGTGGCGGATCGGTTGGATATGACCATAAGGCTATGGGCATCACCGCCAAGGGTGGTTGGCTTTCGGTCCAGCGCCATTTTGCCGAAATGGGTATCGACGTTCAAAAAGAACCTGTCACGGTTGCTGGCGTCGGTGACATGTCCGGCGACGTTTTTGGCAACGGAATGCTGCTTTCGAAAACACTGAAAGTCGTTGCCGCATTCGACCACCGCCATATCTTTTTTGATCCTGACCCCGACCCAGCGGTCAGTTGGAAAGAACGTCAGCGTTTGTTCAATCTGCCGCGTTCAAGCTGGCTCGATTATGACAGCAAGCTGATTTCAAAGGGTGGCGGCGTATTTGCGCGCACCGAAAAATTGATCAAAATTTCGCCTGAAATCAGAGCATTATTGGGCATTGATGCGAAGGAGATTGAACCATCTGCATTGATGACCGCGATATTGAAGGCACCGGTGCAGCTGATGTGGTTTGGCGGGATCGGCACCTATATTAAGGACAGAAGCGAAAGCCATTTGGATGTCGGTGATCCGGGCAATGATGCGATCCGCGTCAATGGCGCGGACGTTCAAGCAATGGTCATCGGCGAAGGTGCCAACCTTGGCGTCACGCAGGCGGGGCGTATTGGCTACGCATTGCGCGGTGGCCGTATCAACACCGACTTCATCGACAACAGCGCCGGCGTGGACTGTTCGGATAATGAGGTGAACATCAAAATCGCGCTGAATGCGCAAATGCGTGCCGGCAAGTTGAAGGAGCCTGCGCGCAACGTGCTGCTTGCGGATATGACCGATGCCGTTGCGCATTTGGTGCTTGAGGACAATCGCCTGCAAACACTCGCGCTTTCGATTGCTGAAACCGGCGGTGCGGGGGATTTGCCTGCCTATGTCCGGCTCATTGAAATTTTCGAAGGTTCTGGCAAGCTTGACCGTGCGGTTGAGGGGCTCGCCCCGAACGAGGAACTGTTCCGCCGCGCAAGTGAAGGGCGCGGCCTGACCCGGCCTGAATTGGCCGTGCTGCTGTCGACGGCAAAGCTGGCCGCGCAGGACGGTGTTGAGGACGCACCGTTGGCACAAGATGCCTCAATGGACAGCGAACTGCTGGCGGCGTTTCCAGAGGCGATGGTAAAGGCCCATAAAAGCGCGATTCTGTCGCACCGGTTGCGCAAGGAAATCATCGCAACCAAATTGGCAAACCGCATGATCAACCGGCTGGGCATGCTGCACCCGTTTGAACTTGCTGAGGAAGAAGGCTGCGGCCTTGGTGATGTTGCGGCGGCGTTCGCCATTGCCGAGCGCATCTATGATCTGCCATCGCTGTGGCAGGCCATCGATACGACACCGATGCCAGAGGCAACGCGGTTGATGCTATTCAATCAAGCAGCCGTTGAAATTCGTGCACAGATGGCGGACATCATTCGCAACGCGCATGAAGGCCGCGATGTCAGTGCTGCGACCGCCGTATATGCCCCCGTTGTGCAGAAATTGTCTGCCGCGCTTGACGGGTTGTTGCCCAATGATGTCCGGCTTCAGACGGAACGTTTCGGCGCACGGCTCACGGAAAATGGTGCACCACGCAAAATTGCCGACCGGCTGGTTGAATTGGCGCAGTTGGATGGTGCTATTGGTCTGGCGGCGTTGTCGTCGACCCAAAAGGGTGATGTGACCGCACTTACGCGTGCGTTCACCACGCTTGGCGATGCGCTTGGCCTAAGCTGGGCGCAAGGGGCGGCTATGCAGATTGATCCGCATGACCCGTGGGAACGACTGCTGGTTGCAGGGCTAGCACGCGATTTCCAAACGATGCGTTTGGATTTCCTGCGCCGCCGTGCCGCCAAGAAGCCGCTCGAGGATGCACAAGATTGGCTGCAAACCAACGCCGTCCGCGTGCGCGCATTCAAGGCGATGGTCGACCGTGCCCGCATGGCAGGCATGCCAACGCCCGCGATGCTGGCACAGGTTGCCGGTCAGGCCAGGGTGCTATTGGGGCGTTAAGCCCTAGCTTTTCGTTGGAGGCAATCCGGCGGGGTTTCCTTTGGTTGAGGGGTTCGACGCATTTTGCTTTTTGGGCGCCTCAGCCTTTGGCTTGCGGACTTCGCGGTTCGATTTCTTTTGGCTCTTTGCCATGATGTTTTCCTTTCGGGGGTGGAGGGGACAACGTGCAAAGCGCCGGATCGTTCACGCGAACGTCCGGTGAGCCTTATTTATATGCACGAATGGCCCCCGTTATAAGGGCACCCACCGAAATGAGGTGATTAAGCCACTGCCTCTGCGTCACGCTTATAAATGCTATTCAGCGGATGGCGGAACAGCTTCGCGACCATAGGTTCGAAAAACTCCAATGGCAGCGTGTCATATTCTGGGTCGAACGATGGGCAGTCATATTTGTCGATGAATTCTTCGGTGTCAGCAAACCATTCATGACCGCGGAACTTTTCGCGCATGTCACGATCAAGCCCAAGATGGTGGAAGAAGTTGTGACCTTGGAAAATGCCGTGGTTCTGAACAATCCAGTGCAGTTTTTCCGAAACGAACGGCTTTAATATGGCAGCAGCAATGTCTGGGTGGTTTGCCGCGCCAAGTGTGTCGCCAATGTCGTGCAGCAGCGCCATGACGACATAATCTTCGTCCCGTCCATCCCGATGTGCGCGCGTCGCGGTTTGCAACGAATGGGTCAACCGGTCCACCGCGAATCCACCAAAATCGCCATCGAGCAGTCGAAGATGGTCCAATATCCGTTGTCCGCCATTTTGCGAGAACGGGATATTGTGCCGCATGATGATTTGCCAATCTTCTTGCGTGCTCTGTGACATGTCGTGGAAATTTGCGCGGTCTTCGTGGTTGTCCATGTTTGGTATCCTCTCCCCAAAACCCTATCATGTCCCTGTGATGAAACAAGTGCTTCATGCGCGCGCAAAATGCGGCTAGACCGATTTTATGGCGGTACTTGAGCTTACAGACAAACCCTTCTTTGCCGATAAAAATCGCGCGTTTTGGAATCTCCATTCAGCTGGATGGGCAGGCGCAGTCATTTTGCGCGCTGCGTCGGGTATTGCCCAGGGGCAGCCCGTCAGCTTCCTTGTGCCCATCCTGATATCAGCGGTCACGGGTTATTCGATCACGCTTTTGTTATCGGTTATTTACCGATTTCTGATTGATCAGCGGCCATTTATTATGTGGAGCCTGACGTTCGTCGCGGTATCCTTGGCCACGATTGGCTACGCGTATATGGACGTGTGGGTGCTTCAAACCATTCGGGACGGGGTGGATGAAACGCCCTTTGCGCAATTATGGCTCGCCGCGATTTACATCAACTCGGTGCTGTTGGCGGCTTGGTCCGCGCTGTATTACGCTATCAATTATTTCGTGCGCGCTGAAGAACAAGCGGATCAGATGATGCGGCTTGAGGCGCAGGCCACCAGTGCGCAGCTGACGATGTTGCGGTATCAGTTGAACCCGCATTTCCTGTTCAACACATTGAACAGCATATCGACGCTCGTGCTGCTGAAGCAGACGGAGCAGGCAAACGCCATGTTGTCGCGGCTATCGTCATTTTTGCGCTTCACCCTCATCAACG
>JBILOZ010000107.1:0-7267 GCA_044374245.1 Sphingorhabdus sp. | reverse complement strand
CCCCAGAAATTCCGTTGGCCGTCGCGACCCATTTGTTACTTTGTGTTTTGTATATAGCCGTTTAACCGGCATATTATCAAAAAAGCAAAAGCACAGCTTTGCAACGAAAATCATCGGGGGGCGGATGTTCGAAACAACCAACAGCGCGGCGCAAATCGGCATATTTGTTTCGCTCACCATGCTCATCGCCATCCTCACATACTGGAAAGTGCACGGCAAGGGTGCCCAGCGGGCGCAAGACGCAGGTTCCACCAAAGAGGTGTTCCTTGCAGGTGGCGGTCTCACCTGGCTGTTCGTCGCAGGGTCGATTACACTCACCAACCTGTCGACCGAACAACTGGTCGGTATGAACGGCAACCAGATGCTGCTGCTCGCGTGGTGGGAGATTTCGGGTTTCGTTGGCCTGCTGATCTTGGCCTATGTTTTTGTACCGATTTATTACCGCAACAATTGCACCACGGTGACAGAATTGCTGGAACGCCGGTACAAGGGCGGCAGCATACGCACCGTGATTTCGGCGCTGTTTCTGCTGGGCAATATCCTGATCTACCTTCCCGCTGCGCTCTATTCGGGCAGTCTGTTTTTGAAATCGATGTTCGGTGTCGACTGGTCATTGATCTGGTTTGCCGCGCCCATGGCGATTATCGCCGCCATGTACACCATCACTGGCGGCTTACGCGCAGTCGCGGTTATGGACACCTATTCGGGCATCGGCGTGCTGGCGATTGCGTTTTTGGTGGTCATATTGGCACTGGCTGCGGTCGGGTTTGACCTGTCCACCGTGCCGGCCGAACGCACCTCGATGATTGGCAGCATCGATTCCCCGATCCCGTTCCACACATTGTTCACGGGCATGATTTTCATCCAGATATTCTATTGGTCGACCAATCAGAATATCACCCAAAAAGCGATGACCGCGCCAACCGTCAAGGAAGCGCAAAAGGGCGTGCTCGCCGCCGCCGCCGTCCGTATCCTCATCATCCCCGCCATCGTCGTCATTCCGGGCGTGGTTGCCTATAAGCTGTTCGGCAGCTTGGGCGATGCGGCGTATGGAAAGCTTGTGGCGCATGTATTGCCCGGTTGGATGTCCGGCGCGTTTGCCGCCATGATGATGGCCGCCGTTATCGCGCATACCAGCGCTATATTGAACAGTTCGGTGGCGTTATACGCGGTCGATTTTCACGACAAATTCATCCGCCCTGTTGCCAACCACTGGCGGCTTGCGGCGATTGTGTCGATCATTCTGACGGTCACGTCGGTCCTGCTGGTTCCAGTCTACGAAAATGCAAAAAGCATCATCAACCTTTTGCAGCAGCTCAACGGCCTGTCGTCGATGCCGATCCTGTCGGCCTTCATTACCGGGCTGCTGTTCCGGAATATGGATGCACGGGCCGCGATTGCCGGACTGGTTTGGGGTGTTGCGCTTTATGCGTTCCACAATTTCATTTTGTACGTGCCCGACACGCTTTATGCAGGCGAAACATTTTACCAGCATATGGGAATTGGCTGGCTGCATTATATCGACGTCATGGCTATTGTCCTTGTGACCTGTGTGTTGACCGCATTGACGGTGAACCGCATCATCTTTGGCAATCGGGCCGTATTTATCTGGAGCAAGGAAGGACGCCGGCTTTCGGCGATTGAGGCATGAGCGAATATATCATTGTTATCGACGAAGGCACGACATCGACCCGCGCCGTTCTGTTTGCCGCCGACGGCACTGCCGTGGATAGCTGCCAGCGCCCGCTGACCCAGCATTATCCGGCACCTGGCCTGGTGGAGCATGATGCCGAGGAAATCTGGAAACTGACGCTGGAATGCGCGCAGACCGTCATTGCCAAAGCAGGAGGCGCAGACCGTATTGCGAGCATTGGTATCACCAACCAACGCGAGACCATTGTGTTCTGGGACAAGCGTACGGGCAAGCCGCTTGCCCCCGCGATTGTATGGCAGGACCGCCGCACCGCAGACATATGCGCGGCGTTGAAGGAACAGGGCGAAGAACCCGTTGTTCAGGCCAAAACCGGCCTGTTACTCGATCCCTATTTCTCTGGCTCCAAAATCGGCTGGGCCTTGGAAAACTGGCCGCAGTTAAAGGACGCCGGCGCGCATCTCGCGGTTGGCACGGTCGAAAGCTATCTTGTATTTCGCCTGACGGGTGGCGGCCATATCACCGATGCAACCAACGCATCACGCACAGCGTTGATGGCAATTGGCAGCGGCGGATGGGACGACGGCCTTACCGACCTGTTCGGCGTACCGCGCGACATATTGCCCGAAATAACCGACTGTGCAGGCGATCTTGGCACGACATTGCCGGAACATTTTGGCGGACCAATCCGCATTGCCGGTATGGCGGGGGACCAACAAGCCGCCACGATCGGCCAAGGCTGCTTTGCCGTTGGCCAGACCAAGGCAACATTTGGCACGGGCGCGTTTGTGCTGACGCAAACGGGCACGACATTGCGCCAATCACGCAACCGTCTGCTGTCGACGATCTTATATCAATTGGGTGGTGAGCGGCATTACGCGCTGGAAGGTTCGGTATTTGTCGCGGGCAGCCTCGTCCAGTGGCTGCGCGATGATCTGGGGCTTATTGCGCATGCTGCGGACACCGAAGCACTGGCGCGCAGCGTTCCGGACAATGGCGGCGTATATCTTGTACCGGCGCTGTCCGGCCTCGGTGCGCCGCATTGGCGCCCCGATGCGCGGGCCAGCATCAGCGGTCTCAGTTTCTCGGCGACCAAGGCGCATGTCGCCCGCGCCGCGCTGGAGGCGATGGCCCACCAGACCCATGACCTGAAAAATGCATTTGCTGCGGACGGTGCCGATTGGGCAGAATTGCGCATCGACGGTGGCATGGTTGCCAATGACTGGATGGCGCAAGACCTCGCCGACATGCTCGCCATAGATGTTGAACGTCCGGCCTTTGTCGAAACAACGGCACTTGGCGCCGCAATGCTCGCCGCCGTTGGATGCGGAATTTATAAGTCGCTGGAAGATGCCGCTGTCATGCGCGGCGGCGTGCAGCGCTTTATACCCAATATGGAAAAGCACGCACGCGACGCGCGGCTGGCCGGTTGGTCAAACGCCCTTGCGCGTGTTCTTCAATAGCCCAAGTCCCGGTTCACAACATCTTAACCATCTGACTGCAATGTAGAGCCGCCCATGTGGCGGACGACATCGACAGGACCAAGAGATGGATAATTTGCGCGGATTTGAACCGTTTGGATCAGACCTTGATGCTGATTTGCCCGCTTATACCCTCTTTGAGGACGAAGACGCAGCAATAGAGCCGCCACCATTCATATCTCGCGACGAACGCCGGATGCAGGTCCGCGCGTTAAATTTTTGGACGTCGCAGCTCCACGACAAAAATTTTCCAAGCATCGAAGAACTCGATCCATCGGCCATCGAAGATTTCCGCGACTACAGCGTTCTTCTCGATTTTACCTCGGGCATCGAAAATCCGTCCATTGACTATCTTGGCGATAAATTGCGCGCCGAATGCGGCTTAAGCGCGGACGTCACGTATCTGGATGAAGTTCCCCGCCATTCGCTCCTGTCGCGCATTACCGACCATTATCTGCAAATCATTGCCAACCACGCGCCCATCGGCTTCGAAGCCGAGTTTGTGAATGATCGCGGCAATGTCCTCATGTACCGCGGCATTTTGCTGCCCTATTCGACGGACGATGACACGATCGATTTCATTTACGGCGTCATCAACTGGAAAGAAACCGCGCCTGCAGACATTAGCGAACCGTTGCAGATTGAAGTTGAACACGCGCGCGCCGCGTTGCCGCCGCGACACGAACATGTCCCTCTATGGGCGGACGGCCCGATGGCGGGGCAGTTGGATGACGCAGCGCTATGTGATGACGTTGAAAGCGATGAACCCTATCCGCTGCAGACGATAGCAACCGATGAAAATGCAAGCCTTGCCGACTGGTTGGATACCGCACGGCAATGTGCAGAACATGCGCGCGATGCAGATCTTCGGACTCGCGATGCCTTGTATCAGGCGATTGGACGCGCGTACGACTTTGCCTTGATTGCCGCCAATCACCCTGCCGATTATGCAGGACTGCTTCATGATGCAGCCCTGAAAGTACAGGAACGTGCACCATTTACGCCCATCGTTAAGCTGGTTTTTGGCGCAGGCTATGACAAGACCCGCTTAACCGAATTTGCCACAGCGCTTCAATATGCGCAGCGCAATGCCGTTCCGATGGGAACGTTCGCCACTATTCTCGCTGGCTTTGACGGCGGCTTGAAAGCCATTGTCGCCGCCGAACGTCGCGCCAAGAAAATCGCGGCAGGCGTGCAACCGGCGACGGCGGCAACCGGCGACCCACGTGCGCGTTTGCGATCGGCGCGCAAGCGTGACCTCAGCGAATTTGCTGGCGCAGGCGACGAATTTGTTCTGCTCGTTGCCCGCCGCGATGCCGATGGCAGCGTTGCGATTGTCGGCTCAGTTCAAGGCGACGCCGCGCTCACCGAAAAGGCATTGCGCAAAGCCGACGTCTGACTTGTTTCGCAGATGATTAATGCTTAACGCGTTGGTCAGATGACTGACGCCCTTGCCCTCGCCTACGCCCAACGCCTGATTTCCTGCGAAAGCGTGACACCAGCGCAGGGCGCCGTATTTGACGCGCTGGAGGACATGCTGAAGCCTATGGGCTTTCGCGTTGACCGTTTTGTGTCGGGCAATGGTGATGACAATCCAGCGCATGGTGCGCCTGTCGAAAACCTGTTTGCCATTCGCGAATCCGGCGGGCGTCACTTCGCCTTTGCCGGGCATCTTGATGTCGTGCCGCCGGGCGCTGGCTGGGCAAGCGAACCTTTCGTTCCGCAGATAAAGGGCGACTTGCTTCACGGTCGCGGCGCAGTCGATATGAAGGGCAGCATCGCCGCATTTGTCGCGGCATTGCACGAGATCCCCGCTGACGCAGGGACAATCAGCCTGATCATTACGGGTGATGAAGAAGGGCCGGCGATTTACGGCACCCGCGCCTTAATCGACCATATGCACGCGCTTGGCACGATCCCCGATGCCTGCCTTGTCGGCGAGCCGACCAGCGTGAACCGGCTTGGCGACATGATGAAAATCGGACGCCGCGGTTCGGTTAACATGTGGATTTCGGTTGCCGGGACGCAGGGCCATGTCGCCTATCCGCACTTGGCCGATAACCCCATTCCAAAGCTCGTGGCGATATTGTCGGAGATCGAAGCGATTACGCTCGATGGGGGCACCGACTGGTTTCAGCCAAGCAATATTGAAATCACGGACCTGGCTGTCGGCAACAAAGCGACAAACGTCATTCCGGCAAAGGCAGAAGCCCGATTGTCGATCCGGTTCAACGACCTGCACAGCGGCGAGGCGCTTGTTGCGCGGATGCAAGAGCTTGTCGAAAAGGGCGGCGGCAAGCTGACCGCCATGATTTCGGGCGAAGCGTTCCTGACCCCACCGGGTGAACTGTCGGCGGCCATTTCTGACGCTGTTGAGGCCGTTATGGGCATAACGCCCGAACCATCGACCACCGGCGGAACTTCCGATGCGCGGTTCCTGACGAAAATCTGTCCCGTCGTTGAATTCGGGCTTTGCAACGCAACAATGCATAAGTTGGACGAAGCGGTGGCCATTGCGGACCTCACCGCGCTCACGGAAATCTACCGGCGCGTCGCGATCCGGATGCTGGGCAGCTAGCTTTTCAGCATAATATACAGCGCGCCTGCCCCGCCATGCCGGGGGTGCGCGTTGCGGACCGCAGAGATACTCCGCGCGTGGCGTGACGCCGCTAGCCAATCGCGGACAACGGCGGCAATCGCGCCCCTGCCCTGCCCACTTGCGCGATCATGCGCGCGTTGCTTTCCCGTCACCAAAAGGACGACCTTCATCTTTTGCGCTATCGCCTGTTCAAGCGCGCCGTCGAGCCGCGCATAGGCACCGGACAATGACGCGTCATGCAAATCCACGCTGACATCGGGCATGATGCTGCCGCGCGTGATCCGTCGGTCCCAATGGCCATCCAGATTGTGCGGGACGGGCGCAATCTTGCTTTGCGGTGCGGCAACAATCTTCGCAGCTTCGCTACGTACCGGCTTAGGCTTGGCATTCAAATGCTTGGTCAAAAGCGCTTTGTCCGACGCGGCCGCGACCACGGGCTGCGCCTTTGGCTTGGTTGCGTGCATAGGGCTGACCGTGGCGACAACTTTCCCCCACAGTGCCTTTTCATTGCTGTCCAAATGCCGCGCCATGGCGAACCTATAGTCCGAGCCGGGTGACTGCCGCCTTGGGTAAGAAAATCAGCGCCGCGCCGCGTGCTGCCATACCGCCAGCGATGGCACGGGCCCGGTCACCTGCCCCCCAAAATGTATCAATCCGGTTTGCGCCCTTGATCGCGCCGCCGGTGTCTTGGGCGACCCAAATGCCGTTGGGTTCAGCACGGTCCATCGACAGCCAAAGTGGCGCACCCAGCGGGATAAACTTGACGTCGACGGCGACGCTTGCTTCGCCCACGACCGGATAGCCCATTGCGCCAAGCGGCCCAGCGCCCGTCAGTTCGCGGAAAAACACGAAGCTTTTATTTTCCTGCATGACTTTGCGGCCCTCTTCAGGATTGGCGCGCAAATAAGCGACAATGCCTTGCATCGAACCATCGGTGATGAGGCCGCGATCCTTCATCAACCGGCCAATGCCGGTGTAGCCACGCCCGTTTTGGCTTTCATAGCCAATACGCATAACCCCGCCATCGGGCAGCCTGAGCCGTCCGGACCCCTGAATTTGCAAGAAGAAGAATTCGATGGCATCATTTGCATATGCAATTGCAAGGCCGCGGCCCGTCAAAGAGCCATTTTCAATCGCGGCACGGTCGTCATATTGCACCAACTTGGTGCCGCTGACTTTGCCCCGGATATTCTTGCCCTTTAAATCATCAGAGAACAGCCCAAGGTCGACATCAATCAGGTCGGATGGCCGTTTGTAGACCGGCACTTCACAACCCGCCTGTCGCGTGCGGCAGCCCGCGATCTCGGGTTCATAATATCCTGTGGCAAACGCTTTGCCGTTACCGACTTGCACCGCGTCCATATACGCCGCGAAGAAGGATATCGCGTCACCCGTCCATGTTTTTACAGCGTCGCATGCGGGAACCCAATCGGCACCTTGCGTAAGGCCGCTGCTGTCAGTGCGCCGAACAAGGCCCGGGCAACTGGTGCGGAAACTATCCATGGCAAGCTGTGCCTTGCGGGCATCGACCTGCAG
>JBILOZ010000106.1:0-7269 GCA_044374245.1 Sphingorhabdus sp. | reverse complement strand
TGCGTCTGCCATTGCCCTGCTGCTTCAGCCTGAAAAGCTGTCGGCGCGTACGTTGCCCAAGCCATTGCTTATGGCAATTTCAGGCGGTGTTGGCCTTCTGGCTGGTCTATCCGGGATTGGCGGCGGGATATTCATGGCGCCGATATTGCATTTGATCCGCTGGGCGGAGGCGCGGCGTATCGCCGCCTTTGCTTCGCTCTATATCTTGATTAATTCGGCCGCAGGGCTGGCAGGGCAGGTCATGAAGGCTGGGGCACAGTCGCTTGCCGCGCCCGCGATGGAATATGGCCTGTTGCTCGCTGCCGTGCTGGTCGGCGGGCAGATCGGAAGCATATTCGGAATGCGCTATTTGTCGCCGCGGCTTCTGCGCATCTTTACCGCGATATTGGTCGGCTACGCCGCGCTGCGGCTGCTTTGGCAGGCGCAGGGGCTTTCGTAACATTAGGAGCGAGCGGACCTGCAGAATACTATCGGTCGCTTTGGCACAGCCCCGCCTTGAACAGTAAAGAGTATCAGGCAAGAACCAGCATATTTTTATCGCGTATGATCCGCTTCGCAAGGCTGAGTTCCATCGCTTCCTGGCCCCCGACTTGTCCAATGAGCGCACTCAGTCGTTCGCTTGCTTCACCTGCGCTGTTCGCCGCCAGCTCTTGTGCTCTGGCGAACATCCAAAGCATATGGGGCGCGCTGCCCCGCTTCATCGTCACGCCGCGCCAAGAATATTCCACTTTCCCGACATTTGGATGAATTTGTGGTTCTCCCGATCGCGAGACTACATCGCCAGCTTTCTTGTGCGCCGCCCATGTATTGAAACAGTCGGCATCGGCTTTCAATCCGGGCGTCCAGTCAGCAAAGACAATTTTGAGCACGGCAATGAGGGTTTCGGGAACGGTGTCCTGACCGCAATAGTCCTCACCATAGCCCGGATATTCCCCGTCGCTGATGGGCATAGCGTTCATCCGTTCCGTCCAACGGAACAGGTTGGGTGCCTTTGTCTTCATCAGCATGGCTGGAACAGGATCGCGGCCGAGATGCGCGAACAAGGGCGCCATCATGCCAAAGTCCCCGCGGCACGGCCTGCCACCCAGTAAATAGGGATGATGCTGAAAATGGTTATCCAGCGCATCGATTAGCGCGAGATAGGAATCTTCCATCGCAGCGACGACCTCTGGAAAGACACCAAGATTGGGTAAGAAGCCGGCAAAAAATTCCATCGTCCGTGCTGCAGATTCGCGCCGTGCGGAGCGATCCGTTCCCGCGACCATTGCGCGCCCGAATTCTGCACGCAAAAATGTCTCCTGCTCATCGCGGTAGGACCAGCGATAGTGCATCGCCAGCGGCAGCAGATATTCCGAACCAAAGGCATCAAAAATCAACGACACCCACTGCTGCACTGGCGATTGTGGCTCGAGCAGGGGTTCGGCATGGCGCTGCTCCAGAAAGTCTATGATATCGCCACTGTCCTGGATAATCTCGCCATTGTCCGTTTCGAGCACGGGTACAACAAAATGACCGACCGCAGGCAGTATCCTGCCGGCAAACTCGGGATCGGACGGATACCGCTCGCGAAAAGGCAGGCCCTTTTTGATGAGATAGGATCGCGCCTTGCCCGTATAGAGAGAATGGGCTGAGCCCCATAATGTGTATGTCATGTTCAAGCCCTAACCTATGAAAATGTAGCGTTCAACACACCAGATTAAACGGCCCGGCAGAAAGTGTATTGAAACTGGGTGCAGGGCAATGGATGCCGAATAACATATATGATATTCATTGCCGTAACAGGCAAAAATGGCTCCCCGGGAGGGATTCGAACCCCCGACCAATTGATTAACAGTCAACTGCTCTACCACTGAGCTACCAGGGAACAGCCCGATATGCTCGGGCAGAGGCGCGCCTATAGCAGCGCTTTTTCGCATTTGGCAAGCGCCCATTGCCAGTTCAGACAATAAATTGTTCCATTGCAATGCGATCATCCAGTGCATGTTCGGGATCGAACAAAAGTGTGAGTGATCGATTGCGGTCTAACGCCACTTCTACTTGCGCAATATCGCGGATTTCGCGCTGGTCGGCAACGGCGCTGACGGGGCGTTTGCTTGCCTCCAATATGTTGATTTTGATGACATAGCGGTCGGGAAGAATGGCTCCCTTCCAACGGCGGGGCCGAAAGGGGCTGATTGGCGTCAGCGCCAGCAACGACGAATCGAGCGGCAAGATGGGGCCATTGGCTGACAGGTTATAGGCGGTCGAACCTGCGGGCGTGGATACCAAAATCCCGTCACTGATAAGTTCCGGAATCACCGCCCGGCCATTCACAGAAATCTCCAGCTTGGCCGCTTGCCGGGTTTCACGCAGCAACGACACTTCGTTGATTGCGGGCAATGTAAACTTCTGACCACTGACGGTTGTGATATTTGCTGTCAGCGGACGAACGGAGAATGACTTTGCACGCTGCAGCCGCGCATGCAGGTCATGCAGATCCCAGCTGTTCATCAGGAAGCCGATTGTGCCCAAGTTCATGCCGTAGGCAGGAATGCCACGGCGGCTTTCCAACAATTGATGCAAAACCTGCAGCATGTGGCCATCGCCGCCAAGGACGATTACGGCGTCGGCGTTATCCAGAGAGACAAAGTCATGGACTGCGCGAAGCTGTGCTTCGGCCTCGCGCGCCTGCGGCGTTGCTGACGATATTATCGCAAGTTGCGTATATTTGGTCATCCACCTGTTGCATTCATATGTCGCTTTAACCTCAAGTCAGGCTGCGCGAATTGGTTTTCGAATTCATGGCGTTGGGGTTTAAGCCGCAAAGCCGTCTGAAGCAAATGGTCGACGTCGGAAGGCACCCCTTCGCGCAATGCTTTGCGCAAATCGACGTGCAACTCTGACCCAAGGCACATATAGATTTTGCCATCGGTGGTAAGGCGTATGCGGTTGCAATGGTCGCAGAAATTCTGGCTCATTGGCGTGATAAGGCCCAGGCGCAGACCCAATGGATCGACGCGCCAATAACGGGCAGGGCCGGCGCTTTTATGCGCCAGCGGATGCAGGTCATATTGTTGACGGATGGGCGCGGTGAAGGCTTCGAGCGAGATATATTGCGCCTCGCGCTCCGATACGCCCGTCCCAAGCGGCATTGTTTCAATCAGGGTGAGGTCAAAGCCATGCTCCGCACAAAACGCCACCATGGGCATGAGCGCGACTTCATTTTCGCCTTTCAAGGCAACCATGTTGATTTTGATGGCGAGGCCATTGGCTTTGGCCGCGTGAATGCCCTTCAATACCGTGTCGAGGTCTCCCCCGCGGCTGATCGTCTTAAACTGATCCGGGTCGAGCGTATCCAAGCTTACATTGATACGCTTCATGCCAGCGCTGGCAAGGATGGGCGCGAATTGTTCCAACCGGCTGCCGTTGGTCGTCATCGTTAACTCTTCAAGCGCGCCGCTTTTCACATGCTGCCCAAGGGCGTTGATCAGAACGGCAATGTCGCGGCGAACAAGCGGCTCCCCGCCCGTTAGGCGAATTTTGCGAATGCCATGGTCTATAAACCGCGCGACCAGCGTTGTGATTTCATCATAGCTGAGCAAATCGGGATGCGGCAAAAAGCTCTGCATTTCGGGCATGCAATATGTGCAACGGAAATTGCAACGGTCGGTCACCGATATCCGTAAATAGTCGATACTGCGTCCAAATCCGTCGATCATTTTTGCGATGTAAGCGGAAAAGCTTGCGCTACCAAGCTGAATTAATTTGCCGAAAGGGTTCGGAAAGTTTTTCGCTGCTATGGTCGTGAAGGGGAACCTTGCCGGCGGGCAAGATTTGCAAGGCCGCGCGATAGCTGCAAACAGCCGTTGAGCCGCGCTGCGGGGTCGCCCCATATGCGATTGATCACCAACTTGCTGTCCGGACGCAGCTTTGCCGTTTCGCCCAATTTGTCGACATAGGCGAGCAATCCTGGGACGTTCGGCGGCGTGTCCTGATGGAAACTCACCAAGGTACCACGCGCGCCGACCTCAATTTTTGCGACCTGCGCGACGAGCGCATTTTGCTTGATCTGGATAAGCTTCAGCAGGTTCTGCGTTGGTTCCGGTATCGGGCCGAAGCGATCCGTCATTTCCGCGGCAAAACCTTCGATATCCTGACCTTCCTCGAGGTCGTTCAAACGGCGATAGAGCGCCATGCGGACCGACAGATCGGGCACATAATCCTCGGGAATAAGGATTGGCGCATCGATGGTGATTTGCGGCGAGAAGCTGCCGCGTGGTTTCGCGAGGCCATGCGCGCCAGCGCGTGCTTCCAAAATCGCTTCTTCGAGCATCGATTGGTACAATTCAAAGCCGACCTCTTTGATATGGCCGGACTGTTCATCGCCCACCAAGTTGCCCGCACCGCGAATGTCGAGATCGTGGCTCGCAAGCTGGAACCCGGCGCCGAGGCTATCGAGATCACCAAGTACCTTCAGGCGCTTTTCCGCCGTTTCGGTCAGTACGCGATTCGGTTCATGCGTCAGATAGGCATAAGCGCGGGTTTTCGAACGCCCGACGCGACCGCGCAGCTGATATAATTGGGCAAGGCCAAAGCGGTCGGCACGGTGGATGATCAAGGTATTCGCGCTCGGTATGTCCAGCCCGCTTTCGACAATCGTGGTCGACAAAAGGACGTCGTAGCGCTTTTCATAGAATGCGCTCATGCGTTCTTCAACCTGCGTCGGTGACATTTGCCCGTGCGCGGTGACATATTTCACTTCAGGCACTTCAGTCCGCAGAAATTCCTCAATCTCGGTGAGATCGGTTATGCGCGGCACGACAAAAAAGCTTTGCCCCCCGCGATAATGTTCGCGCAGCAACGCTTCGCGCAGCACCACGGGATCCCATGGCATAACGTAGGTACGCACGGCTAGACGGTCGACAGGCGGCGTCTGGATGACCGACAGCTCGCGCAGGCCAGACATGGCCATTTGCAGCGTGCGCGGGATCGGTGTCGCCGTCAGCGTCAGCATATGCACGTCGGTCTTCAGCGCTTTCAATTGCTCCTTGTGATTGACGCCGAACCGTTGTTCTTCGTCAACAATCACGAGGCCAAGCCGTTTGAACTCGAGCGACTTTGCAAGAACGGCATGGGTCCCAATCACGATGTCCAAAGTGCCATCCGCCAAGGCTTCACGCGTTTGCGTGGCTTCAGCGGCCGGAACGAGCCGTGAAAGCCGGCCGAGCTTTAACGGCAGGTCACGAAAACGTTCGGCAAAGTTCGAATAATGCTGCCGCGCCAGCAATGTCGTCGGTGCAATGACCGCCACCTGAAGCCCCGCCATTGCCGCTGCAAATGCCGCGCGCATGGCGACTTCGGTTTTTCCAAACCCGACATCGCCGCACACGAGCCGGTCCATGGGTTTGCCCGCGGACAAATCCTGAAGCACTTCTTCAATCACGCGCAACTGATCTTCGGTTTCCTCATAAGGGAAACGGTCAACAAAGCCGGCATAAGCGGGACCGTCGACTTCAATGATGGAACCCGGACGAAGGGCACGTTCGGCGGCCGTCTTAAGCAATTCGCCCGCAATTGCGCGGATGCGTTCTTTCAGCTTCGACTTGCGCCGCTGCCATGCCTCACCACCCAGCTTGTCGAGCGACACATGCTCGCTGTCGGAGCCATAACGTGACAGAACATCGATATTCTCAACGGGGACATAAAGCTTGTCTCCGCCGGAATACGTCAGGGCAACACAATCATGGGGACTGTTGCCCACGGGTATCGAAATCAGCCCTTCATAACGGCCAATACCATGGTCCTGATGCACCACCAGATCGCCGGGGGTCAGCGCGGCAAGTTCGGCCATGAAGGCATCGGCGGATTTACGGCGCTTTTGTCTGCGCACGAGCCGGTCGCCCAGCATGTCCTGTTCGCTTAAGACGGCTATGTCCGGCGTTGAAAAGCCGTGGTCCAATGGCAACACAACCATTGCGGTCCGCCCTGCGGCCGCGCCCAATGCTTGCTGCCAACCGTCCGCATCGACGATGGACGGCGCGCCATGATCGGCAAGCAAACCCTTCAATCGCTCGCGTGCGCCAATGGAATAGCTTGCGATGATGGTTTTCGTTTTCTTGCTGTGCAGCGATTTTAGATGCGCGGCGACGGCTTCGTAGACATTGGCTTTTTGCGTGCGCTCCGGTGCGAAATCGCGCGCTGCGGAGATGCCAAAATCAATGACGCTGGCGGAGTCGGGCTGCGCGAATGGTGTAATCAGGTGCGCGGCATTGTCGTCGAAAAGTTGGTCAAGTTCGCCGCCGCTTAAATAGAGCATCTCGGGCGGCAAGGGGCGATAGCTGCCGGGTTCAGCGGCCTGCGCCTTCACGCGGTTTTCGTGATAATCGGTGATGGAGTCCAGTCGTGACTGGCCGGCGGCAATGGAGCCACTGTCACGAATGACAAGCGCGTCGGCCCCGACATGGTCAAAGATCGTCGCCATACGCTCTTCGAACAATGGCAACCAATGGTCCATGCCCGAAAGCCTGCGGCCTTCCGAGACGGCCTGATAGAGCGGGTCGCCTGTTGCGGTCACGCCAAAGCGTTCGCGGTAGCCAACACGAAAACGCTTAATCGCGTCTTCGTCCATAAGGGCTTCAACCGCGGGCAAAATATCGAAATGTTCGACTTGGTCGATGCTGCGCTGATCAGACGGATTGAAGCGGCGGATGCTTTCGATTTCGTCGCCGAAGAAATCGAGGCGAAGACCGACTTCGCTACCGGCGGGAAACAGGTCGACAATGCTCCCGCGGATCGCGAATTCGCCTGCGTCGGCCACGGTATCTACGCGGAAATAGCCATTGGACTGCAGCAATGACGCAAGCCGTTCGCGGCTGATTTCGCGGCCAGCGGCCAAGCGTTCACCCGTCTGGCGA
Organism: Sphingorhabdus sp.; assembly: GCA_044374245.1. Taxonomy (GTDB): domain Bacteria; phylum Pseudomonadota; class Alphaproteobacteria; order Sphingomonadales; family Sphingomonadaceae; genus Sphingorhabdus_B. The sequence goes on along the minus strand of JBILOZ010000106.1, from coordinate 376 downwards.
ATGCGGAATGGGGTGACATATTTTTGGATGACTGCACCGATGGTGGTGACCACCAGTTGCTTCTTTTTTGCAGGCTGTTGAAGCGCTTGCAACGTCGACATGCGCTGCGACGTGACCGCGACCGAGGGCGATGCGCGATCATAGGGCAGGCAATCCCATCCGGGCAGAATCAATATTTCAAGTTCAGGCGCAAAAAATGGCACAGCGTCGGCGATTGCGCGCATCGCGGCTTCATCAGGCGCAATGTACAGCGTGCGTGCTTTGGCCGCGCGTGTCAGGTCGGCAAGCAGAAGCGGCGCAAAACCCTGCGGCACCGACGCGAGCGTCAGCGCGTTGCGACTGGTTGTGATCCGCTGCAAATCAATCATGGGTTTTG
>JBILOZ010000105.1:0-7298 GCA_044374245.1 Sphingorhabdus sp. | reverse complement strand
CTCACCGCTATGTGCAAGGAAACAGCCGTAAAAGGGTTCGTCACTGACCGCGCAATCCGCGCGCGACGAAAAGCTGCGCATCATAGCCGTCGAGATGTTTCGTGGCCCCGACCACATGCATATCCGCTGCGTCAAGGTCGGCTCTGGCCCGCAATATCGCGTTCGATGAAGGCGCGGTAGAGATTTTGTAGGCGTTCGACGACTGGCCCCTTTCCATCGGTCAAGACACGGCCATCGATGGTGTGCGCGGGAACAACTCCGGCAAAGGTTCCGGTGACAAAAGCTTCATCGGCACCATAGACATCGGTCATGGAGAAGTTGCGTTCGAACACAGGAATATCATTCTCCCGGCACAGGCGGATGACGTTGGCGCGCGTGATGCCGGCGAGGCAATAATCACCGGTTGAGGTCCACACTTCCCCTTTGCGGACGATAAAGAAATGCGTGGAATTGCATGTGGCAACAAAGCCGTGCGGGTCGAGCATCAAGGCTTCATCTGCGCCCGCTTGCGCTGCCTGAATGCATGCGGTGATGCAATTGAGTTTGCTGTGCGAATTGAGCTTGGGATCCTGCACCGCCGGATCACCGCGACGGACGTGAACGGTAAACAGTGACAGGCCGCGATCAACCGTTGCGGGCAGCGGGTCTTTATATTCGGCAATAATGACAATAGTCGCGGGTGAGACGACCACACGTGGATCTTGGTACGGCGTTGACCGGATGCCACGCGTAACCATCAGCCGGATATGGCATTTGTTCATCTGGTTCGCGTCGATGGTGGCATAGAGGCGCGCCTTCATTTCCGCGCGGGAAATGCCGATGTCCATGGCAATTGCCTTTGCGCCTTCCCACAAACGGTCAAGATGTTGGTCCAAAAAGGCCATGCGTCCTGCGTGAACGCGGATTCCCTCCCAAACCCCGTCACCCAGCATGAAGCCGCTGTCAAAGACAGAGACCATTGCCTGCGCACGGGGCGTAAGCTGACCATTAACGTTGATGAGGATCGCGTCATTGCGCGAATCAGAGACGAAATCATGCGTTCCAAGTGCCATGTTGTTGACCGTAACGTTTGCCGGGCGGGCGCGTCAAATAGGAACGCGCAACGTCCATCTCGTAACGCTTCGGAGAGAACCGCAGCTTCATCGCGTGTCTGACATTTGGCGGAAACGAAACGGAACCAAGGGACTTCTTGATTGCTCGTTTAGTTGGTTCCCCGGTAAGGATTCGAACCTCAATAGACGGAGTCAGAGTCCGTAGTCTTACCGTTAGACGACCGGGGAACAGAAGGCGGGCCTATATGCTGGTGCCCGTGCACGGTCAAGCCGCTGAATTTGGCCGGTTGCGACGATATTCAAAAATGTTGAATTTTTAACGTGCAGCGCGTATCAAGGCATCAGGTACCGGCAGCACATCTGCCCGGATAGAAAATAAGAAGTGAGTTTACGGCTATGGGCGAGAATGTCGCGCCATCGCCGCAACAGGGACGCGGGCGTAAACGTAAAAAGCCGCCCCGTCGCAAGAATGCGGCACCCAAGGCTGCAAAACTGCAGCAGGCTTCGGCTGAGGGCGCAGCGCGTGCACACACATCCAACCCGTCTCCGAAACCCGCAAATGGCTTTGTTCCTGCAGATAACGCGGCTTTGCGGCGTAATTGGCTTGATCGGACAGCATATGCTGCGCTGGACCTTGGGACGAACAACTGCCGATTATTAATCGCGCGGGCTGGCGGCGATGATTTTACTGTCGTTGATGCATTTTCCCGGGTCGTCCGGCTGGGCGAGGGGCTTACCGCGACGGGCCGGATGAGCGATGAGGCCATGGACCGCGCGGTTGAGGCACTTTCTGTGTGCGCCGAGAAGCTGAAAAAACGTAATGTCGTTCTGGCAAGGTCCGTCGCCACTGAGGCATGCCGTCAGGCCGTCAATGGCGCGCAATTTATCGAGCGCGTCAAGCGTGAGACAGGCATTCATCTCGACATCATCAGCCCACAGGAAGAGGCACGCCTAGCCGTCATGGGATGCCATGCCTTGCTTGAGCAAGGGGAGGGCCCAGCGTTAATATTCGACATTGGCGGCGGATCAACTGAGCTTGTGCTGGTGTCGACAAGTGGCCTTGTCCCGGAAATATTGGACTGGGTAAGCGTTCCATGGGGCGTGGTTTCGTTGACCGAAAGCGAACGGGCCGAGGCGGAGACGCCCGAGCAGCTAAACGCCATTTACGCAGCGATGCGTGCAAAGGTGATGGCAAGCTTTGCCGAGTTCGCCGCACGCTTGCCTGAAGATGGCGGAGACCGCAGGCTTTTGGGGACTTCGGGAACAGTCACCACGCTTGCCAGCGTCTATTTGAAGCTGAACAGCTATGATCGCCGCGCTGTGGATGGGTTATATTTGCCGACCGCCGCCATGCGCGAGATTAGCCGCGAGCTTGCGCGGCGCGATATAGACGGCCGGGCTGAATTCCCGACCATTGGGCATGAGCGCGCAGATTTGGTCGTTGCCGGTTGCGCCATCCTTGAGGCTATTTTTGATATATGGCCCGGTGAGCGGCTGGGCGTTGCGGATCGCGGAATTCGCGAGGGCATTTTGCGTGCGCTGATGGCGAGCGACGCCAAGCGCAGAAATCGACGGAACTAAAAATGGCAGACAATTTATTTGGTGGTAAAGATTCCGGCAGGACACTGGCCGGTAAACAGAAGGTCAAGACGGCCAAGCGGCGCACCGCTGGATCAACCCGCTGGCTTGAGCGGCAGTTGAACGACCCATATGTGAAGCGCGCGCATGGCGAGGGCTATCGCAGCCGCGCGGCGTATAAGCTGGTCGAGTTGGACGAGAAGTTTCACATATTGCGCGGTAAGAAAGCCGTGGTGGATTTGGGCGTCGCGCCGGGCGGTTGGGCACAAGTGGTGCGCAGGCAACAGCCAAAGGCAGCGATTGTGGGTATCGACCTGTTGCCGGTCGACCCGCTCGAAGGTGTTGTGTTGCTCCAAATGGATTTCATGCACGACAGCGCGCCGGATAGGTTGATTGCCGAACTCGGCTGCGCTCCGGACCTGATCTTGTCAGATATGGCGGCGAACACCGTTGGTCATAAACAGACCGACCATTTACGCACAATGGGCCTGGTCGAAGCGGCCGTCGATTTTGCTATTCAGGTCTTGCAACCCGGCGGCGATTTTGTTGCGAAAGTATTTGCCGGGGGGACAGACCCGGTGATGTTGAGCATATTGAAAAACAACTTCACCACGGTCAAACACGCCAAACCACCGGCAAGCCGCAAAGGATCGGTGGAATGGTATGTGATCGCGCAGGGAAAGAAAGCTTAACCCGCTTTACGCGCTTTCGCGACCGCGGCTTTCAGGGCATCTAGGCCAACCGCACCTTCCAATATCTGGTCGCCGATAATGAAGGTCGGGGTGCCGCCAAAGCCAACTTGCTGCATGATCGCAATGTTGCTTTCCACTTCAGCCATGGCCTCAGATGAGCGCGCAAATTTTTCAGCAGCTGCCAGGTTCATCCCTGCTTTTGAAGCGGCGGCGCGGATGCTTTGGGCATCAGGGCGTCCACCGCTGAACAGCGCGTCGTGAAATGCCTTATGCTTGCCTTGCTTGGCCGCGGCGAGTGCCCATAAGGCCGCATCGTGGCTGGTCGCGCTGAGGATCGGTAGCTCGCGGATGACCACGCGTATGTTGCTGTCGCTATCGATAAGCTTTTGCACATCTGCAACGCTGGAGCGGCAATATCCGCAATTATAATCGGTAAACTCGACGATCGTGACATCGCCATTGGGATTCCCAAACTCCGCCCCGGGGAAGGGATCGGTCAGCTTAGCGCCCGCGGCGGAGAGGCGCTTTGTTGCCTCACGCTTTTGCAAGACACCAATGGCTTCTGTAATAATCTCCGGATTTTCCAATATATATGCGCGTACAATCGCCTCGGTCGCTTTGCGGTCGTCGGCGTTCATACCTGCGGCGGCGGCAGCCTTGGCGGCGTCCTCTGCTGCAGCGTCTGCTGGTTCTTGCACGGACATGCTATCTTTTGGCCAAAACAGATACGCGCCGATGGCGGCCAGCAAAAGTGTGGCGGACAGAATGAGGATAAGCGGCGTGCGCGACATCATGTTTTTCATAGCGGCCCGATTAGCTCCCGCCGCATCCAGTGGCCAGCCAATTCAGCGCCTCCGCTTCTTGAGCTGTGCAAGCTTTGCTTCGGCAACCATGTTGATGTCCTGAGCGCGGATCCAATCGGGGGAATATTCGGGCAGGCCAGCCATTGCGGTCTGCGCATTCGGCAACGCCAATTGCGGCGCACCTTCCATCAAATAACGCTCCGCACTGGCGAGGGCCGCGCGCGCGCTATCGCCCTTTTGTTCGTAAACGACGCCCAATTGATACCAGGCAAAAGGATTTTGATTATCCTTTGTGACCGCGGCCTTAAGGACCTGAGCGGCCTCGTCGAGTTGCGTCTTGTCCTCGGTGGCAATCAACGCATGCCCGAATATGGCGGCGATCAGCGGCTGATTGCCCGTCAGGCTTACCGCTTTGCGTAAAGGTATGATCGCGTCGGCTGGCCGACCGGATTCCAGCAATATTTGCCCATGCAATTCAAGGAAATAGGGATCTTCGGGGGCCGATGCGACGAGGGATGACGATTCATCCAGCGCCTTTTGCGGATAGGCGGACTTATGCCACGCATAGGCACGGGCATAACGGGCAGGAACGCTTTTGTCGCTCTCGGGATAATCGCGCATCGTCGCCGTCGGGTCCGAAAGATAACCTGTCAGCTTTGCCTTGATCCGTTTGAAATCATTCTCCCACTTCGGATTTAGCGGTGCATCCCAAGCCGGATCGGCGGAATATTTGTCCTGCAGCACCGAAATACGCTCACCCGACAAGGGATGGGTGCGGCCATAGCTATCCTCTTGCGGGATGCCGAGGCGGAATTCGAAATTCTGCAGCTTTTTGAAGAAGCTGATGGAGCCCCGGCCCGAAATGCCTGCGGTGGAAAGATATTGCGCACCGGAAGCATCGGCTGTGCCTTCTTGTCCACGGCTGTAGGCAAGGAACTTGCCCATCGCTGCTTGCTGGCCCGCGGATAATATGCCCATGCCAGCTTCGCCAGCGCCAGCCGCCATGGCCGCGGCGGCAAGGATGAGGCTGGCAATGCTGATGCCGCTTGCGACCGAAGTACCTTCGTCATAGCGCACGGCGTGGCCGCCGGCGACATGGCCAAGTTCATGCGCAATGACACCCTGCACTTCGTTTGCGGTGGTCGCGGCATCAATCAACCCACTGTGCAGATAGACCGCTTGGCCGCCCGCGACGAATGCGTTGATGGATTTGTCATTGATCAGGATGATATCGACATTGTTCGGGTCAAGGCCGGCCGCGGTAATCAACGGCGCCGAAATTTCTTTGAAAAAAGCTTCTGTTTCAGCATCGCGCAAAATGGACTGCGCCATAACCGGGCGCACCGATATCCATATGGCAAGAAACAGCACCAATGCTGTTCGCAGGGCACGCATTGCAGAATTGTTCATATGCAGTGAATGGCGCGAACTGGATGAACGCGCAATGAAGAAGTTGGGCAAAACAAAACCCCGCCAGTCAATGACCAGCGGGGCTATGTATAAACAGTAAATCGGGCTTAACCGAACGTGCGTTGCCACCAACCCGAACGTGGCTGGCCATCGTCGGCCCCGCCAGCTTCGGTTGTTGATGTTACGTCCTGTGCAACATCTTTGGCAGCGGCTTTCTTGCGTGGCGTCTTGGCTTTGGCCTTCGGAGCCTCCGCCGTTTCGTCAGCTACCGCTTCAGCTTCAGCTACCGGTGCTTTTGCACGGCTGCGTGGCTTTGCGGGTGCCTTTGCTTTGGCAACAGGTGCTTCTTCTGGAGCGCTTGGGGCTTCAGTTGCTTTCGCTTCCGGTGCGTCTGTTTCTGCAACGACCTTTTCAGCCTTTGGCTTCGCCCGGCTTGCACGCTTCGGCTTTGCGGGTGCTTCGACAGGCGCTTCAGCAACTTCAGCTTCCGCTACTACTGGCGCTTCGGTTGTTGCCTCGCCTACAGCCGTTTCACGGTCGCGATCACGGCCTCTGCCGCCACGGCGACCACGACGGGCCCTTGGCTTGGCTTCGCCTTCGACATCGCCGTCAGTCTGGACTGTTTCAGCGTTGCTTTCGCCTTCTGGACGATCTGCAGCGTTGTTTTCACCCGCAACAGCATCTTCCCCTTCCGGACGCCCATCACGATCACGGCCCTTGCCACCACGACGTCCACGACGACGTTTACGCTTGCGGCCTTCACCACCTTCGCCTTCTTCGCGTGGACGATCGTCGCGCGCACGGCGTGGTTCGCGTTCAGCTTCTTCGGCTTCGACGTCATCGTCGAAATCGTCGATTTCGTCGTCGATATCATCTTCTTCGATGTCGATAATCGGCGGCAGCGCGGCTGGGCGCTCTGGACGTGGCCCAGAGCTTGATACGGCGAGCTTCGCACCTTCGGTTTCGCCATTGGGCACAATCAGCACGCGAACGTGATAACGCTCTTCAATCGCGGCCAGTTCGGCACGCTTGTTGTTGAGGCAGTAGATTGTGGCTTCTTGGCTAGCCTGCAGAACGATCTGGCTGCCATGACCCTTTGCCGCTTCATCTTCGATGAGACGCAGGGCTGACAAAGCAGCAGATGATGCTGTGCGGACAAGGCCAGTGCCTTCGCAATGCGGACATTCGCGCGTGGATGCTTCGAGCACGCCGGTGCGCAAACGCTGGCGGCTCATTTCCATCAAACCAAAGCTCGAAATACGGCCGACCTGAATACGGGCACGGTCGTGTTTCAACGCTTCCTTCATCGCGCGCTCGACTTTGCGGGCGTTCGAATGATGCTCCATGTCGATGAAGTCGATGACGACAAGGCCAGCCATGTCGCGCAGGCGCAATTGACGGGCAATCTCGCGGGCGGCTTCCAAATTGGTGGAAAGCGCGGTTTGCTCAATGCCATGTTCTTTGGTCGAACGGCCTGAGTTGATGTCGATCGATACCAAAGCTTCGGTTGGGTTGATGACGATATAGCCACCCGACTTCAACTGGACGATGGGTTGATACATGGCGTTCAGCTGATCTTCGACATGGTAACGCTGGAACAGCGGAACCGGGTCTGCATAATGCTGCACACGTTTTGCGTGGCTTGGCATCAGCAACTTCATGAAGTCCTTGGCGGCTTTATATCCGTCAGGCCCCTCGACGAATACCTCGTCAATGTCCTTATTATAGATATCACGGATGGCACGCTTGATGAGGTCGCTGTC
>JBILOZ010000103.1:0-7516 GCA_044374245.1 Sphingorhabdus sp. | reverse complement strand
TTCATGAGAGCACTCGCTTAACAGATGGAAAGAGCAGGCACGCAAATACGTGCCGTTGGACGCGGCCTTTAACGACGACAGCGCAATTAGGCAAGCAGTGCGTTGAACGCCTTTACCGCTTCGGCAGCGCCTTGCGGGTGGTTCCACACCGCACCGCTGACGGCAAGGAAATCCGCGCCCGCATCAATCAACGGTTTCGCGTTGTCAGGCGTGATGCCGCCAATAGCGACGCACGGGACCTCGGTCACAAACGTCCATTTCTGGACGGTGTCCAGTTCGGCGACATGATCGACCTCTTTGGTGGTCGTCGGGAAGAACGCGCCAAAGGCAACATAATCGGCGCCAGCCTCTGCTGCTTCCATCGCGAGATGCCGGCTGTTGTGGCAGGTAACGCCAATCTGCGCGTCAGGACCAAGCGTTTCGCGGGCTTCACGAACGTCGCCATCCCCCTGCCCCAGATGCACGCCGTCGGCCTTCAACCGCTTGGCAAGCGCGACGCTGTCATTCACGATGAACGCAACATCATGCGCAGCGCATATGGCTTGCAATGGTTCGGCTAAGGCAGCAGCTTCATGCTGGTCCAAATCTTTTACGCGAAACTGGAAAGCCGCGACGGGGCCGGCGGATAGCGCAGATTCAAGGATTTGCGGGAAGTCTCCGCCAACATTGGTCGGCGAGATCAGATATAATTGGCAGGGAAATTCTTTCATGCCGCGCTCTTAGCGAGGCTTAAGACCGGCGGCAAACATCTTGCGCATTTGCCGCCGGCCCCTCTCCAAACTTATGTCGCCGACGCGGCGTGAATTTCGTCAATTGCACCACCGAGCGCGGCATCAAATTCTGCCGCGGTCATCTGGTGCCGCAAATCTTCCAACAAAGCGCGGGAGAAGCTGGCGATCATGCCCTTGTTTTTGGCAAGCTCTACGCAAGCCTCAGGACGCGCAAAGCCGCCGGACAAGGCAACAACGCGCAGCACGCGAGGGTGGCTCACCAGTGCGTCAAATGTGCCCGCCTCAGCAGGGATCGACAGTTTCAACATCACCTTGTTGTCGCCCGAAACGCTATCCAGCGCTTTCAGTATTGCGTCGCGCAGGATGACATCGCTTTGCGCACGGTCGGCGCTTTTGATGTTTATTTCAGGCTCAATGATCGGCATCAGGCCGTGGGCGAGGATTTGCTCCGCCACTTCAAATTGTTGCTGCACAATCGCCGCGATACCCGATGGCGACGCCTTGTTAATGACCGAACGCTTTTTCGTGCCGAAAACGCCCTTTGCTTTGGCCCGCGTGAGCAGCGCATCCAAATCTGGCATTGGCTTCATCATCTGAACGCCGTCTGCTTCGTCCTCAAGACCTTTGTCGACCTTCAAAAAGGGCACGACGCCGCGATCGCGCAGAGCGTCTGGCACTGGCTTGCCGTCCGCATCGCCGTCCATTGTGCGCTCAAACAAGATGGCACCCAAGACCTTTTCACCGGAAAAGCTTGGCGATGTGATGATGCGCGAACGCATGTCATGGATGAGGCCGAACATTTCTTCTTCGGTTGAATACGCATCTTCTTCGATGCCATAACCACGAAGTGCCTTCGGCGTAGAGCCGCCACTTTGGTCAAGCGCAGCAATAAAGCCCGTTGCCGTCGCTACTTTTTCGAACATCTCTTGGTCGTTCATCCGCTCTTTCCTGTACCTTGATAGTGCATACGTATGCAGTACCATCCGAAAAAAACGGGGCAAGGCCCCGCATGTTTAAATTATGTTCAAAGCATCAACGCCCGGAAGCGGTTTGCCTTCCATCCATTCCAAAAACGCGCCGCCAGCGGTCGAGACAAAGGTGAAATACTCCGTCACGCCAGCATGGGCGAGCGCCGCCACCGTATCGCCACCACCCGCAACCGATACAAGCGAGCCTTCACGCGTCAGCGCCGCCGCCGTGCGGGCCAGTGAGACCGTCGCCGCGTCAAATGGCTCCATCTCAAATGCGCCCAGCGGTCCATTCCAGACCAAGGTCCGGCACGTTTTTAGGACATCAGCCAGCGCCTCAACCGCAGCAGGACCGACATCAAGGATCATTTCATCCGCCGCCACTTCATGGACATTCACCGTCCGCACGGGCGGATTTGCGTGGAATTCCACTGACGTCACGACGTCATAGGGCAAATGCACCGTGCAGCCTGCAACGTCCGCTGCATCCAATATGGCGTTCGCCGTGTCGGCAAGATCATGTTCGCACAGCGACTTGCCAACATTGATGCCGCGGGCAGCGAGAAAGGTGTTCGCCATACCGCCGCCAATGATCAAATGATCCACCTGTTTCACCAGATTGTTCAGCACGTCGAGCTTGCTCGATACCTTTGCGCCGCCCACGACGGCAGCGACCGGGTGCTCCGGTGAACCCAGCGCGGCTTCCAACGCTTTCAGTTCCGCTTCCATCGAACGACCTGCATAGGCTGGCAAAATATGTGCGAGACCTTCGGTCGACATATGCGCGCGATGTGCCGCCGAAAACGCGTCATTCACGTAATAGTCGCCATTTGCAGCGACGGCGCGTGCAAGTTCGGGGTCGTTTTGTTCCTCACCTGGCCAGAACCGGGTGTTTTCAAGCAAGGCGATATCGCCGTCCGCCAATATGCCAATGGATTGCGCGACGATGTCTCCGGCAATCTCTGGCACGAACATGACTTCGCGGCCAAGCACCTCTTGCAGCGCGTCCAAAACCATGGAAACCGACATTTCACTATGCTTCGCACCCTTTGGACGGCCGAAATGGGCAAGCAATAGAACTTTGGCCCCCTTATCAGCGAGCTCGCTGACGGTAGGCAACAATGCCCGCAAACGTGTTTCGTCGGTCACACGCCCGTCGGCCATCGGCACGTTCAAGTCCACGCGCACAAATACGCGCTTTCCTTTTATGTCACCAAGATCGTCGAGCGTGCGAAATGCCATGGTTAAAGCAACTTTCCAATGACGCCGGCGGTATCAACCATCCGGTTGGAGAAACCCCATTCATTGTCATACCAGCTGAGAACGCGGACAAGCTTGCCGTCGATGACGGCTGTTTCAAGGCTGTCGATGGTCGAGCTGGCTGGGCAGTGATTATAATCGATCGATACCAACGGTTCGTCGGAATAGGCCAAAACGCCCTTCAAAGCGCCTTCAGATGCGGCCTTCAACAGCGCATTGACCTCTTCCTTCGTGGTATCGCGCGCAGGCGTGAAAGTCAGATCGACGATGCTGACATTGGGTGTCGGCACGCGAATGGCCGATCCATCAAGCTTACCCTTCAATTCAGGCATAACTTCGCCGACCGCCCGAGCCGCGCCCGTTGTTGTCGGAATCATCGACATCGCAGCAGCGCGTGCGCGGCGCATGTCATCATGGATTTGGTCCAGAATTTTCTGATCGTTGGTGTAGCTGTGGATCGTGGTCATCAAACCGCGCTCGATACCAATTGCGTCGTTCAACACTTTCGCAAGTGGGGCCAAACAGTTGGTGGTGCAGCTCGCGTTCGAAACGATGATATCGGCGGATGTCAAAACGTCGTGATTGACGCCAAATACCACAGTTTTGTCGACATTTTTACCAGGTGCCGAGATCAAAACGCGCTTCGCGCCTGCAGCGAGATGCTTTTCTGCGCTTGCGCGGTCGGTGAAAAATCCGGTGCACTCGAGCGCGATATCGACACCATTTGCAGCATGCGGCAAATTGGCTGGATCGCGCTCGGCGGTGACGTGAATGCGCTTGCCATTGACGATGATGTCATTGCCATCGGCTTCGACTGTCCCGGGGAACGGGCCGTGCACGCTATCACGCTTGAACAATAATGCGTTTGCCTTGGCTGGCGCGAGGTCATTAATCGCCACCAATTCCAGATCATGGTCATCACGCTCCAAAATCGCGCGCGCCACCAAGCGACCGATGCGGCCAAATCCGTTAATAGCTACTTTAATAGTCATGCGTGCTCCAATCAGCCAAGTTTAGCGAGAATTTGCGCGGTAATCTTATCGGCGGTCAGGCCGAAATGGTCATAAAGTGCATCGATTGGGCCCGATGCACCGAAGCTATCGATCCCGATCCGAAGACCGTCACCGACATAACGTTCCCAGCCCATCGTCGTGCCCGCTTCGACCGATACGCGCAAACTATCCGACGGCAGAACATCAGCCTTGTAAGAAGGCGACTGAGCGTCAAAACGCTCCCAGCTGGGCATCGAGACGACGTCGGCGCCAATGCCTTTCTCCTCAAGCTGCTCCGCGACCGAAACGGCGATAGCGACTTCAGAACCGGTACCGATCAGCACGACTTTGCGTTCCGCCTTTGCTGAACGGAGGCGGTAGCCGCCCTTGGCGGACATGTTTTCGCTAATGTCCGTGCGCAATTGCGGCAAGTTTTGACGCGACAGTGCCAAAACCGACGGTGTATGCGCGCTTTCAATAGCAAGCGCCCAGCATTCTGCGGTTTCGATGGTATCACATGGACGATACACGTCGAGGTTGGGAATGAGCCGCAGCGACATGATTTGTTCAATCGGCTGGTGGGTTGGGCCATCTTCACCAACGCCGATGGAATCATGCGTCATAACATAAGCGACGCGGGTTTCTTGAAGCGCAGACAAACGAATGGCGGCGCGGCAATAATCCGAGAAGATCAGGAACGTGCCGCCATAAGGAATGATGCCGCCATGCAGCGCCATGCCGTTCATGGCCGCCGCCATACCGAATTCACGAATGCCATAATTGACATATCGGCCGGAATAATCGTTTTTATCCAATGTATTGGTCGACGCAGTTCGGGTAAAGTTTGAACCGGTGAGATCCGCCGACCCGCCAAGCAGGTCTGGCAATGCGGCCGTTGCCGCCGTCAGTGCAATTTCCGATGCCTTACGCGTCGCGATATTCTGCGGCGCGGCGATCAGGCTTTCGAGATGCGGCTGCAACCATGCGGAATCAACTGCACCCGACATGGTCTTTGTGAAGGTTTTCGAATGGATTGACGCCGCAAGCCGCTTTGCCCAGCTGGCATGGGCCTCAGCCCCAGCCTGACCGGTTGCGCGCCACGCATCCAAGATATCCGCAGGAACTTCAAACGCCGGATAAGGCCAGTTTATTGCAGCCCGCGTCGCGACGATCTCGTCTGCACCCAATGGGCTACCATGCGGCGCTTTCGTGCCTTCCTTATTTGGCGAACCTTTGCCGATAAGTGTCCGGCAAGCAATCAACGATGGACGATTATCTGCAAGCGACGCTTTAATTGCGCGCTCTATGTCGTTGAAATCATGGCCATCGCATGCCTCAACATGCCATCCGCTTGCACGATAGCGTGCGGCGATATCTTCGCTGGTCGACAGGTCAGTCGCGCCGTCGATGGTGATGCGGTTATCGTCCCAGAAAACGATCAAACGGCCGAGGCCTAAATGTCCGGCAAGCCCAATGGCTTCATGGTTGATACCTTCCATCAGGCAACCATCGCCAGCGACAACCCATGTCCGGTGGTCAACCAAATCGTCGCCAAAGCGCGCATTCAGGTGCCGTTCGGCAACGGCCATGCCCACTGCCATGGCAAGGCCCTGCCCCAGCGGACCTGTGGTGCATTCAACGCCATCAATCAAAAAATTCTCTGGATGGCCAGCACATGGGCTGCCCAACTGGCGGAAGTTTTTGATGTCTTCGATGGTCGGGCTTGCATAGCCCGTGAGATACAAGGTCGCATAAGCAAACATGGACCCGTGCCCTGCAGACAGCACAAACCGGTCACGATCGGCCCAATCAGGCGCTTTCGGATCAAATTTTAGGAACTTCGAATAGAGTACCGTTGCGACGTCGGCCATGCCCATCGGCATGCCGGGATGGCCGCTATTTGCGGCCTGTACAGCATCCATGGCCAGCGCCCGGATTGCATTGGCCATTTGCTGTTCAGTAACGGTCATGTTCTATCCCCACAAAATACTCCTGATTGGGAGCGGGAGGCGGGCGCATACAACATATGCGATACCGCCGAGTCGTTTGGTGCCAACCCTTTGCGGACGCAAGCGCGCAGCGTCAAGGGACGGGCGCGCATTTCCTGCGGGGAATCTTCTGCCCATTGCGCTTTGATGCATTTGCATGACATCTTTAGTCTGTTACACCGTCTCATCAAAAGGATGTAAGCCATGGCAGATGAACGATTAATTGGTGCGATTGCCCGCATAGAGCGCGCGCTTTCGCGGGTGGAAAAGCTGGTAACGGCGCCAGCGAATGCACCTGACGCCGAACTGGCGGATCGCCATGAACGTCTCAAGAAAGAGACGCTGGACGCTATTCGCGGCATCGACCAGATATTGTCGGGAGCAAATTGATGGCTGAGGTTAAACTTTCCATCGCTGGCCGCCAATATTCGGTGGCGTGCAATGACGGCGAAGAAACGCGGTTGCTGGCCTTGGGTGCGATGGTTGATGAAAAGGCGCGGGAAGCTGGCGGCGGGTCGGCCGGGCTGAATGAAACCCGCAGCCTGTTGTTCTCGGCGTTGCTGCTCGCCGACCGTCTGCATGACATGACGAGCGGAGTGCCGGTTGCTGCGGATAGTGCTCCGGCAGTCGACAAATCGTCACAAGTCGCCGAGGCTTTAGAAGGCTTGGCCAGCAGACTAGAAAATCTGGCACTAAGGCTTGAGAATTAACGTAAGACGCCTATATTGGTCATGGCGGAACTGCCCGGTACGAGCTGATGAGAACATCCCTGAGGCGATTATTTATCTAAGGGAGCTGTCCCTGCCTGGGCCATTTGGGCAACCTTAAGGTCCAGATCACACGGTGCCCACCTGACGTGCTGGCGTCAGAGGATATTCCGGAAAACGACCCATGGTGGTTCCGCCAACCGATGTCGGGAAATGCTGTGACTTCAATATTAGACAAACCAACACAGCGCGCCGCGTTTCGGCAAATTCGCGATTCGTACGTCAATGGTTTGGCGGCACAGGACCGCGCGCTGGCCTTTTCTAAAATCCCCAGCCCCTTGGCCAAATTTTTAGCGCCCGGTAAAATCGTGGCGGGCTATGTCGCAAAGGGATCTGAAGTCGATCCCGCGACGATCCTTGCCCAAGCGCATGCCATGGGCTGCGACCTTGCCCTGCCCCATGTAACCAGCAAAAGCGCACCCATGCGGTTTTTACGCTGGTCACCCGATGACGACCTTGTCCCGGGCGCATTTGGCCTTCTACAGCCTGCTGAGACGGCCCCTGAGTGTAAACCCGATATAGTTCTTGTTCCCATGCTGGCCTATGACGACAGGCTCATCCGGCTTGGCCAGGGTGCGGGCCATTATGATCGCGCACTCAGCGTGCTGGATCATTCCATCGCCATCGGCCTTGCCTGGTCGGTTCAATTCGCCTCTGCACTCGCATCGGATATTTGGGACGTCCCGCTCGATGCCGTGCTTACAGAAAAATCCTGGATAACATTATGAATGGACCACAGAAGCAACCGACATGGCGTAAGCCCGCGGGCATGCTGGCGATATTGCTGATTATTCTGGTTTGGTCGGTGCT
>JBILOZ010000014.1:0-25589 GCA_044374245.1 Sphingorhabdus sp. | reverse complement strand
CACCATTTGTGCGCGTTCATATTTCATATTGTCGCGCAGATAGTCGAAACCAAGTTCATTGTTGGTCGCGTAGGTGATGTCGCAGTCATAAGCGGCACGGCGTTCATGCTCGGGAATGTTTGGAACAACAACACCCGTGGTCAGTCCAAGAAAGCCGTAAATTTTGCTCATCCATTCGGCGTCACGGCGCGCAAGATAGTCGTTCACGGTGACAACATGGACACCCTTGCCTTCGATCGCGTTCAGATAGCACGCCAAAGTCTCGGTTAGCGTCTTGCCTTCACCGGTGCGCATTTCGGCAATTTCGCCACGATGGAGCACGATGCCGCCGACCATCTGTACGTCGAAATGGCGCATGCCCATGACACGCTTCGACGCCTCACGCACCGTCGCAAATGCCTCAGGCAAAATGTCATCAAGCGTTTCGCCGGCAGTCAGGCGGTCACGGAAAATCTGGGTCTGACCCTTCAACCGCTCGTCATCCATGACCGAAATTTCGTCTTCGAGCGCGTTGATCTTGTCGACGATCTTCATGATCGATTTGACGTAACGGTCGTTGGACGAACCGAAAATGGCTTTGGCAATTCCGCCGAGCATAACTAATTCCTTTAAAATCATGTGGGAGACGCGCGCAAGTTGGCGCGAAATAGGGTATAAAAAAGGTGCACCGCAGCGGGTGCAAAAGCCCTACCCTAAAATGAGATCGTGTCGATAAACCGGTGTGTCGGGTGCCAATGCAACGAACGCGATGCTGCCTTCGACGGGCATCAGATGCACGCGCGCAGTTGGCGTCACATGCACCGGCTGCTCAAACGCTGTAACCGCTTCCTGCGCAGAAGCGTCGACATAAGCCTGAACTGCGGCCGAATCCACTGACATGGACGATGAAGAAACGGGGCGCGCAGCCTCCGCAGCGGAAAAACCGCTCAACATCGCCAGCAAGTAAATCAATATGCGCATATATGGCCCTGTTAGGTGCTTTTGGGGATATAGTTAGCCGCAGCGGCAAAGTCCACACCCAAGGCGCGCTGCCTACTTACTGGCAGCGCCTGTCGTTAGGTCGTCATGCTCCAATGACATCCGGAACTTGATGCGTTTGGCCTGTGGCTTGCCGTCACTATCCGTAAACGGAGCGACATCAAGGGTTCAACTAACAGTGGAAGCGAATGAAACCGGCGGAGGCTGCGCAGGTTTTTCGGCGTTTGTTTCGGCCACAATTGATGCTAGCGCCAACACCGAATAAAAAAGCATGTCTTTGTTCTCCCTGATCTGTCGGGGGTTTAGCAAAAGGTTTCTTAAGTGTTAGTAAAATCACCGCTCGCAAAACCATTTCCCATCATGCCCGAAATCGCGGGTGCAACGCCCCGTGTGGCGCGTGCTGGGTATAAGGATTGGGGCCGCTGCGACTTAAGCTATATCGCACTGGACGAAGGCACAACGGTCGCTGGCGTCACGACACAAAATATATGCTGCTCTGCCGAGGTTGACTTTTGTCGCGCGAATTTGGCGCATGGCCGCGCGCGCGCTTTGGTGGTGAATGCAGGGAACAGCAATGCCTTTACGGGCCAGCGCGGGAAGGACGCAGTGGATGCAATTACCGCGCAAGTTGCAGGTCATCTGAACTGCGACGCTTCGGAAATTTTTGTCTCGTCCACGGGTGTTATTGGCGTTCCCCTGCCCATCGACAAAGCACAGGCCGGATTGACCGCAGTCTTTGATGCCGCACCGTGCAGTTGGGAAGACGTTACGCACACGATCGGCACCACCGACACCTTTGCCAAAGGTGCAACCGCAAGTGCCATGGTCGATGGCCGCAAAGTCCAGCTCGTGGGCATCATCAAAGGTTCAGGCATGATTGCGCCCGACATGGCAACCATGCTCGGCTATATTTTCACCGACGCCGCTGTCGACGCTGCTTTTCTGCAGCAGATGTTATCGGCTTCCAACAAAACCAGTTTCAGCTGTATCACCGTCGATAGCGACACATCGACGAGCGATACCGTGTTGGCATTTGCAACCGGCAAAGCAGGCAATACGCCACTGACGTCCTATGACGATGCTGGCGCGGACGCGTTTGCTGCGGCGCTTAATGACATCTGCCGTCAGCTGGCGCATCTCGTTGTCCGCGATGGCGAAGGCGCGCAGAAGTTTATCGAAATCAATGTGTCCGGCGCTGCGAACGATGACAGCGCGCGGCGGATCGGCTTGGCGATTGCAAATTCACCCTTGGTGAAAACCGCGATTGCAGGTGAAGATGCCAATTGGGGCCGCGTCGTTATGGCCGTTGGCAAAGCGGGAGAGCCTGCCAACCGCGACAGCCTATCGATCAGTTTCGGGGCGACGCAAGTGGCGCGCAATGGCCTAGCGGTCGCCGGATATGACGAAGCGCCGGTGGCGCAACATCTTAAGCAGAATGAAATTCAAATCGGCGTTGATCTTGGTATCGGGGCCGGGCGTGCAACGGTCTGGACCTGCGACCTAACCCACGGCTACATCAGCATCAACGCCGATTATCGCAGTTAAAGCGCGGCTTCCAACCAGCTTTTCAGCTGAGCCTTTGGCGCAGCGCCGACTTTCGTGTCGGCAATTTCGCCGCCCTTGAACAGGATCATCGTCGGGATGCCGCGCACCCCATATTTTGCTGGCGTATCGGGATGATCATCGATGTTCAGCTTCACGATCTCGACCTGCCCAGCGAGCTCTTCGCTGATTTCTTCAAGGCTTGGGCCAATCATTTTGCATGGACCACACCATTCGGCCCAAAAATCGACCAATACGGGTTTGCCCGATGCCAGTACTTCTGATGCAAAATCATTATCGCCTACGGATTTGGTAGCCATGTTTATCTCCTTTGTTGCCACCCATGTATGCCCACAGCCAAATGCTGACAAGGACCAAGGCAGATAGTTTTTGTTCTGCCATCAAGAGGCAGGATAATAAGGCGCCAATATCTCGTCCGAAAGCGTGATAAACCGGGGTGCGTGCGTAAACAGCAAAGCGACCTCAATCTTGCAATCCGGGAAAATCGTCTGCAACGCCGCGCGATAATGTGCCATTTGGCGTAAATGCGGAACGGGAACGCCATGTGCATCAGTGGGAACGCTTCGGCCCGTTTTGAAATCGACCGCGCGCACCAATCCCGGTTCGACGAGCAGCCGGTCAATACGGCCATTGATAACCGTTTCGCCTACAACAGCCACAAGCGGGACCTCGGCGCGCGCAAGCGGACCGAATAACGGCGCACAGACCGGATCAGCGATAACCGCGCTCACTTCAGCCAACAATTGGGCCGGGTCGATATCCTCGTTTTGTGCCTGCACCGCTAACCATTGCTCCGCAGTTTTGAGCGACTCGCTATCCGTGATGCGCTCAAACAAAGCGTGGATCAGCTTCCCGCGGTTTGCGGCTTTGCGCATCGCTGCGTTTGCAGGGGCGTCGCCATAATCGTCATCGTCAAGCCGCGATGGCACCAACGGACGCGGTGGGCGCTGCTCGATCGGCGCAGGCGCGAATAGCCATTCGGGGCTGGCTGGCCGAGGTACCGTCGGCGATTGCTTTTCCGCAGAAGTTACCGGCGCCACCATCGACGCACCTTCCGCGCCCACATGGCGCATCACCCTGCCCCAGCGCGGATCCTCTTCCCAATTGCAGCCAAGCGCCGCCATGCCTTTTTCAATCGCGGCGCACCAGCTTTCGGCAGGTGCCTCGCCCTTGCGGCTAATGCCCAACGACCCTGCCATAATCAGCCGCTCTTCGGCGCGCGTGATGGCCACATATAATAACCGCTTATGCTCCTGCAGTTCGCGGGTCTTCTGCATCTCGACGATGTCTTGCAAACGCCCTGATTGCTCGCTTTTGCGAATGGGCAGCAACGCCGTGCGTTGGCCCTCATCCATCAACAATTCAACCGACTGATCGGGCTTTTTGGTGGGATCAGACGTAATATCCGCCAAAATGACCACGGGCGCTTGCAAGCCCTTGGCACCATGGACGGTCATAACCCGGACCTCTTTGGTGCTCTTGTCACTTTCGCGTTTGATTTCAATTTCGCCGCGGTCGAACCACGCCATGAACTTTTGCAGGCCGCCGCCATGCTGTTGTTCGAACTGAAGTGCCGAATTCAACATTTCTTCGATAGGAACCAAAACCTCGCGTCCCAAACGGGCAGTGAATTTGCGCCGCGCGCCAATGGGTCCGGACAAAATTTGCTCGAGGAAATGATACACGGTCGTGAAATCAGCTGCAGCCAGCATATCGCGCAACGGCGCAAGATCATCCGCAAGTTCGGGTTTCCCGCGGATATGCTGCCACAGGCTGCCCTCGCGATCACCGACATAGCCATGAGCCAGTAACTGTTCCTGCGTCCACCCGATGATGGGCGATACCAGTAAACATGCAAGGCTCAGGTCGTCATTCGGTTGAAGCACAAATTTGATTGCCGCCAGCAGATCTTGCACCACCAATGGCTGCAAAAGCTTCAGCCTGTCGATGCCCGCGACTGCGACGTTGCGTTCGTGCAATTGCGCAACCAGCAGCGACGCCATGTCACCGCGGCTGCGCAGCAGGAACATGATATCACCCGGCTCCAAATGACGCCCCTGGCTTTCAAGCCAAGGCTTCTCGTCAATGAGCGCTTTTGCATGATCGGCCAATCGTTCGGCCAGCGCGCGTTTTTCGTCGCTGAACCAGTCTTCTTCCTCTTCCGACGCATCGCTATCGTCCGCTGCGTTGGGCTTTGCGGATATGGGCTGCAAAAGCTCAACCATGCCAAAATGCGGTTTTTCGCTGTAATGCGGGTCAATGATATCGTTGATGCCAAAATCCGCAGGACCAGACCCATCGATCACCGCGTTTACAAAATCGAGTATCGGCGCGGTCGAACGGAAACTGCGCGATAAAGTAAGCCGTTTCAGCTCGCTGCCGGCGGCGTCAATGCGTTCGGTAAAATAGCGGCCCGCTTCTTCATATCGTTCGGGGGCCGTACCCTGAAACCCGTATATCGCTTGTTTGAAATCGCCGACGGAAAACAGCGTGCGGTTCTTTTCGGGATTGGCACCCATGCCGCTGTAAAAATCGTCGCTCAGCGCGCTGATGATATCCCATTGCGCTTTGTTGGTGTCCTGCGCCTCATCCACCAAAATATGGTCAATCTGCTTGTCGAGTTTAAACCGCACCCATTGCGCCATTTGACCATGCTGCAAAAGTTCGGCGGTCCGCCGGATCATATCGTCAAAATCAACCGCGCCAATGGCATGTTTGGCGCGGCTATATTGCGCCGCAAATTCTTTGCCGATGCACAATGCGCGCGCCAGCCTGTCGGCATATTGCGCACGTGTCACTTCGCCCAATAATTGCTCTGTCCAGTTGAACATTTCGAGCGCGTGTTCGGCATAGACCTCGGTGGTCGGGGTATGTCCGCTCGTCGAAATCTGGGGATCACCCTTGGCCGTTGACCAACAACGATGCAGATCGGTCAAAAGCGCCGCGCGTTCGGTTGGTGTTCGCGATAGCCAATCCTGAAGGACTGCCGCACGTTTGCCGCCGCGGCTATCTGCCTTGTGTTTGCCCCACAAAAGGTTCGCATCAATGACCGCCTGCAATGTCGCGCGTGGAATGCGCGCGTCGGCAAAGGCGTCTTCCAGCATATCCTCAACAGGGCCGTCGAAATGAACGCCTGCCAGTCGCCGTGCCCAGACCACCGCGCCGGCATCATTGGGAATCATGGTCATGACATCCGGCGATGCCGCCGCCCGATGCAGGAACCGCAGCGCACCGTCCTCCCCCATATTCAGGGAAAGTTCCTGCAGGTCCGTGACCATTTTCGTGTCGCCGCGCGCTTCGGCTTCCAGCACCAGGTTGACCAAGGCTTCGCGCAATAATTCTTGCTGCTCGCGTCCTTCAATCGGTTTGAATCCCGGAACCAATCCGGCTTCTTCGGGGAAGCTACCCAGCAACGACTGGCAGAAACTATGGATGGTCAGTATTTGTAAGCCGCCGCCGGGCGCGTCCAACACCTTTGCAAAAAGCTGGCGTGCACGTTTCCGGGCATCTGGCCCCGCGTTCGCGCCAATGGCTTCAAGGTCATGAAACAGCTTTCCATCTTCGCGCTGCACCCAAGACGCCAAAAGCTCATTAATTCGGTCCGCCATTTCGGACGCGCCAGCCTTCGTAAAGGTGATGCACAACAGATTTTCAGGTTCGACATCGCTTTCCAACAGCAAGCGGATCACACGCGCGGTTAAAACCTGCGTTTTGCCCGTTCCTGCTGAGGCACTCAGCCAGATGTTATCGCCGGGGATGACGGCGCTGCGCTGCGCCGGGATGAGTGGTTTCAGCGTCGATGATTTAGAGGTCATGGCTGTTCCTCCGAAATTGACTGCCGGCCATTCCATTCCTGCAACCGCATCAATTGGTCATAGTCACCATAATGCGCGAATTCGGGATGCAGCTTTGCGGTGAAGGGCGCGTCGCCCAAAATCCACTGCGCGATAGCCTCTTCGGCTTGCGCGACGGCAAAGGCCACAAAGTCGGCACTTGCAGGCTTCTTATCGCTCGGCCGCGTGCTCGTCGGCACGGTGACATAACCAAAGCCTTTGTCTTTGCTTCTTTTCGCAAGGCTCCAATATTCAAACTTAGTCGCGTGGCCGTCCACACCTTTAATCGCCATCTGCTCGGCCATATAGCCGATGAGGCCAAGCTGGAGGGCAAAGCCCGCATTCACTTGCTTGGTCGATGGTGGCATGCCCGTCTTGTAATCAACGATCACCAGATTTCCGTCCGCAAGCCTGTCGATCCGGTCGACGCGGCCGTTCACGGTTATGCCCATGATGTCGACCTTGCCGGGTTGTTCGGCCACTGCGACAACGCGGCCATGGTCATGCATCTGCTTTTTGGTTTCTTCGGCCACCCAGCGCAGGCCAGCGGCAATGCGTGGTTGCCACAAGGCACGTAACAACGGATCCGTTGCCTCTTGTGCCAGCAACTCATCCACACGCTGCACGAGCTTATCGACGGCACAATTGTCTTGTTTGAACCACTGTTCCAACAGGTCATGCACCAACGATCCGCGCCACGCGAAGCTGGGTTCGGCATCGACCTTTTCCAGCACACGAAGGCCAAGAATACGTTTTGCGTAAAATGAATAAGGGTCCGACTTCAGCTGGTCAAAATCCGTAACGGACAGGCTAACCAATCGCTGCTGCGCCGAAGGGCGCGGCAATGGGCGGCTTTCAAAGGGTACCTTATGGGCAGGTTCATCCAGCTGCGCTGCCAACGCAAGCGACTGTTGGTCCTGCTCCAGCGCGTCCGCCGTCAGCGCCTTTATCCGCAGCAAAAAGCGCGACGCAACGGTTGGCCCGCCACGGTCACGCCGCGCGCGCGTCAACAGCACTTCACGACCACCCAATGCGGTCGCAAGATCATGCGCCGACAGTCCGATATTCCGGTCCAACGTCGGCAGTTTCAAATGCCGCCGGATGGCGGGCGCGAGCCAAGGGTCAGGCTGTGCTATTTGCGGCCATGTCCCCTCATTCAACCCTGAACATATGATGAGGTCCGCCTGCTGCAATCGTGCTTCCAATAAACCGTAAATGGCCACACGCGGATGCCCGCCATATGGGGGACGCACCACAGCGCAGGAGAATATTTCGTTAAACGTCGCCGCCAACCCTGTGGCATCGATGCGACCAAGCGTCGAAAGGTCGCCGCCGCTGACTTCTTCCCACATCCGCCCAAGTTCGCGGCCACTTGCCCCGCGCCAAACAGCGCCATCGGTCAAATTCGTCGCGACGTCGCGCAGTGCATCGATGATGAAACTGAACGGTTGCCCATCGACATTTTCGAGCGGCGCAAGAATTTGCACAAAGCCCTGCCACCATTCAACCAGCTCTGGTTTCACTTTCCGGGCATTTTCCAACCGCCGCGTGATGGCACTCAGCCCGACACCGTTGGCTGTTCCCCGCAATTCCAGATCTAACAGCCGCACCTTATCGAGCCAATCGAGCCTGTCGGCCCCTGCAAACACCAGCGGATGCTTGGCAATCGCCAATACAGATGTTCCGGAAAACCGCCCCGAAATCGCATCAACCAACGCGAGCGCGAGCGAACCATTTGGCGTTTGCAAAAGCGGTATACCCGCGCTGTCGTCGACATATATGTCCCAACGCCGCAACTGCGCCGCAACGCGGACCGCGAGTTCCCGGTCAGGCGTTATCAGCGCGATCCGCTTTTCCGCTTGTTCCAACTCGCCGCGAATGCGCACCGCAATCGCCTTTGCTTCCAACGCGCTGTCATCAGCCTCAAACCATTGCGTATGTGATAAAACCTTGCGCGACGGTGCCAGTTCTTGCCAACCCACGCTATGTTCCGGCAGGCAGAAAATTTCCGAAATAGTGTCGGCCACGCGTTCGACGCGTGCAGTTGGCAACGTATCGATTTCGCTACGATCGATCCCCATGAGGTCGAGCAAATGTTTCAGGTGGAATTGGGGATGCACCTCAAAATTCCGGCGACGCGCGGGCACATTATCGGATTCAACTGCGGCTGACAGACTGTCCCAGCGATCCTTCGCCAATTCGAGATCAACACCGGGAAGAATAACCTGCCCATTTGGAATGAAGGCAACACGGCGCAGCAATTTTGCGACGGCTTTGGCTGATGTAGTTATGCCAACCGCGACGATAGGCATGTCAAAACTGCGTTCAGCCAGACGCCGCTCCAACCCCGCCAAAAGCTTGTTTCGGCGTTCGGCAGGCCCCATCAGTTTTCGCGCAGCAAGTTCGGCGCGGTAGGCGGGCAACATCGTCAAAAGCTGGCCATAAGCACGTTGCCAATGCCCGGCGAGATCAGCCTCGATTGCAATGTCTGACAACTCATCGAAATCGACCAAATCGACTTCAAGTTCATCAATCAGCTCGGCCAGTTTGCGCGCCAACCGCAGCGCTTCAGCGGACGATAGAAATGTGCCCTGCGGCCGATGTTCCTGCGCCAAGCGCGCCAGCAGCATCAGCCGGTCAAACGATCCAATGACGGGCCAAATAATGTCTTCTGACGCAATGGGGTCCAGCAATGGCCCCAATGCGTCATCGAGTTGCATATCGCCCACCGCCACCATCCGTGGCAAAAGCAAACCCGGTGCGGCTTGCCGGACGAACGCGTCTGTCATGGCCTTGATGGCGCGGTTATTGGGTAACAGCAATATTGTGCTGCTAACCGTGAGCGGGTCCTGCCCCGATGTCTGCAATATCCACTGCGCAGTTACTTCGCACAAGTCGTTCCCGAGCGGGACGTTAAAAACGCACACGCGCTGCGCCGTGGTGTTAACAGGCGCCATGCAGGCCCAAACGTTCTTCGGTGGCAGCTATTGCCGCGGGATAGCCTACATCAAACCACATTCCTTCGTGCACCAACCCCATGCACCGGCCCTCTGCAATGGCACGATCCCAAAAGACGTTGGTCGAAAAAACGTCGGACGGTGGGTCAACAATCAGCTTTTTGGAAAGCAACTGAATACCTGTCCAGACATAAGGCGCAGGCGCGTCACCCACGCGACGCGACAGCCGGCCATCTGCGTCCATGTTAAAGTCACCAATGCCCTGACTGTTATATGCCGTCGCCAATGGCACCAGCAACATCAGCACATCCATGCGTGCAGCATCCCATTGCGCCATCAGGCGCGAGATCGCATTCTCCCCGTCGTTGGTCCACCAATTGTCCGCATTCACGCAGATGAATGGATCGTCCAAAATCATCGGCAATGCCTGAACCAGCCCGCCGCCTGTCTCGCGCAGCAAATCGCGCTCGTCGGATATCGACACGTCAAAATCCGTCGCATGGGCGGCAAGATGCGCTTCAACCTGGTCGGCACGATAATGTGCGTTCACGACAATCTTGCCAACGCCGGCATCCCGCAAATGATCCAGAACATGATCCAGCAAGGCAACGCCGCCAACCTCAACCAATGGCTTTGGGCGGTCAGCGGTCAACGGCATCATCCGCGTCCCCTTGCCAGCTGCCATGATCATGGCGGTGTTCACATGCTTAACCATGCGGAATGTCTAATGGGCTAAGGCTGCGGACTTCAGTGGGAATATGGTTATCGAACCATTGCTTGACGTTCGCAAGTGCCGGGTGCGCCAAATCGCGCTCCAGCAAGCCCCACATGCGTGGCAGGAAGGACAAATATCTCTCCTTACCATCGCGCTTCCACAGCCGCGTAAATATGCCGATAATCTTGGTATTCCGCTGCGCACCCAGCAACGCATAATGCGCATCAAAGTCAGGCCCCGAATTGGCCGCCGTCAGATAATAAGCCAGCATGTCTGCCTCAAGCTCGGGGCGGACATCGCGCCGCGCGTCTTGCAACAACGATACCAAATCATATGCAGGATGCCCCACCAGCGCATCTTGAAAATCAATGATGCCCTGTTCCCCGTCATCCAGCAGCATGATGTTTTCGGCATGGTAATCCCGCAAGACAGTTACATCTTGGCAAGACGCCAATGGAGCCAGCGCATCAACCCACATCTGGTCAAATGCGTTCGCGTCACAGGAAAGCCCCATCGCCGGCATATACCATTCGGTGAGCAGCTGCACTTCGCGCAGATAGGTCGCTATGTCATAGGGCTGCGCATGCGCTGCAGGGGTGCCTGCCAATCGCACAATCGTATCAATAGCGGCGCGGTATATCTGGGCCTCATCCGCTGGGTGATCATCCAGATGCTCGCGCATCCGGCGGTCGCCAAAATCCTCCAGCAACACCAGTCCGCGCGTCAAGTCCGTGCCGTAAATCTCTGGCGCACGAAAATGATGCCCCGTCAAATATTGGGCAATGTCGAGAAAAGGCTGCGGGTCCTCATGCGGCGGTGGCGCGTCCATCAATATAGCCTTGCCTCGCGTAGCCGAATTCACGCGGAAATAGCGCCGGAAAGACGCATCACCTGCCACCGGAGATATTTGCGCGTCGGTCCAGCCGTGGCGCGTTAAAAATTCGTCCAGTCCAGCGGGCGGAACCATATCAGTTACGGGTGTCATCATTATCCAATTTCAAAGTCAAAATTCTGCTGCCGTCCGCTTGCGGTAAGATATCGATTAAATGGCTGGGCCGCACATAGCCGCCACCGAAGCGTTCAGCCCATTCCACCAGCGTGACGCGATCGCTGCGTTCGGCGATGAGCCCTAATTCGTCCAAGTCGTCGATATTATCCAAGCGATACAAATCGACATGGGCAACGGCAACCAAAACCTCTGGCGGTTCATAGCTATGCACGATGGCGTATGATGGGCTCGCTACTTCGCCTTCAAATCCAAGGCCTGCCAATATGCCCGCGCACAATACGGTCTTTCCAGCGCCCAGCGGCCCATTGATGGCGACCCAATCCGATGGCGACAATGTTTTCGCCAGCTCGCGGCCATATTCCCGCATATCCAAATCACTCGCAATGATCATGGCCGCGGCAACACCATGATAACCGTCGTGCCTTCGCCCGGCGCAGAATGCAGTTGCAACGTCCCACCGTGCGATTCAATAATTTGACGCGCCAAAGGCAAGCCTAAACCCTGCGTGATTGAACCATTGCTATCGGCGTTCTTTGGAACCGCATTGTCCGACGAAACGCGCAGGACGTCTGCCTCGCGCATACCCGGCCCATTGTCTGACACGACAAGTTCAAGGGCATCGCCTTTCCAACGTGCAACCATTAAAACCTGCCCACCGCTTTTGTTATACCGGATCGCATTGTCCAAAACCTGCCCGACCGCTTGCGTAACCCGTTTTGGATCAAGCGCCATCTCTCCAGCACCGTTGTCCAAATCGACTTGCAGATCGACCTCAGCCGAATGTGCCATAGCCGCTTTGCTGTCCACAATTTGCGCGACCAATGCGGGAACATCGGTTTGTTCGAGCGCGAGCGACAACGCGCCGGCTTCAATCTGGCTGTAATCCAGAACGGTGTTAATCTGGTCGGACAAGCGGTCAGCGGATTGCAGAATGGCATCCACATATTCCTTCGCCTGTTGGCTAAGTTCGCCAGCAATGCCAGCCTTTAGCAAGTCTGCAAATCCACTTATGGATGTGAGTGGCGTACGGAATTCATAACTCATATTTGCAAGGAATTTGCCCTTAATCGCATCAGCCTCTTGCAAGGCGCTATTGCGGTCACGCAGTGCTTGCTCGATTTTCAGGTTGTTCGACATATCCAGCATCGTGAAAAGCGTATTGCCGTCGGGTAGCGGTATCGTCGCAATCTGGAACATACGTCCGTCGGCGAAGACCGCTTTGCTCTTGTGCCGTTCGCGGTTTGACGACGTCGTCCGGATCAGTTCATCCAAGATGCTAATCTGCAACGGCTTTTGCAAATGCCGGGCGAGCGAGGGCAATAGTTCGTCCAAACGCGGATGTTGAAGCAGCAAGTCGTCGTTCAGTTCCCATGTTTCGGCAAATAAGCGGTTCCAGATGCTAAGCCGGCCGTCCGCGGAGAATACCGCAATCGCTTCAAACAAATTGTCAAAGGTCGCGGTCCGCACGCGCAGCAATATGTCCCGCGCGCTGGCCAGTTGCGCCTGTTCGGTGCGGTCTTCAAAAATCATCAACAGGCCGCCATCCGGAATTGGCTGCGCGAGCACCCGCAAATGCGTTCCGTCCGGCAGCAGCCAGTTTTCTTCGGTCGGATCGGAGGATCTAAACCAATCTTCACGTTCCTGACGCCAGGCTGGAAAATCGCGGACCTCAGGCACCTTCCCGTTTTCGCGCATCCGGTCCAGTACACGGCCAAATTCGGGCTTTTCAGACAACCATTGGTCCCGGAAAGTGAAGAGGCTTTGGAAGGGCAAATTTGCGAAGCTCAACACATGGCGCGCGTCAAACTGGGCAACCCCGGCGGACATCATGTTCAAAAGGTCACGCTGTGCATCGGCCATTTCCTTGGCTTCCGACCTGGCATCAATCAAATCCTGAACATCGATTGCCAGCCCGGCAACACCCGATTGACCCAAGGGAATATCAAACACGCGCAACTGGCGCCGTTCCCCATTCAAGGTGGCGGAAACAACCCGCTCGCGCCGCACGTCCGCAGCGGCGGCTTCAGCGGCCCAGTCAGATGGACTTTTACCGTTTTCAGGTTCCAGCAATTCAAGACCTTCTTCAACCACGTGAAGGCCATCGTTTGCGCCGACCGCATTAACATATGCGTGATTGACGAAGTGCAGGCGCATATCCGGGCGTCGATGCCACATCGGAAGTGGTGCGGCTTCGATTAGGCCAGCCAGTGCCGCAAATGCAGTGCGGGCCTCTTCCGATTCCTGCGTTCGCTTCTCAAGCTCTCGCAAACTATCGGTGGAATCGAAAAACCATAACAACGCTGCCCCATTGGGATAGCCAGCAACATCGGCGATATTTCCGACGACCGTCAAACGCCGTTCGGAACCTTTAATGGCCAACGCAAGGACAAAGGATTTTCCCGTACGCTGGGTCTCGCGCACTTTTGCCTCAAGCGCAGCCGCATCGTCTATGGCAAGGCCAGCATCCTCATAACCGCCCAAGTCCGAAAACGTTGTCGCTGGCGTTGTCAGGCCAAGCAATCTCGAAAAACGGTCTGGCGCCTCAATTTGCCCATCGCTCTTCACCACGACCGGAAATGCCGGAGCGGTGTCCAGCAGCCTTCTTAGACGCGACGTCTGACCTAAAATTTTGCGCGATTCATTGCGCAAGGACAGCCCAATCCAGATAGCGACTATGGCTCCTACCAGCCACAGCGCCATTAAAACCCCGATCAGTGCAATTGGCAGGCCAGTGCCTGTCATCGTCATGAAGCCCTTTAATTTACCCAGAACAAGCTAATGCCCAAATGCTTGCGCCACGCAACGAAAAAAGCCCGTCACGTTTCCGCAGCGGGCTTTTGCTACGTCTCGAAAGACGATGAATTAATAACGATAATGGTCTGGCTTGAACGGCCCTTCGGTCGATACGCCGATGTAACGCGCCTGCTTTTCAGTCAGCTTCGTCAGCTTAACGCCCAGCTTTTCGAGGTGCAGCGTCGCGACCTTCTCATCGAGATGCTTTGGCAGAACATAGACCTGGTTCTTATAATTTGCGCCGTTGGTCCAAAGCTCAATTTGCGCAAGCACCTGATTGGTGAAGCTTGCCGACATCACAAAGCTTGGATGTCCAGTTGCACAGCCGAGGTTGACCAAGCGGCCCTTTGCAAGAACGATGATCTGCTTGCCGTCTGGGAATTCAACCAGATCGGTGCCGGGCTTAACTTCATTCCAATTGTAGTTGGACAAAGCGGAAATCTGAATTTCACTGTCAAAGTGACCGATGTTGCACACGATGCTCATGGGCTTCATGTTCATCATATGCTCGGCGGTGATGACGTCGGCGTTGCCCGTTGCGGTGCAGAAAATGTCCGCCCGCTGTACGGCCTCTTCCATCGTGACGACTTCAAAACCCTCCATCGCAGCCTGCAATGCGCAGATCGGGTCAACTTCAGTGACCATAACGCGCGCACCACCATTGCGAAGCGACTGAGCCGAACCCTTGCCGACATCACCAAAACCAGCAACACATGCAACCTTACCAGCCAACATCACGTCGGTGGCACGGCGGATGGCGTCGACAAGCGATTCCTTGCAGCCATAGAGATTGTCGAACTTCGACTTGGTAACGCTGTCGTTTACGTTGATCGCAGGGAATGGCAGTTCGCCCTTCTTCGCGATTTCGTAAAGGCGATGCACGCCTGTGGTTGTTTCTTCCGAAACGCCCTTCAGGTTCTTGACGGTTTCCGTCAAATAACCCGGCTTCTTGGCAACAAACGCCTTCAGCGCGCGCTGGAATTCAACTTCTTCTTCATTTTCAGGCTCACCAAAGGTTTCGCCGCGCTCAAGCTTTGCACCCCAAAGCGCGAACATCGTTGCGTCGCCGCCGTCGTCGAGGATGATGTTCGCCGTGGTTTCATCACCCCAATCGAAGATGCGACCGACATAGTCCCAATAATCGGCAAGGCTTTCGCCCTTAATTGCGAACACAGGAATATTTTGCGCGGCAATTGCCGCAGCAGCGTGATCCTGTGTCGAGAAGATATTGCACGTTGCCCAACGGACATCTGCGCCAAGGGCGGTGAGCGTTTCGATCAGAACCGCGGTCTGAATCGTCATGTGCAGCGAACCGACAATCCGCGCGCCTTTCAATGGCTGCGATGCGCCGAATTCTTCGCGCAGCGCCATAAGGCCGGGCATTTCGGTTTCGGCAATGTTTATTTCTTTGCGACCGAAATCGGCCTCATTAATATCGGCAATGACATAATCGTTGAAAGCCACAGGCTTGGTCTCCGGGAGTTTTTTGATGCTCCTGCCCTTAGCGGCAGCTTTCAACGAAATCAAATATAAAGATTGCTTTATATGGCGATGCAGCCCGCTATTTCGTGATTTGAGGAACGCAATTTACGACTGAAGAGGAACCGCTACTTGACTTGCCCGAGCGGGTCCCGGAATAAGCGATTAACCCCTCATTCAAAAGGAATCCAAATATGAGCATCTCCGTTGGCGACAAAATCCCAGACGTTAAGTTGGTAAAAGCAACTGCCGAAGGCCCGCAGCCTGTCCAGTCCGCAGAATATTTCGCTGGCCGCCGCGTTGCGCTGTTTTCGGTTCCCGGAGCGTTCACGCCAACTTGCTCTGCCCGCCACCTTCCCGGCTTTGTTGAAAAGTCCGGTGAACTTGCCGCCAAAGGCATTGATGAAATCGCCTGCACTGCAGTGAACGACGCCTTCGTCCTTGGCGCATGGAACAAGTCTGGCGGATCAGACGCGATCACCATGTTGGCCGATGGCAATGGCGATTTTGCCGCTGCACTTGGCCTCGAAATGGACGGTTCGGCATTTGGCATGGGCAAGCGCGGTCAGCGCTTCTCGCTCGTTGTCAATGACGGCGTCGTTGAGCATGTGAATGTTGAAGCCCCCGGTGACTTCAACGTTAGCTCTGCTGAATATATGCTCGGTCAGCTTTAAGTTTACGAAATCTTGCCCTTTTGGGTATTTAAAGGGAGGGGCAACCCTCCCTTTTTTTGTTGCGAAAATTGGAAATTTCGGTGATGTGTATCCATGCCTAGTGAACAAGCTCAAAACATCATTAATCAACTCGTTACCGAATATGACGCCTCGGTAAAACGCTTACAAACTGCCCTTGCCCATTATTTGAAGGATCGGATACCGCCTTCATCCGACCAACGCGCCAACAATGATTTCTGTTATCCCGAATTGGTCATAACCTACGCCGGTAAGCAGCGCGAGACGCAGTCTAACCTTGCATTTGGCAAGCTTGAGAAAGTCGGAACATTCCGGACCACATTTACCAAGCCAGATTTGTTTGCCGACTATATCGGTGAGCAACTCGATCTGCTGATGGAACAATATGAGCTGGAGATTTCGGTTGGCCGCAGCGAACAGGAAATTCCCTTCCCCTATGTTCTAGATGGGTCGGCGGATTTGGAACTGGGCACAGTCAGCCCCAACGAACTCGCACGCCATTTCCCCACGACCGAACTTGCCGACATTGGCGATGAAATCGCCGACGGGTTGCTGCGGATCAAGGGTAATGCCAGCGCGCCGCTTGCTTTGTTTGACGGCCTGCGCACCGATTTCTCACTCGCGCGCCTTCGCCATTATACCGGCGCGCCCGCCGAGGATGTGCAACATTACATCCTGTTTACCAACTACCACCGTTATGTAGATGAGTTTGTCAGTTGGGCATGCACGCAAGTTGGCAATGGCCGCTACACCGCCTTGTCGGGCGCCGGCGGTCTGTATGTCGACAAGCCAACCGACAACGCGGCGCAGCTGGTTGCCGACAGCACATGGCGGCGGCACCAGATGCCTGCCTACCATCTTATCGCGCCGGACAGGTCG
Source organism: Sphingorhabdus sp. (assembly GCA_044374245.1). Taxonomy (GTDB): domain Bacteria; phylum Pseudomonadota; class Alphaproteobacteria; order Sphingomonadales; family Sphingomonadaceae; genus Sphingorhabdus_B. The sequence continues at coordinate 8,691 of JBILOZ010000014.1, read as the reverse complement.
GGGATTACGCTTGTTAACATCGGCGTTGGGCCTTCCAATGCCAAGACCATCTGCGACCATTTGGCGGTGCTACGCCCCGAAGCATGGCTGATGATTGGCCATTGCGGCGGCCTTCGTGAAACGCAGCGGATTGGCGATTATGTCCTGGCGCATGCCTATCTGCGCGACGACCATATCTTGGATGACGTGCTTCCACCCGAAATTCCAATTCCGCCCATCGCCGAGGTGCAGCAGGCACTGGCAAGTGCAGCCGAGCATGTTTCGGGGACCAGCGGTGCCAATCTGAAACGGCGCATGCGCACGGGCACAGTGGTTACGACCGACGACCGCAATTGGGAGCTGCGTTATTCGGCATCCGCCCTGCGCTTTTCACAAAGCCGTGCGATTGCCATCGACATGGAGTCGGCGACCATTGCGGCGCAAGGATATCGCTTCCGCGTGCCCTATGGCACATTGCTGTGCGTGTCCGACAAACCGTTGCACGGCGAAATCAAGCTGCCGGGGCAAGCCAACCGTTTTTATGAAGAAGCGATCGCCGCCCATTTGCAAATCGGCATCCAGACATGCGAGTTGCTTCGGGAGGCCGGAAATAGCCTGCACAGTCGCAAACTTCGCGCCTTTAACGAACCACCCTTCAGATAGGGTCAGGAACGAATACTGAAGCAATTGATTATCCCTAAAGCATAACCAAGGAGGTACGGCCCATGCCGAAGAAACCCGAAAACACCGGACCGCTCAACAAGCTGCTAAATAAGTTTCGCGCATTCGCCGACGGTTTGACTGGCGGCGCGCGTTCGGTCGCGCAATCCGCGTCGACAACGGCAAAATCTGCAGTCGATCAAGCGTCCACCGCAGCTGCGACGGCTGGATCCGTGATCAAGGAAAATCCCGGCAAAACTGCTGCTGTTGCGGGCGCAGTTATCGCAACTGCTGCCGCGGCCGTTGCTGGCAAAAAGGTTTATGACCGCAAAACGGCCGGGACAAAGGCGCCGGCAAAGAAGCCAGCTGCCAAAAAGCCCGTTGCTAAAAAAGCTGTGGCAACCAAGCCCGCACCGAAAGCGGCCACGAAGCCGGCGGCAGCAAAGGCATCTAAGCCAGCTGCAGCCGCAAAGCCTGCACCAAAAAAGGCGGCACCGGTTAAGACGCCACCTAAGACTGCAGCTTAATCAAAAACGAAATGGCCCCGCCTGTCACGGCGGGGCCTATTTGCTTACCAGCCCTTTTTCGCGCCCTTATTCTGCGCCTTGAGCCATTTCATGAGTGGAGCGAAATATTCCAGCATGGGCTTGCCCGACATTTCGCGCGTTCCCGTAAATGCTTGCAACGCATCCGGCCAAGGCTTTGATGCCCCCATTTCCAGCATTGCGTTCAATCGCGTACCGACTTCCTTATTTCCATAGAATGAGCAGCGATGGAGCGGGCCTTTCCAACCCGAAATATCGCAAGCTGCCTTGTAGAATTGGAACTGTAAAATCCGCGCGAGGAAGTAGCGGGTATATGGCGTATTACCGGGAATATGATATTTCGCACCGGCGTCAAAACGATCCGCTGGGCGCTCCACAGGCGGGACAATGCCCTGATATTGCAAACGCAAGTCGGTCCAGCCCTTGTTGTAATTGGCTGGCGTAATAGAGCCATTGAAGACGCCCCAGCGCCATTTGTCGATCAGCAGTCCAAATGGCAGGAACGCAACCTTGTCCATGGCTTGGCGCAGCAATAGCCCATTGTCCTTATCCGCTCCGGGAACTTTGTTGGCATCCAACAGGCCGATTTGCACCAGATAATTCGGCGTAATGGACAAAGCGACGGCATCACCGATCGCTTCATGGAAACCATCATTCGCGCCATTCAAATATAAATATGACTGCTTGTTATAAGCGCGCTGGTAATAATTATGCCCAAGCTCGTGATGGATAGTCACGAAGTCATCGGATTTCACCTTGATGCACATCTTGATACGCAAATCGTCGACATTATCGATATCCCATGCAGACGCATGGCATACAACTTCACGGTCGGCGGGCTTGATAAATTGCGCGCGATCCCAAAATGTCTTGGGCAGTGGGGCAAAGCCAAGCGACGAGAAAAAGCCTTCGCCGACCTTGACCATGTCCTTTTCTGCCTTGCCGCGATTGGCGCTGAAATCGCCGGTTTCGGTTTGCTTGTACCCCTTGGCAACCAGCAACGCGCCAATATCATAACCGATATCGCCAGCCCCCGGAGGCGCCACAACGTCATAAATGTTGCCCCATTCCTGTGCCCACATATTGCCCAACAGATCGGCACGAATGGGCCCTGTCTTGGATTGGACCGCATCGCCATATTTCTTGTTCAACTGCGTGCGGACATAGGTGTGCAATTCGTCATAGAGCGGCTTAACCTCAAGCCATAATTTGTCCGTCAGCTTGGCAAAGTCATCGGCAGGCATGTCATAGCCTGAACGCCACATCGCGCCGACGTCCGCATAGCCAAGCTCTGTCGCGCCTTGATTGGCGATTTCAACCATCCGGGCATAATCCTTGCCCATGGGCGCGCCGACATTGTCATGCCAACTTACCCACATTTCTTTCAGTTCTTCGGGGTTGCGATTTGACCCCATCGCAGCTTCAATATCGGAACCGTTGATTTCCTTGCCGTTAAGCGTGCCACGGCCTTTGCCATAAGCGGACTGCAGTTTCGTGGTGATCGTGGCAAGTTCAGCCGCTGCACCCGCTTTAGTTGGCGCGGGCAACACGATTCCACCGCGTAAGATATCAAGCTTGCGCTTGGTGTCATATGACAGGCCGGGAAGCGCCTGATACTTCGCCGCGTCCAACGCGTACCGGACCGATTTTTCGGTGCCTATTTCGCCATAGCGTGCCGCAAGTGCATCGGTGTCGTCCGTAATATGGGTTGAGTTAATCCATGCGACCCGCCCCGCCTCAATCGAAAAGTCAAACAGGTCCTTTTCCGCAGCAGCGACAAAGGCATCTGCCTCAGCCACGGTCGGCGCAGATGAAGCTTGCGCCGAATTCTGCGCCATAACGGCGGTTGGGAGGGAAAGTGAGGCAAATGCCAGTGCGGCTATCGATACTAGATTTTTCATGAAGGGTTCCCGGAAAACAATATGTTCCGATGGTGAAACTTTCATGTGGCGGCGTCAACCCGCCCGGCGCGTTGTTCGTCGAATGTATAACGCCATCAGCAGACCAAAAAACGTAACGAGAAATGCGATCGTTTTAACCGGCTGCGCAGTGGCTGCGACCCCAGCCAACAGGTCGCTGCCTTTCAGCAGCATTATTTGAACAAATTGGCATAATGTTTCGATGCCGTCGGCCGCACCGCCAATAATAGCTGTCGCAGCGATGGTCCAACCAAGCCGCCGCAACACTGGCTTTGATGATTGCGAAAACAACCGCCCACCGCAATAGGCCCCGAACGCATAAATCGCGATGTAGATCAGGTCGATGGCTATGCCAAATCTCGCGAAATTCAACACTCCGGCTGCTTGCCAGGCTCCTTGAATGGCATCCACCCGCAAGGCGGTTCCTGCGGTTTGATGGTCCCGCATTCCCAATGGCGAAATCTCGTTCGAAAACGCCGGATCCATCGCTATCATGAGCGCAAGCAGCAACAGACCACTCAACCAAAACCGCCAGAAGCGGCGTTCCAATTTGCTTTCAGCCATTGTGCTTCGATTCCATAAGCATCTCCGCCGCTTTGGCATCATTCAGGTTCATTCGATAAATGACATGCGGCACTGGCGGTACGCCGTTAATCGCTTCCGGCACATATTCTCCATCCAAGCGGGCGCCGATTTTCTCAATGGCGCGGCGCGAGCGCACATTTGTTGCGCCAATGTTAAACCGAACGCTGTCAAAAAATTGGAAGGCGTGGAAAAGCATGAGCGCCTTCATCTCACGGTTATAGGAACCGCCCCAATATGCGCGCGCAAGAAAGCTCCAACCAATTTCAATTTCATTGCGATCAGGTGCGTAATTTCCATATCGGCTGCCACCAATGATGCTGTTGGTCCCGCGGTCGATCACAGCCAACGCGCCGCGCGATGCCATCGCGCCCGCAAAATATTCACGGAACACAGGTTCTTTATACCGATCCCATGCGGGGTGCACTTCCCACACCAACGGGTCAGACGCCACCGCAAATATCGCGTCCCAGTCGTTTTCGGTCAGTGGACGCAGCAATAGTTTGTCGCCAACCAATGTTGGTTGCAAATCGGCGTGGTCTGGCATCACCATGTCGTCGTCAACCCCGCAACAAACGCCTGACCAAGTTCGGGCTTGGTAACTGCGCTCATGTGGTTACCGGGAACGGAGAACAGCCTCCCGTGGCGCAGGAGCGCCGCTAGATCCGCGGCAGACCCGTTGTCATCATCTTGTTCCCCGCAGACTATGCCCACCGGCAATTCCCAACTGGCAATCTCGGCTTCGCTGGTGTCCACAAAGGTCTCCAATATATTGCGTAACGCCAATGGATCGCCGCCCGTTGTCTTCAAAAATGCCTCGGCCATCCAAGCAGCCGTCCCTTTTTCATGATGCCCCAAATTGTCAAAGACTTCACGGAAATGCGCGCCACGATTTCCAGTTTGCGTCAGCCCTTGCAGACCCATTCCGGAAATGATTGCCTTGCCCGGCTGCGCGCCGCGCGCCAACATCCGCGCGACTGTTCGCCCGCCCAATGAATAACCGCCAAGGTCGTATTCCTCGATCCCCAAATGCGCGAGCAATGCAAACTGGTCATCCGCCAATATGTCGGCGGGATAATGGCTTGGTGCATGCGGCTTACCGCTGAGGCCATGGGCGCGCAGGTCAGGCATTATGACCCGATACCCTGCCTCCGCCAACGCCGCCGCATGGCCATATTTGATCCAATTGGTGTCTGCCTCGGACATGAACCCATGGATGAGGAGTAAGGGGCGCCCCTGCCCCATTTCACGCCAGACGATTTCAGTACCGTCGTCTGTATGGAAGCTGTTGGATTCAATCATAAGTCAGTTCGTTCTTCTGTCGCCAGTTGATCCCTATCGTTTGGCACGCGGCGTTTAATCCGGAAAGTGTTTTCCATATTTTTGTCGGCTGCACGCAGAAATTATTGCACATAATAAGCATGGCTATTATATTGACGGCATGAGCGATGATTTAGGCTTTCTATTGGGTGATGCGGCGCGTTTGCTGCGGCGTTCTTTCGACGAACGTGCCCGCGCCGTTGGCGTGACACGGCCCCAATGGCGGGTGCTGGCACTGCTCAAACGCTTCGATGGAAGCGCTCAAGTTACGATGGCCGATATGCTTGATGTCGAACCAATCACGCTCGGACGAATGGTGGACCGCCTTCAGGATGCGGGGCTCGTCGAACGCCGTGCGGACCCAAATGACCGCCGAACGTGGCGGCTGCACTTAACGGCAGAAGGCGAACAAAAAATTGAAGCACTGCGGCCAACCGCGCTTGCATTGTTTGATGATGCTTTGGCCGGCTTGGACGCAACGCAACGCACAGAATTGGAAGCGATGTTGAACGTCATTCGTGCAAACTTAACCCGTAAACCGATCGAGGTGTCGCATGGCTGAGGCTGATCCACAAATTGATGTTGCGACAAAGGCAAAGTCGGGGCGCTTTGGCCGACTGGCTTTGATGGCTTCGGTCCCGCTGGTGCTCGTGGGTGGCGCAACCGCCTATTACATTGCCAACGACCATTATGTGTCGACCGACAATGCCTATGTCCAACAAGACAAGGTGTCCATTTCAGCAGAAGTGGGCGGGCGGATTATCGATGTTGCTGTCCATGAAAATGACGTAGTGAACAAAGGCGACCTGTTGTTCCGGATTGATCCAGAGCCTTACCGTATCGCGATTGAGCAGGCCAACGCGGCCATTGCCGCCGCCCAAGTGCGCGTTTCTGCGCTCGAGACCGAATTTCAAACCACCGGTGTCGATATCGATAGCGCACGTGAAGATGTCACTTTCTATGAGAAAGATTATCAGCGCCAATCGTCACTGATGCAGGCTGGCTTTACCACGCGTGCAAGGTTGCAGGCCGCAGAACATGCCTTGTCCGACGCAAGGAGCCGCGTAGCCTCAGCGCTAGCCGACGCGACTAAGGCGCGCGCCGCGCTCGCCACAGGATCGGCAGCGCCCGGCGTAAATCCAGCCATTAAGGCAGGCCAAGCACAACGCGATCAGGCGATGCTTAACCTCTCACGTACGGAAGTACGCGCGCCTGTCTCCGGCATCGTAAGTCAGGCCGATCGTTTGCAGCCTGGCCAAATGATGGTTCAAGGATTGCCCGGCGTTACCATTGTCGCCAGCAACAAAAGCTGGATTGAAGCCAATTTCAAGGAAACCGATCTTGCCCATATGCGCGTTGGCCAACCTGCCGAGATAACTTTCGACGCATATCCCGACCTGAAAGTGCGCGGCAAAGTATCAAGCATTGGCGCTGGCACGGGGTCCGAATTTTCGGTTCTACCAGCCCAGAATGCCAACGGAAATTGGGTCAAGGTCACGCAGCGCGTCCCTGTACGGATATCGATTACCGACAAGCCGAAGCGTGCAATGATTGCAGGATTGTCGGCCCATGTCCGCATCGACACCAACAAGTAATCCGCTCGATCAGCCGGCCTATCCGGTCAAAAACAAGGGGCTGCTGACGCTTGCCGTCATGGGCGCGACGATTATCCAAATTCTGGATTCGACGATTGCCAACGTCGCCATCCCGCACATGCAGACAAGCCTTGGCGCGACGATGGACACCATCACGTGGGTATTAACAAGCTACATCGTCGCCAGCGCGGTGGCCATGCCCATCACGGGTTGGCTTGCGGACAGGATCGGTTCACGGAACTTGTTTCTAGGTGCGGTTGCCGGGTTCATTCTCGCATCTATGCTGTGCGGCATTGCGACAAGCCTGACCGAAATGGTGGCTTTCCGTGTTTTCCAAGGTGTATGCGCGGCATTTATTGGGCCGCTTTCCCAAACGATCATGCTGGATATCAATAAACCGTCGGAGGCACCGCGCGCGATGTCTATCTGGGGCATGGGCATCATGATTGCGCCAATATTGGGCCCGATGATTGGCGGCTGGCTGACCGAGAATTACAATTGGCGCTGGGTGTTCTACATTAACCTGCCCATCGGCATTCCGACGCTGGCCCTTTTATGGTGGTTACTGCCTTCCCGCCCCATAAATCGCCGCGAACTAGACCGTTTTGGTTTTGCAATGCTCGCCATTGGCCTCGCCACCTTGCAGTTGTTGTTGGATCGCGGCCAACAAGAGGATTGGTTGCAAAGTTGGGAAATTATCATTGAGCTGTTGGTTGTCGTGGCGGCGCTCTGGATGTTTGCGATGCATCAAATAACGACTGATCGCCCCATGTTTGAACGGCTTTTGGTCACCGATCGTAACTTTTTTATCTCGCTGAATATGATGCTGTTGGTTGGCATGATGATGTTCGGTATTTTCGCGTTGCTGCCGCCTATGCTGCAGAATCTCTATGGCTATTCGGTGTATGATACCGGCATATTATTGGCACCCAGAGGTGTCGGCATCGTGCTCGCGATGTTCATCGCGGCGAAAGTTGGCAACAAGCTGGATCCGCGCATCGTTGTTTTTGCCGGCTTTTTAATGACTGCAGCATCGATGTGGATCATGACGCGCTGGTCCTTGAATATGGACTGGCACTTAATCGTATACACTGGCTTGTTTCAGGGCTTTGGCATGGGCTTTGTCTTCATTCCCCTGAACGGCATCGCGTTTTCGACATTGCCCATGCGCCTGCGCACAGATGGCTCCAGCCTGCTGTATCTCTTCCGCAGTCTGGGCGGCAGCTTTGGCATCTCCATCATGACCACGATGTTGGCGCGCAACATGCAGACGAGCCATGAAGACCTGGCATCGCACGTCACGTCTTCATCGATGAACGCAATTGATCCCGCCAGCGCCGACCGCCTTGGCGGGATCGGAGAGGCTGCATTGCAAATGATGAACCTTGAGATCAACCGGCAGGCCGCGATGATTGCCTATCTCGATGATTTCCAACTGATGATGATAGTGCTGGTCGTCATCAGCCCGCTGATCTTCTTTTTGAAGCCGGGTACAGCCGCCCCCGGGCAGCAACCCGCAATGGCCGAGTGACGTTAAGGCTTATCGCGCAGCCAAACCCTTTTGCTGCATCCGCCATACCGCCATATCAATGCGGTCCTGTCCAAAAAACGGCTCTCCGTCAAATACCAAGGTAGGGACACCCCAATGCCCCGATGCTTCGAGAGACGCTTGGTTGGCTGCAATCTCCGCGTCGAGCGTTTCAGCGTCACTCAGGGCTTCAGCATCCAGTTCAGCCAAGTCTAGTCCAGCGCGCGTCGCTGCGCCAGCGAGATGGTCCCCTTCATGCCAGTTTTCGGCACCGCCCCAGATCAGGCGTGATACCTCATCACAAAACGCGAGGCTCTTGCCTCGGCGTGCCGCTGCCTGCCCCAAGCGCGTCAGGCGGTAGATATAGGGCTGCTCTTCGGCAATCTTGCGGGTCAGCACATCTTGCACAATCGGATCGGGCCGTGGCGGGCCGAATGGAATGTCGTGAAACTGCGCGACGCGAAACATATCCGTAAATGTGTAGCGCAGCCAATTGGGATGACTGCGTTCGAAAAAGTCGGGCTCACGCACCGCCAACGGATACACCGGACGCAAGTTGATGG